>NZ_FMHT01000003.1:957000-1276000 GCF_900091585.1 Micromonospora nigra | reverse complement strand
CAGGCCCGTGGCCACCATCGGCAGGGCCATGGTGGGGGCCGCCCAGGGGGTGCCGTCCGGGTCGGCGGGGGTCCCGGTTATGGCGGGGGCGCCCTGGGCGGGCACCGGCGGCGGGCCGGCGGCCGGGACGGTGTCGGTGGTGGGCGCGGCGGTCGTCGGGCCGGATCCGGTGCCGGCGACGCGGGTGGAGTCCGGCCCGGTGCCGGCGGGCGAGGTGGGGCCGGCGGTCGGCTTGAGCCAGCACGGCTGACCGGCGACCACCAGCACCACCGCGTCGCAGGCGTCGGCCACCGCCCGGTTGGCCGTGCCGAGTGCGTCGGTGAACGCCCGGCCCAGCGCGGTGGTGGGCACCAGGGACAACCCCACCTCGGGGCTGACCAGCACCAGCCGGGCCGCGCAGCCGCGGACGGCCCGGGCCAGCTCGGTGATGGTGGCGGTGTCGTCGGCGGGCTGGTGGACCGGATCCAGCAGCACCGTCACCCAGCCGCCGAGGTCGTCGACGAGCAGCGTCTCGTGGGGCGCGGCGGCGGCGATCACGTCGGCCAGCCGGCGCGGGTCGTCGGCGGTCTCCTCGGTGTGCCACGTCTCCGGGCGGCGGGAGCGGTGCTCGGCGATGCGGGCGGCCCACTCGGCGTCGTCGTCGGTCGGGTCGGCGGCGGTGGCCACGTACCGGACCGTGGGCGCGTCGACCACCAGGGACTCGGCGAACTCGGACTTGCCGGACCGGACACCGCCGAGCACCAGGAGGGTGTTCCACCCGTCAACGGACATGCCCGTACCTTAGAGGCAGCCAGGGCCGCGCGGCACCGCAGGTGTGCCACCGGCGGGCCCGCCGCAGCCGGCTCACGGCTCGTCGGGGGCGTGGAAGCGGTAGTCGTTGGGGTTGACGTCGGCGGGCTTCGGATCCTCCTGCCAGGCGCCCTCACCGGGCCGGGCGAGCAGCGAGACGACCAGATCCTCCCGGTCCATGTCCCGCGCGCCCTCGATCCCGCCGCGTACCGCCATGGCCCGCAGCTCCGCCGTGTCCATTTCCTGTACCGGCCGGGTCATCGTGCCTCCCTCGTCCTCGGAACGGGCGGGTTCGCCCCGCCACCGACATATCCGGGTTACCCCGCCACGCGCCGGGGAACCACGGCCGGTCCCCGCCGGCGCGGACCGGACCCCCGCCGGTGCGGACCACGGCCGGTTGCCGTCGGCGCGGACCGGCCGTCGCCGTCGGGGCCGACTACGCTGTCGGGGTCCGTCCGACAGGGCATCAGCGGCGAGGGGAGACGCGCACATGGCGTGGAGCTGGCGGTACGAGGGTGTGGACGGCGAGCCGGTCGAGGGGCCGGCCGAGTCGTTCAGCAGCCAGGCGGACGCCGAGTCCTGGATCGGCCAGACCTGGCGGGAACTCGCGGCGTCCGGCGTCACCTCGGTCGCGCTCGTCGAGGACGACCGGGTGGACTACCGGATGAGCCTGCAACCCGCGGCGGAGTGACGGCGTACGACCGGCCGGGGGACGGCGAGCCACTGGTGCTCGGCGTCCCCCGGGCGGCGCTGCGGCCCAGCCCGGTGTTCCTCGGCCTGGTCGCGCTCTTCGTCACCTGCGGCGTGCTGGCCTGGCAGGGAGCCGGCAACGTACGGCTGGCCGTGTTCGGCTTCGTCGTCACCGGCTGGCTGGTCTCGCTCTGCCTGCACGAGTACGCCCACGCGGTGGTCGCCTTCCGGGCCGGCGACCGCAGCGTCGCCCACCGCGGCTATCTCACGCTGAACCCGTTGAAGTACAGCCACCCGCTGCTGTCGGTGGTGCTGCCCGTGGTGGTGGTGCTGCTGGGCGGCATCGGCCTGCCCGGTGGGGCGGTCTGGGTGGACCGGCACGCGATACCGGGGCGCCTGCGGCACACCCTGGTCAGCCTGGCCGGCCCGGCCACCAATGTGCTGTTCACCCTCGTGCTGGTGGCGGTGCTGCGGCTCGTCGCCCCCGGCGGCGGGACGCTGGAGTTCTGGGCCGGGTGGGCGCTGCTGGCCTTCCTCCAACTCACCGCCAGCGTGCTGAACCTGCTGCCGGTGCCGGGCCTGGACGGTGGCAACATGCTCCAGCCGTGGCTGAGCCCCCCGTACCGCCGGATGTACGACCTGTTCGCCCCGTACGGCTTCATCCTGCTGTTCGCGCTGCTGTGGAACCCGGCCATCGGCGAACGGTTCTTCGGCGGGGTCTTCGCCGTCGCCGACCTGCTCGGACTGCCCTCCGGCCTGTACGCGCTGGGACTCGACCTGATCCGTATCTGGCGGCCCTGAGCCCGGCCGACGCGTCCGCGCCGGCCGGACCGGGCGTCACGGCCGTTCGGCGGGGGACTCGGTGCGGGCCGGGTCGCGTTCGGTGACCGGCTCCACGATCTCGTCGATGGCCTTGAGCAGGTCGGCGTCGAGCTTGACGCCGGCGGCCTTGACGTTGTCGTGCACCTGCTCGGGGCGGGACGCCCCGACGATCGCCGACGAGACGTTGGGGTTCTGCAGCACCCAGGCCAGGGCGAGCTGCGCCATGCTCAGCCCTGCCTGCTCGGCCAGCGGCTTGAGCTGCTGCACCCGAACCAGCACGTCGTCGGTCAGCCACTTGGCGATGAAGCCCGCGCCGGACTTCTCGTCGGTGGCCCGGGAACCCGCCGGCGGGGGCTGGCCGGGCAGGTACTTGCCGGACAATACGCCCTGTGCCATCGGCGACCAGACGATCTGCCCGACGCCCAGTTCCTCGCTGGTGGGCACCACCTCGGTCTCGATGACCCGCCACAGCATCGAGTACTGCGGCTGGTTGGACACCAGGGGGATGCGCAGCTCCCGGGCCAGCCGGTGGGCCTCGCGGAGCTGCGACGCCTTCCACTCGGAGACACCGATGTAGTGGGCCTTGCCGGAGTGCACGACGTCGGCGAACGCCTCCATCGTCTCCTCCAGCGGGGTGCTGTAGTCGTACCGGTGGGCCTGGTAGAGGTCCACGTAGTCGGTTCGCAGCCGGCGCAACGAGCCGTCGATCGACTCCATGATGTGCTTGCGGGACAGGCCGCGGTCGTTGCGGCCGGGACCTGTCGGCCAGTAGACCTTCGTGAAGATCTCAAGGCCCTCGCGCCGCTCGTCCCGCAGCGCCCGGCCGAGCACGTCCTCGGCGCGGGTTCCGGCGTACACGTCTGCGGTGTCGAAGGTGGTGATGCCGGCGTCCAGGGCGGCCCGGACGCACGCGAACGCGGCGTCCTCCGCCACCTGCGAGCCGTGGGTGATCCAGTTGCCGTACGAGATCTCGCTGACCATCAGGCCGGAGCGGCCCAGGTGTCGGAATTCCATGCTCCGACCCTAGTGCGGACCGGCCCGTCCCACATCCGGTGTGCCCGCGGCACTCCGGGCGGGTCGCCGGGGAGTCGTCGGCGGGCGGCTCAGGTCGGGTGGATCAGTCGGGCAGCAGGGCGTCGCGCATCCGGGCGGCGAGCCACCCCCGGAACTCGTCCGGCGACCAGCCGGCCCGCTGCACCAGCGCGGCGTAGTGCGCCGGATCGTTGAAGAACCACACCACGTCGGCCGCCCGCTCCGCGTCCGCACCCTGACGCAGGGGGCCGCCCAGCGAGCGCAGTCGCTCGACCACGCTGCGCGCGCCGATCCGGCGGTTGCGCAGCAGGGTCTCCCAGACCTCGGCCACCTCCTCGGCGGTGTCCGCCGCCCGGCGCACCGTCTCGAAGATCGCCGCCGTCCGGCCGCCGATCAGCGTGCACACCCCGGCGTACGCGTCGAGGACCGCCGGCTGGGTGTCGGCGTCCCACACGGGCTTGTACCAGGGGCGTTGGGCCACCGGCACCGGAGCGTCGTCGCCGGCCAGTGCCTCGTCGAGCACCTGCCGCAGCAGTGCCGGCTTGGAGCCGAAGGCGGCGGCCACGGTGGGGCGGGCCACCCCCGCGGCGGCGGCGACGTCGGCCAGCGACGTGGCGGTGTACCCCCGGGCGACGAAGAGTTCGGTCGCGGCGGCCACCACCGCACGCCGGGTGCGGCGGGCGTTCTCCTCCCGCACGGGGGAGTGGTAACGCCGGGTCGGCTTTGTGTCCTTGACGTCGGCCATGGCGCTGCCCATACTAGCAGCACAATGGATATAACGCTGACTATCGAAAAGTTTGTCAGCTATCGAAAGTACGCTCGGCTATTCAAGATCCCTTGTCTCTCGAAGATGGCCGCGCACCCCGAACCCGACCAGGAGGCAGGCCCGTGACCACCCCTCCCGTCCCGCTGCGTCTGCCCGTGGCCGGTCTGGCCGCTGCGGTGGTCATCGCGCTGACCGGCTGCTCGACACCCGCCGACGCCCCGGTCGCCGCCACCCCGTCCGGGTCGGACGCCCCGCTGACGGCACCCACCGTCCCGGCGGACACCCCGACGGCGGTGGACCCGGCGACGGCAGCCCCGGTGACGGTGGACCCCTGCATGCTGCTGACCGACGAGGAGGCCGAGCGGCTGGCCGGCACCCCGCTGCAGGATCCGGTCCCCGCCGGGCTGACCTGCACCCGCACCGGGCCGGTGACCGGCCCGACGGCGCAGGTCGAGGTCTTCGTCGGTGACGGCGCCAAGAAGTACCTCGACATCCAGCGCAGCCTCGGCCACGAGCTGCGGACCCTTCCCGGCATCGGCGACGAGTGCCTTGCCGACGAGTCCGAGATCTTCGTCCGCCGGGGGGACCTCTGGGTGTCCGTGCGCCTGGTGCGCCTCGTCGACCCCGCCGAGAACGCCGAACCGCTCGCCGAGGCGGCCCGCACCGTGGCCACCCGCATCTGAGAGGAACCGTCATGCGACAACCACGTCACCCGGTGATCCGTCGCCTGCTCGTACCCGCTGTCGTCGCCCTGCTCGGGGTGACCGGCTGCGGGTCCTCCGGGACGGCACCGGCGCCCGACCGGGCGGAGACGGAGACGCAGTCCGATGCGGTCGCCGCCGGGCCGCCGCCCTGCCCGTTCACCGCCGAGCAGGTGTCGACGCTCGTCGGGCAGCCGATGGTCGACGAGGGACGCTGCCTGTTCACCGACGGTGCCGGCGTCGCCAGCCTCACCGTCACCACCGCGTCCACCATCGCCGGCAACGGCACCTTCGCCTACCAGCGGGAGCAGGCCGGCAAACGGTACGACCGGGTCGACGACCTCGACCAGGGCGACATGGCGTACGTCGCCGTGAAGGACATCGAGGGCGAGGCCGTGCTGGTCGACGGGACCGGGGCGTACACCCTCACCATGAGCAGCTTCACCCGGCTCGACCCGGCCGGCTACGACCAGGTCCTGCGCCGCCTGCTCGACGCCATCGACGGCTGAACGCCCCCGACCCACCGGTGCGGCACCGACCCGTCCGATCCCGTCCGACCGTGAGGTGGAACGTCGTGCGAACCCTAACCTGGACCCGACCCGGCGCGTTCGTCGTCGTGGCGCTGCTGCTGGCGACGGGATGCGGCTCCGGGTCCCCGGCCGGGGGTGGCGGGCAGGATCCGTGGAGCGACGCCGCGCTGCGACACGGGCTGGCACCGCTGGCCTCCCCCGAGGTGACCCTGCAACCTGACGTGGTCGTCGTCGCCGGGGGCGGCGAGTCGATCAGGTCGGTCACCGCCGACGGACTGACCTGGCGCATCGACCCCCGGGCCGCCCGCGCCGACGAACTCGCTCCGGGGCGGGTCATGTTCGTCACGGGCCGCAGCGTCGGTCGGGTGCTCGACGTGCGCCGGGACGACCGGGACCTGGTGGTGACGGTCGGGCCGGTCGACGTGACCGAGGTGATCAGGGACGGAACCTTCGACCGGCAGGGACTGACCCTCGACACCCCGGTCGTCTACCCGGCCGGAGAGCCGTTCTGGGCCGACCCGGACGACGGGGGCACCGGCGGCGGTGGGCCCCTCCCATCCGGCCGGTTCGGCCGCAGCCGCCCGGTTCCGGTTGCCGAGCACGGCGACCGGTCCGGTCGACCCGGCCCCCGGTCGGCGGCCGGCATCGCCCTGCCGGCACCACCCGTCGGCGTACCGGCCGGTGGCGTCGGTGACGGCGGGCGCGCGATACCGGCGGGGCCTCCGGTGGCGTCCGACCGGCCGGACCGTCCGCCGCCGAGACGGGGTGGCGGCGGGATCGGCACCAGGGCGGGCGCCTACTCGGTGTTCGCCTCCTGCTGCACCGACGGGGTCGGCGCCCACTTCCGGTACGCCGAGGCCGGCACCCGGCTCAACGGCACCGTGACCCTGAGCTTCCGCAAGCCCTCGGCGGACTTCCACCTGGCGATCCGGGGCGGCTCGGTGACCCGCGCCGAACTGGAGATCAGCGGCGGCTTCGGGATCCGGGTCGACGTCGAGGCCGGCACGGAGAGCGGCAGGAACATCAGGGCCGAGTTTCCGATCGGGGCCGACTTCTCCTTCCCCATCGCCCAGGTGTTCGGCGTGCCGCTCACGTTCACCATCGGCCAGTCGTTGCGGATAGCGTCGGCGTTCGGCGCCACCCTCGGCACCGTCAAGGGGTCAGGCGAGTTCTCCCTCGCCTCCAGCCTCGGCTACGGGTACGCGGACGGCTCGTTCGGCCCTCAGGTGCGGATGAACTTCGCCCGGAAGAAGAGCCTGCTCAACTCGCTGACCGGGGTGCCGGTCGGGGTCATGGGGATGGTGCTCGAACACCGCGTGCGGTTCACCGTGGGATTCAACGCCCTGGTCCTGACCGCCGGTGTCTACTTCGAACTCGCCACCCGCTACGGCATGACGATGGGCTCGGCCCTCGGCGCCCCCTACGCGCTCTGCCGGGGAGTCGGCCTCGGCGTGACGGCGACGTTCGGGATCGGCTACTCCATCCTGCAACCGGTGGCCAACGCGATCAACCGCTTCCTCAGCCTGTTCAGCCTGCCACCGATCAAGACCACGGGTGGGATCCACGCGAAGGCGAAGGTGTACGCCAACGAGGAGGTCGTCCCCGACGTCAGAACCTGCGGACCCGCGCCGAGTTGACCGACGGCGGCACCTGCCACGGTGACCGCCAGGTTGTCGGGCGGTCACGGCGAGCAGGTCGCGGCCGGCGGGTGTCCCCGGTCAGAGCACCGGCCGGGTGTCGGTGAGCAACTGGTCGATCTCCTCGACCAACCGGGCCGGGCTGCGGTGTGCCACCTCGATCAGCGGGGCGCCGCGCCGGTCGAGCGCACCCCAGCGTCCCGCCCCGTCGCCGACCAGGAAGGCCACCGGGTGGATGACCAGCACCGGGTGCGCCGCGGGCACGACCGTCCGTCCCGTCCGGTCCACCACGCCACGCCGCCCACCGGCGTCCACCACCGCCAGTCCCTCGTCGGTGAAACCGTCGACGTACCGGCCGTCCGCGAGCGGGGTGGTCATGCCGTGGTAGCGCGTCGGCACCACCAGCCGGCCGGTGCGGTCGACGGCACCCCAGCCGCCCCGGCGCACCGCCGCCACGCCCCGGCGGAAGGGGCGTACGTCCTCGAAACCGGGTGGGACGACCACCTCACCCGCCCGGTCGATCGCGAACCAGTCACCCGTGCCGTCGACCGACACCCAGGCCAACCCGTCGGAGAAGGACCCGACGGCCCGGAAGTGCGGCCCGAGAAGCGTCGACCCGGTGGTGTCGATGAGTTCCCAGGTCGCCCGGTCGGGTCGCCGTACCCACGCCACCCCCTCCTGGAACGGCCTGGCCTCGGCGTACCCGTCGAGCACCAGATCGCCCTCGCTGTCGGCGTACCCCCAGCGTCGCTGCCGCTCGTCGAACGTCAACACCGGTTCGCGGCCGAGGTCCCGCACCTCGGCCAGGGTCCGTGGTGGCGGCCCGAAGCCGTCCCTGGCGGCCCGCGCGGCGATCGCGTCCAGCGACACCTCGATGCGTGCGGTCAGCTCCCGGTCCTGCACCCCGCGCAGGTCCAACGCGCGTTCGAAGTGGTGGCACGCCTCGATCAGCCGGCCCTGGTCGTAACAGGACCGGCCGGCGTGCTCGTGCAGGGTCGCCCGGAGCCGGGCCGGCAGCTCGGGTGAGTTCGCCTCGGCGTAGAGCCGGTCCGCCTCGGCGTACTCGCCCCGCCACTGGAGCACGTGGGCGAGTCGTGCCTGGGCGATGGCGGTCCGACGCAGCTCACCGGTCGCCTCGGCGTACGTGACCGCCAGCCGACCGTCGGACAGCGCGTCGTCGAGGTCGTCGAGAACGCGGGAGACCACCGAGCGCAGGCTGAGCAGTCGGGCCCGGGACCGGTTGTCGAGAGCCGTACCGAGCTTCTCGGTGAGCCGGCGGCGTACCGATCGCAGGTCCTCCGGCTCGTCGACCAGCTCGCGCAGCTTCTCCGGGTGCAACCGCCACGGATATCCGGCGAGCACCTGCTCGGGATCCACCTGCGGGCCCGGGGTCAGGTCGGACCGCCCGCCCGGTCCCGGCCCCACAGGTGGTGCCGAGGTGGGGGTTGCGGGTGGTGCTGAGACGGGTGGTGCTGAGACGGGTGGTGTCGGGACGGGCGGCGCGGGTGGTGCCGGGACGGGCGGCGCGGGTGGTGTCGGGACGGGCGGCGCGGGTGGTGCGGGTGGTGCGGGTGGTGCCGGGACGGGCGGCGCGGCGGTAGGTGGCGCCGACACCGGCCGGGCCGGCTGCGGTGCGGGGACGGGGGGCGGGGTCGCCGGGGAAGCGTCGGTGGCGGTGGGACCGCCCGGCGGAGTGTCGGCCGGGCCTTGCGGTGGAGCGGACGCGGCGGCTGCCGGGACAGCCGTCGCGAGTGGCTCCGGCGCGGCTTCCTCCGGCACCGGCCGTGGTTCGACCGGCGGTGTCGACCGTGGTTCGTCGGGCGGCACCGGCCGTGGTGGTGCCGATGGCGTCGGGCCCGGCGGTGGGGCGGAGTGGGTTGCGACAGCGCCGGGCAACGCGGGGTCTTCGGGTGTGGGTGGGCTGGCAGGTGCCGGTTCGACCGTGGGGGCGGGGTCGGTTCGGTGCGCGACCGGATCCTGCTCGACTGCCGAACCGGGTTCCACGGTCGGCGGTACGGGGTCGGGAGTGTCCGGGGGCGTGGGGGCGGGGACGGCCGGAGCGGCGGGGTCGGACGGGCCGGTCGCCGCTGGTGCGGTGCCGTCGGCTGTGGACGGTGCCGCCGGTTCGTCCGGCGTACCGTCGGCGGTCGCCGGCCCGGGCTCGTCGGGTCGGCCGGGCGGGGCGGAGACCGGGGCCACCTCGTGGGACGCCGGTGGAGCAGGGCGGGCGGGGGCCAGGTCGACGTCGCGGACTGGCCGGGGTGGGATCGGTGCCTCCGGCTCCGCGTCGTCGACCACCGCGCCGGTGCCGTCCACCGGCCCGTCCGGCGCCGGAGGACGGGCGGGCTGGAACCACGCGGCCGGACCGCCCGACGGCGGCCGGGCGGCGCGGGGAGCCGGTTCGGGATCGGTTGGCGGCGGGGGGACGTACCGCCGGGGCTGTCCCGGTCCGGGCACTTCCGACGACGGACGATCCCGCGAAGCGGGAGTCTCGCCGGATGGGGCCGGAAGGAACTCCATGCGCAGTCGGGCGGCAGGTGACTGTGGTGCGGGGCCGGTGTCCGGTGCGTCCGGTCGGGTCGTCGGCCCGGCTGCCGGGGGTGGGGGAACATCCTGTGGCCGCGGGGCGACAAGCGGCGGTGACGGGTCGTGGCCGGGCGTGCTCGGCGGTGTCGGGCGTGGGGCGGTGCTCGGCGGTGTCGGGCGTGGGGCGGACGTTCCCGGCGGTGCCGGGCGCGGGTCGGACGTGCTCGGCGGTGCCGGCTGCTCCGGGGAGGGCGGCAGCGGCCGGTGCGGGGTCGGGACGGGCGGGGCTGGACGGGCCTGGGCCGGTGGAGGCGGGGCCGGGCGGTCCTGAGCCGGGTGTCGAGTCGGGTGCCGGTCCGTCGGCGCGGGCACGACCGTATCGCTGGCGACTGCCGGGCGTTCCCGTGCGGGTGCGGGTGCGGGTGCGGGTGCGGGTGCGGGTGCGGGTGCGGGACGGTGCGGGCGCTCGCCGGCCGGGGCTGGCGACACGGGCCTCTCCGCAGCGACGGGCGGGACCGCCTCTGCACCGGTGGGGTGTTCGTGTCCGGCGGGTGATTCGGGGCGCTGGTCGGCGGTGGGTGGTTCGGGGCGCTGGTATGCCGGGGCGGGGGAGGCCGGACGCTCGTACCCGGCGGCGGGGGAGACCGGGCGGTCGGGGCCGGCCGGTCGTCGGGGCGGCGACGCCGGGGAGACCGGGTGCTCGGGCGGCGCCGGGGAGACGGACTGACGGGAGGAGGGCACCTCGCGCTCCCGCTCGTCCGGATCGCGTACCACTCGAAGGTGTGGACGCTGCGGCGGGGTCTGCGGGCCGGAGGGCCGGATGTCGCCCTGGTGGGACAGTGGTGGCGGCGCGGAGGCTCTCGCCGACCGGTGTGACCCGCCCGGATCGGCGTGACCCACCGGCTCGGCGTGACCCACCGGCTCGGGGCCGTAGCCGGGGCGCAGTGGGCCCTCGGCCGGCCACGGCAGGTGGCCCCGGACCGGGGTCGTCGGCTGGGGGTCCTCGCGGCGCGGCCGGTCTCCCGCGCCGTCGCGGTTCGTCCACTGCTCGTCGCGGTCGGTCCGGCGGCGCTCGTCGACGCGGGGCCGGTCGTCCGGGTGGCTGCGGGGCACGGGTGGTACCGGCGGGTCGTCGTCCACGTAGCTGTCCGGGTACGCCGGCTCGGCGAGCGGGACGGCTCGGTGCTGGGCTCGGGCGGCGTCACGGTCCGCCTCGTCGTCGTACCTGGGCCCGCCGGGGTGGTCGCTCCACTGGTACCGGGGGCGGCGCTCAGCGTCGCCGGGGACCCGTCGCTGCGTCCCCTCGGCGGGCCGTGGATAGCGGCTCGACCGGTGGGTCCGCTCCCCGGGTTCCGGCAGCCAGTCGGGTTCGCCGTGGCTGGCGGGGGAGACGGGGGTCACCTCGACCCGCCGCTCCCAGTCGGTCGGCCCGGGCCGCTCCGGTTCCGTGCGGTCGGGGCGGCGACCCTGCTCCCGTGCGGGTCGTTCGGGGTGGCCGTAGTCGGACCAGGTCACCTCGCCCCGGCCGCGCGGCTGCCCGGCGACCGGCTGCTGCCGGTCGCCAGCCCATGCCTGATCGGGCCCTGTCCGGCGGTCGACGGTGGGGTCGGCGGCCCAGGCCTGGTCCGACCTCGTCCGGCGGTCGGCGCGTCGCTCGTCGCCGGGCCGGTGGAGGTCGCCGCCGACGAACCCGCCGTCGGGTGCCGGCCGGTCGGGGTGGGGCCGTTGGTACAGGGTGTGGTCGTAGCTGTCCGGCTGGCGCGGCCCGCCGACGTCGTCGCGTCGTGCCCGCGGACGCTCCCACCGGGCGTCCGTGCCGTCCCGGCGTGGGCCTCTGCCGCCGCCGGGGAGGGCCCCGGTGCCGTCCCGGCGTCGCGCGTCGGCGGTGCCGTGCCGGGTCGGGCCGGAGTGGTCCCAGCCGTGCGGTTCGGGGTCGTCCCAGCTCCGCCGGCCGGGGGCCGCGTACCCGTGGTCGGGCTCCTCGTCCCAGGACCGGCCCAGGTACGTGCCGTCGGGCCGGGTGGGTGCGAGCGGAGGCACCTCGGCGCGGCCGATGGCGGAGCCTCCCCGGGGCGCGCCGGTCGGGGGGAGGTACTGGACGCCGATGTCGCCGGGGTAGCGCTGGCCGGGGAACTGGGGTTGCCACTCGCTGGTCGGCTCGGCGACCCAGGAGGGTTCGGCCGGGTCGTGCCACCGGTCGGCGTAGCCGCGACTCATCCCTGCGACCTGTCGTCCGGGCAGCCGTGGCGGAGGAGGACCGGGGTGCGGTGGCCGGGGCGATCCCGGTGCGGGCGGAGCCGCCCGGTCGACGTCCGCTCGCTCACGGCCGTGTCCCGGTGGCCGGCTCGCGTCCGCTCGCTCACGGCGATGTCACCTCGTCGGGAATTGTCGCGCTGGGCCCCTCGACGTGCCGGTAGAGTCGCCCCTCCGGCACGTCGTGGCTGCGGATGGAGGGTAGCGGCGTGGGCTCGGTCACCGCCACTGTGGCACCGCCCCCGGCGTCAAACGTTATCCTATGGTTCCGGACATTTAGGGCTATAGCCGGATCGGGCTTCCGACGATACTCCACCTACCGGCAGGCAACCGTGGCCGGCGTGGTCACCAACACCGTCTTCGGCTTCCTGCGCTGCTACGTCCTGCTCGCCGTGGCCGGGGCCGCCGGCACCGTGGCCGGGTACGACCGCGCGCAGCTGGTCACCTTCGTCTGGGCCAGCCAGGGCCTGCTCGCCGTGATTCTGGTCGGCTCGTGGACCGAGCTGGCCGACCGGATCCGCACCGGGGAGGTGGTCACCGACCTGCTGCGTCCCGTCCACCCGGTCACCAGCCTGCTCGCCGCCGACCTGGGCCGCGCCTGGTACGCCGCGTTGACCCGGCTGCCGCCCCCACTGCTCGTCGGACCGCTGTTCTTCCCCGTCCACCTGCCCGACCGTCCCGCCACCGTGCCGCTGTTCCTGCTGTCCGTGCCGGTCGCCGTGGTCCTCGGCTTCGGCTGCCGGTTCCTGGTCAACGCCACCGCGTACTGGCTGCACGACGTACGGGGGCCGATGATCCTGTGGCTGCTCGCCTCCACCGGGCTCGCCGGGCTGTACTTCCCGCTGCGCTTCCTGCCCGACTGGCTCCAGCTCGTCCTCTGGCTGGGCACCCCGTTCCCGAGCCTGCTCCAGACCTCGCTCGACGTGCTGGTCGAGCGGGACCCGACGGGTACCCAGCTCGGCCTGGTCGCCCTTCAGGTCGCCTGGGCGGGGCTGGTGCTGGCGGCCTGCCGGCTGGTGCAGCACCGCGCCGAGCGCCGGATGGTGGCGCAGGGTGGGTGAGCCGGCCGCGTACTGGGCGCTGCTGCGGGGCCAGGCCCGCTCGCAGGCGGCGTACCGCACCTCGTTCGCCGTCGACCTCGTCGGCAACGTCGGGGCCACCGTCCTCGACGTGCTGACCGTGCTGGTCATCTTCGGGGTGACCCGCGAACTGGGTGGCTTCACGCTGCGCGAGTCGCTGGTGCTGGTGGCGCTGACGGCCGTCTCGTTCGCCGTCGCCGACCTGCTGGTCGGCAACATCGAACGGCTGCCCCGGTACGTGCGCACCGGCCTGTTCGACGCCGTCCTGGTGCGTCCGCTGGGTGCCCTGCCGCAGCTGCTGCTGATGGAGCTGCCGCTGCGCAAGCTCTCCCGGGCGGCCTTCGGGCTGACGGTCTACCTGGTGGCGTTGCGCTCCGCGGAGATCGACTGGACGCCGGGGCGGCTGCTGCTCGCGGTGGTCGCACCGGTGGCCGCGGTGGTGTTCTTCGGGTCGGTGTTCGTGGCCACGGCGACACTGTCGTTCCGCTGGGTCGACTCCGGCGAGCTGGCCAACTCGGTCACCTACGGGGGGCGGGACTTCACCTCGTACCCGATGACCGTCTACGACGGCTGGTTCCGCGCGCTGTTCGCGTACGGCCTCGGGTTCGCCTTCGTCAGCTACCACCCGGCGCTGGCGCTGCTCGGCCGGGCCGACCCGCTGGGCCTGCCCGCCTGGGTGGGTCGGGTCTCGCCGGCCGTCGCGCTGGTCGCCGCCGCGCTCGCCGCGGCGGCCTGGCGCGCGGGGGTCCGCCACTACCGGAGTACGGGGTCATGAGCGACGACGTGATCGTGGCGCACGCGCTGCGCAAGGAGTTCACCGTCCTGGTGAAGGTCGGCCGGCTGCGCCGAACCAGGCGGCTGGTCACCGCCGTCGACGGGGTCGATCTGCGGGTCGGCCGGGGCGAGCTGCTCGGCTACATCGGCCCGAACGGTGCGGGCAAGTCCACCACCCTGAAGATGCTCACCGGCGTGTTGACGCCCACCTCCGGCACGGCCCTGGTGTGCGGGTTGGCGCCGGTGGCCCGGCGCACCCGGCTCGCGCTGCGCATCGGCGTGGTCTTCGGGCAGCGGTCCCAACTGTGGTGGGACCTGCCGCTGCGGGAGTCGTTCGACCTGCTGCGGCACGTCTACCGGGTGCCGGCCGGCGACCACGCCGCCCGGCTGCGTCGCTGCCGTGTCCTGCTCGACCTGGATCCCTTCCTGGACGTGCCGGTGCGGCAGCTCTCCCTCGGCCAACGGATGCGGGGCGAGCTGACCGCCGCGCTGCTGCACGGCCCCGAGGTGCTGTTCCTCGACGAGCCCACCATCGGCCTGGACGTGGTCAGTCGGCAGGCGGTGCGCGGTTTCCTCGCCGAACTGGGCGGCACCGGCGACACCACCCTGGTGCTGACCACCCACGACCTCGCCGACATCGAGCGGCTCTGCCACCGGCTGGTGGTGATCGACCACGGCCGGGTGGTGCACGACGGCACGATCGCCGCACTGCACGAGCGGTACGGCTCCCGGCGGCTCGTCGTGGCGGACCTGGACACGGCGTTGCCCACGCCGCCGACGCTGCCCGGCGCGCCGCTGCTGCGGGTGGAGGCCGACGGGCACCGGCTGGTGTTCGTCCTGGAGTCGGCCGGCGTGGCCGAGGTGGTCGCCGCGCTGGCCGGGCTGGGCACGCTACGGGACGTCTCGATCGTCGAACCGGCGATCGAGGACGTCGTCACGCGGCTCTACCGCACCCCGGCATGACAGCGGCCCCTCGCCCCGGGACCGGGGAAGGGGCCGCAGGAGCCGGCCGGACTCAGATCGGGTCGCCGATCTTCACCCTCGGTTCGGGGGTACGCAGCTTGCGGAAGGTGATCGCCCGCATGATCGCGTAGAAGTAGAGGGAGCCCATCCGCTGGTCGGTGTGGGGGAACCGGTCCCGGACCAGCTTCTTGATCTTCCGCGAGATCAGCACCGAGTCGATCACCAGGCCGACGGCCAGCGCACCCCACAGCAGATTCGAGGCCAGCCGGATCGCCGGCGGCATCGCCGCGTTGGACCCGATCAGCACGATGAGCGCCCCGCCGAAGAACCACGTGCCGACGGTGCGCCGCGAGTCGACCACGTTGCGGGCCAGCAGCCGCTCCGGGCCCCGGTCGCGTGGGCCGCCCTCGCGGCGGAACTCCGCCGCCGACTCGGCCCGCTGCTGCCGCCGGCGCTCCCGCGCCTCCTCCTTGGTCAGCGGCTTGGTGGCCCCGGCCGGACGGCGACCCGCGGCAGGCCGCTTCGGCGTCTCACGTCCCTTGGCCGGGGTGTAGCCCCGGGGGCGGGCGGACTCGGACTCCTCGTCGGGCGTCACCGGGGTGACGGCCTCGTCGACGAGGTCGGCGGACTTGCGGCGAAACAGCGACGGCACGCGGCAAGGGTAGCCAAACGCCCGCGCCCGGTGCACATCGCGGTGCACCGGGCGCGGGCGTCGATGGTCGAGGTCGACCTGCGTGGCCGTCGGGCCGGTCGGTTCAGGGGCGCTCGACGTGCGCGCCCAGGTCGGCGAGCTTCGCCTCGAAGTCCTCGTAGCCCCGGTTGATCAGGTCGACGCCGTACACCCGGGAGGTGCCCTCGGCGGCCAGCGCCGCGATCAGGTGGCTGAAACCGGCCCGCAGGTCGGGGATGACCAGGTCGGCGGCGTGCAGCTTGCTCGGCCCGGCGATGACCGCCGAGTGCTTGAAGTTGCGCCGGCCGAAGCGGCAGGGGGTGCCGCCCAGACAGTCCCGGTAGACCTGGATGTTCGCGCCCATCGAGTTCAGTGCCTCGGTGTAGCCCAGCCGCTGCTCGTACACCGTCTCGTGGACGATGGACAGGCCGCGCGCCTGGGTCAGCGCCACGACGAGGGGCTGCTGCCAGTCGGTCATGAAGCCCGGGTGCACGTCGGTCTCCAGCGCCACGGCGTGCAGCTCGCCGCCCGGGTGCCAGAACCGGATGCCGCCCTCCTGGCCCGGGTCGCCCAGCTTCGGCGGGCGGGCGTCGGTGACCTCGTACTCGCCGCCGACCGAGCGGAACACGTTGAGGAACGTCATCATGTCGGCCTGCTGCGCGCCGAGCACCTCGACGTGCCCCCGGGTTGCCAGCGCCGCCGCCGCCCAGCTCGCCGCCTCGATCCGGTCGGGGATCGGCCGGTGGGTGTAGCCGTGCAGCTTCGGCACGCCCTGGATCTCGATCACCCGGTCGGTGTGCACCTTGATGATCGCGCCCATCTTCTGCAGGATGCAGATCAGGTCGATGATCTCCGGCTCGACCGCCGCGTTGCGCAGCTCGGTGACCCCTTCGGCCATCACCGCCGTCAGCAGCACCTGCTCGGTCGCGCCGACGCTCGGGTACGGCAGCGCGAACTTGGTGCCGTGCAGGCCGTTGGGGGCCGACAGGTGCAGCCCTTCCGGGGTCTTCTCGACCGTCGCGCCGAACTCCCGCAGCGCCCGCAGGTGGAAGTCGATGGGGCGCGGGCCGATGTGGCAGCCGCCCAGGTCGGGAATGAAGGCGTGGCCCAGCCGGTGCAGCAACGGCCCGCAGAACAGGATCGGGATGCGGCTGGAACCGGCGTGCACGTTGATCTGGTCGGTGCTGGCGCTCTCGACGTTCGCCGGATCGAAGACCAGTTCGCCGTCCTCGCCGCCGTCGGTGACCTTCACGCCGTGCAGGCCGAGCAGGCCGCGTACCACCTCGACGTCGCGGATCTTCGGCACGTCGAACAGCCGGCTCGGGCTGTCACCGAGCAGGGCGGCGACCATCGCCTTGGAGACCAGGTTCTTCGCGCCGCGCACGCGGATCCGCCCTTCCAGCGGAGTGCCTCCGTGTACGACCAGGACGTCGTCGGTCAACGCAACCTCCAGCGCGTCGATGGTGCCGTGTCAGGGGTGCAGCGCACGATGGGGTGATCGCTACCCGGGATGTGTCCAGGTCGAATCGGCCCATGTGCGTCGTCGCTCCGGCAGCATAGCCCTCGGTGACGACGCTGGACCGGGTCACACCGTACTGCGGGGTACTTATCGGTGATCCGGCACTTTTGTGTGCCAGAGGTGTCACTGTGCGTGATCGAGGCCGGGCGGATCAGGCCCCGGGCAGCGCCAGCATCTGGTCCAGCGCGACGCGCGCGTGGTGCGCGGTGTCGGCATCCACGGTGATCTGGTTGACCACCCGGCCGGCCACCAGCTCCTCCAGGGCCCACACCAGGTGTGGCAGGTCGATCCGGTTCATGGTCGAGCAGTAGCAGACCGCCTTGTCCAGGAACATGATCTGCTTGTCCGGGTGGGCCAGCGCCAGCCGCCGCACCAGGTTCAGCTCGGTGCCGACCGCCCACGCCGAGCCGGCCGGCGCAGACTCGATCGTGCGGATGATGTACTCCGTCGAGCCCACCAGGTCGGCGGCCCGCACCACCTCGTGCCGGCACTCGGGGTGTACCAGCACGTTGACCCCGGGCACCCGCTCCCTGACGTCGTTGACGCTGTCGAGGGTGAACCGGCCGTGCACCGAGCAGTGCCCCCGCCAGAGGATCATCCGCGCGTCGCGCAGCTGCTCCGGGCTGAGCCCGCCGTTCGGCTTGTGCGGGTCGTAGAGCACGCAGTCGTCGAGCGAGAAGCCCATCTCCAGCACCGCCGTGTTGCGGCCCAGGTGCTGGTCGGGCAGGAAGAGCACCTTCCCGCCCTGCTCGTACGCCCAGTCCAGGGCCCGCTTCGCGTTCGACGAGGTGCACACCACCCCGCCGTTGCGCCCCACGAACCCCTTGATGTCGGCAGACGAGTTCATGTAGGTCACCGGCACGGTGTCGGCGGCGACGCCCAGCTCGGTCAGCACGTCCCACGCCTTCTCGACCTGCGACAGCACGGCCATGTCGGCCATCGAGCAGCCGGCGGCCAGGTCGGGCAGGATCACCTTCTGGGCGTCGGAGGTGAGGATGTCGGCGCTCTCGGCCATGAAGTGCACGCCGCAGAAGACGATGTACTCCGCGCCGGGCCGGGCCGCCGCCTCCCGGGCCAGCTTGAACGAGTCGCCGGTCACGTCGGCGAACTGGATCACCTCGTCGCGCTGGTAGTGGTGCCCCAGCACGAACACCCGCTCGCCCAGCGCCGCCTTGGCCGCCGCGGCCCGGGCCACCAGGTCGGGGTCGCTCGGCGCCGGCAGGTCGCCCGGGCACTCGACCCCGCGCTCGGTGGCGGGGTCGCTGCCCCGGCCGAGGAGCAGCAGCGCGGTCGCGGTGTTGGACGGCTCAACCCAGGTCGAAGTCACGTACCCCATGCTCCCACAACGCCGTCCGCCCGCAGCCGCCGAAGATGTGTGCTGCCACACTGCTCGGCATGCGCGTCCTGCTCTGCCCCGACACGTTCGCCGGCACGCTGTCGGCCCCGCAGGCGGCCTCGGCGGTCGCCGAGGGCTGGCGGGAGGTCGCCCCCGCCGACGAGCTGCTGCTCCGCCCCCTGTCCGATGGCGGCCCCGGCTTCCTCGACGTGCTCGCGGGGGCGGTGCCCGGTCGGCGGGTGCCCGTGCCCACCGTCGACCCGCTGGGCCGGCCCGTGACCGGTGAGATCCTGCTCACCGACGACGGGGCGACCGCCTGGCTGGAGAGCGCCCAGGCGTGCGGCCTGCACCTGCTCGCCGCTGCCGAACGCGACCCGAAGGTCACCACCTCGTACGGGCTGGGACTGCTGGTCACCGCCGCGGTGGAGGCCGGTGCCCGCACCGTGCTGGTCGGGCTCGGCGGCTCCGCCACCAACGACGGCGGCGCGGGCCTGCTGACCGCGCTCGGGGTGACCCCGCTCGACGCCACCGGACTGGCCCTGCCGTACGGCGGCGCCGCACTGGTGGGCGTGGCCGCGCTGGACGGCGCGCCCCGGCTGCGCGACGCCCGGCTGGTCGCCGCCAGCGACGTGGACAACCCGCTGCTGGGCCTGCACGGGGCGAGCAACGTGTTCGGCCCGCAGAAGGGTGCCGACCGTGCCGACGTGCTGCTGCTCGACGCGGCGCTGCAACGCTGGGCGGACGTCCTGGAACGGGACCTGCCCGGCTGCCCGCACGGGCTCGGCGCGCTGCCCGGCGGCGGTGCGGCCGGCGGGCTGGGGGCGGCGGTGCTGGCGCTGGGTGGGCACCGCGAGTCGGGCATCGGCCTCGTCACCCGCGCCACCGGTCTGGACGCGGCCCTCGACACCGTCGACCTGGTCGTGACGGGGGAGGGATCCTTCGACCACCAGTCGCTGCGCGGCAAGGTGGTCGCCGGGGTGGCCGGTGGGGCCCGGGACCGGGGGCTGCCCTGCGTGGTGCTCGCCGGTCAGGTGAGCACCGGCCGCCGGGAGGCCGCCGCGGCGGGAGTGACCGACGCGTACAGCCTGGTGGAGCACTTCGGGGGCGAGCAGCGCGGCGGCCTGACGGCCGCGCTGGAGCGGCCCGCCGAGGGGCTGCGGGCGCTCGGCGCGCGACTGGCCCGCCAGTGGAGCAGGTGACGCCTGCGCGGGCGCCCGGGGCGCGCGGGCCGGCCGGCTCCGGGGCGGGCCTGGTCACGCCGCCGGGTGGCCCGGCCCCGGGCGGCCTACAATCAGTAGCTGGACCACTGTGGGAATCACCGACCGGCGGCCTACGTTGGCCAGGAGAGACCACACCGAACGCGCGCAGGGAGAATTCCACGTGACCACGCCAGCGCAGACCGACTCGACCGAGGCCAAGGCCCCCACGTCCGTCGTCCTCACCGACGTCGCGGCGCAGAAGGTCAAGGCCCTGATCGAGCAGGAAGGCCGTGACGACCTGCGGCTCCGGGTCGCCGTGCAGCCGGGTGGCTGCTCCGGCCTGCGATACCAGCTCTTCTTCGACGAGCGTTCGCTCGACGGTGACGTCGTCACCGACTTCGACGGCGTCGAGGTCGTCGTCGACCGGATGAGCGCTCCCTACCTGACCGGCGCGACGATCGACTTCGCCGACCGGATCGACGCCCAGGGCTTCACCATCGACAACCCCAACGCGGGCAACTCCTGCGCCTGCGGCGACTCGTTCAGCTGAGTCGTCGTCCCGACCTGCGCCGACGGGCGGTCCCACCACGGGGCCGCCCGTCGGCGTCCGGGTCGGTCCGCCGCGCAACCGCCGGGCCCGTGTGACAGGTGGGAGCAAGGAGGTCCACGGGGTGGCCCGGGGCGTCGCCCGAGGGGGCCACGGCCCGGTAGGCTGACCGCGCTCTGCTCCCGACCCCCGAGGGTTGCCATGAAGATCGCCGTGACCGGCTCGATCGCCACCGACCACCTGATGAGTTTCCCCGGCCGGTTCGCCGACCAGCTCATCGCCGATCAGCTGCACAAGGTGTCGCTCTCCTTCCTGGTGGACGATCTCGTGCTGCGTCGCGGCGGAGTGGCGGCCAACATCGCGTTCGGCATGGGGCAGCTCGGCCTGCGGCCGGTGCTCGTCGGTGCGGTCGGGGCGGATTTCGCCGACTACCGCTCCTGGCTGGAGCGGCACGGGGTGGACTGCGAATCGGTGCACGTCAGCGAGGTCGCCCACACCGCCCGCTTCGTCTGCACCACCGACACCGACATGTGTCAGATCGCCTCGTTCTACGCGGGTGCGATGAGCGAGGCCCGCAACATCGAACTGTCCCCGGTCGCGGACCGGCTCGCCGGGCTGGACCTGGTGCTGGTCGGCGCGAACGACCCGGAGGCCATGCTGCGGCACTCCGCCGAGTGTCGCGAGCGCGGCTTCAAGTTCGCCGCCGACCCTTCCCAGCAGCTCGCCCGGATGCCCGGCGAGGACGTGGTGGGGCTGATCGACGGTGCCGAGTACCTGATGACCAACGACTACGAGAAGTCGCTGTTGCAGAGCAAGGCCGGGCTCAGTGACGAGCAGTTGCTCGACCTGGTCACGATCCGGGTCACCACGCTGGGCAAGCACGGTGTGGAGATCGTCGGACGGGGCATCGACCCCATCCACGTGCCGATCGCCCGGGAGACCCAGGCGGTCGACCCGACCGGTGTCGGCGACGGCTTCCGCGCCGGCTTCTTCACGGCGCTGTCCTGGGGGCTCGGCCTGGAACGGGCCGCCCAGGTGGGCTCGCTGCTCGCCACGCTGGTGCTGGAGACGGTGGGCACCCAGGAATACCAGGTTCGTCCCGACCTGTTCGTCAAGCGCCTCGGCGAGTCCTACGGCGACGAGGCCGCCGACGAGGTCCGCGCGCACCTGCTGCCGTAGCCGCTTCCCGCGTCGCTCCTGCGCTCTCGGCCCCGGATCACGGCCGCTGCCCGCTTCGTCGGGTTCCGGCAGCGCAGGAGCGGGGGAGAACGGCTCGGCGTGGCAGGACGGCTCGGCGTGGCGGAACGGCGCGGACGCTCAGTGGGTGCGACGGACGTCGTAGGCGGGGCCGTCGGGGCCGGTGACGGTCGCCAGGAACTCCTGGCCGCGCATCCGGCACCACGCCGGGATGTCCACGGCGGCGGCCGGATCGTCGGCCAGCACCCGCACCGCCGTGCCCACCGGCACGTCGGGCAGTCGGCGGGCCAGCGCGATCACCGGCAGCGGGCACCGCTGGCCACGGCAGTCGAGCACCTCCGCCGGCATCGTCACAGCCCCATCACCCCGGCCTCGGCGCGCAGGCCGGCGACCACCCCCGGCAGCTCCGCCAGGAACCGCTCCACGTCCGCCTCCGTGGTCTCCCGGTGCAGCGACACCCGTACGTTGCCGTGCGACAGCACCCCCATCGCCGCCAGCACGTGCGACGGGCGCAGCGTCGACGACGTGCACGACGATCCCGACGACACGGCGAAGCCCCGCCGGTCCAGCGCGTGCAGCAGCGCCTCGCCGTCGACGTACAGGCACGAGAACGTCACCAGGTGCGGCAGCCGGTGGTCGGGGTCACCCACCACCTCCACGTCCGGCACCTCTGCCGCCACCCGCGCCCGGATCCGGTCCACCAGCGGCGCCAGCCGGGCCGCCTCGGCCGCCGCGTCGGCCGCCGCCGCGCGCAGGCTCGCCGCCGCCGCCACCACCGCCGGCAGGTTCAACGTCCCCGGGGTACGCCCCGACTCCCGCTCGTCGGCCGGCCACGGCGACTCCCAGCGGGTGCCCTTGCGCACCACCAGCAGGCCCACCCCGGGCGGGCCGCCCCACTTGTGGGCGCTGGCGGTGAGCAGCGACCAGCCGGTCGGCAGCGGGCACCGCCCCACCACCTGCGCCGCGTCCACGTGCAGCGGAACCCCCACGTCGGCGCAGGTCGCCGCCGCCGTCGCTACCGGCTGCACGGTGCCCACCTCGTGGCTGGCCGCGATCAGCGTGGCGAGCGCCACCCCCGGCGCGGCGACCGCCGCCGACCAGGCGTCCAGGTCCAGCCCGCCCAGGCGGTCCACCGGCACGCTCGTCGCGACGCCGCCGTCGGCGACGTGGCGCTCCGCCGCGTGCAGCACGGCCGAGTGTTCGATCGCCGAGTGCACCAGCACCCGGCCCACCCGACCGCGACCCGCCAGGCCGCCCAGCACCGCGCCGTGCGCGGCCGTCGTGCCGCTGGGGGTGAAGGACAGCTCGTCGGCGCGGACGCCGAGCGTGACCGCGGTGGCCTCCCGCGCGGCGTCGAGCAGCTGACGGGCGCGGCGGGCGCGCGAGTACAGCCTGCCCGGATCCGCCCAGCCGTCGTCGAGCGCCGCCAGCAGCGCCTGCCGGGCGACCGGATGCAGCGGAGCGGCGGTGGCCGAGTCCAGGTAGACCGGGGTGGGGCTCACGACTGCCCAGGCTAGCGCGTCACCGCCGTCAAGATCCCCCGAAGGGTGCGGAGACTGACCCCAACACGGTCCAGCCCGTCATGGTCGAGTAATCTGCGACCGTCGGTGACGCCTTTGCCGCCGGTGCGGTCCCTCCGCGACGCGGAGGACACCAGACCGGGACAGACACCCGCGGCGCGCTAGGGAGGCAGGACCAGGTGGTCGCAAGGAGTTCGGAGGTACGGCCCGCGGGCGTACGGCGCAGCGCTTCGGCGGGGGCCGGTGGGCGCCGGAAGCCTGGTGCCGGGCGTGTCGCCGGGCTCGGGTTCGGCGCGACGGCGCTGCTGGTCCTGCTCACGGGCTGTGACGTCGGCGCGGCGTTCGGCGGCTTCGGCTGGCCGCAGGGCGGCATCACGCCGGAGGCCCAGCGGATGTACGACCTGTGGATCGCCTCGTGCATCGCGGCGCTCGCGGTCGGCGTCTTCGTGTGGGGCCTGATCTTCTGGTGCGTCGTGCGCTACCGCAAGCGGGGCAACGAGCTGCCGGTGCAGACCCGCTACAACCTGCCGATGGAGTTCCTCTACACCATCGCGCCGATCCTGATCGTCTCCGTGCTCTTCTACTACACGGCGATCGTGCAGACCGACGTGGTGCGCACGACCCGCAACCCCGACGTCACCGTCGAGGTCGTGGCCTTCAAGTGGAACTGGCAGTTCAACTACCGCGACGGGCAGGGCCCGGAGGCCAACACCGTCGCCTCGGTGCTCGGCACCAGCGAGGTCATCCCGATCCTGGTGCTGCCGACCGGCCGGTCCATCCGCTTCGAGGAGACCAGCCGCGACGTCATCCACTCCTTCTGGGTGCCGGAGATGCTGTTCAAGCGCGACGTCATGCCCGGCAACATCCGTAACGAGTTCCAGGTCTCCGAGCTGGAGGCCGAGGGCGCGTACGTGGGCCGCTGCGCCGAGCTGTGCGGCAGCTACCACGCCTTCATGAACTTCGAGCTGCGGGTGGTCTCGCCCGAGCAGTACGACCAGTTCCTGGCGGCCAAGCAGGGCGGCGCGTCGACCCAGGAGGCGCTGACCTCGATCGGCGAGGAACCGTACGCGGTCACCACCAGGCCGTTCGACACGCGGCGTACCGAGAGCAACTTCAACCCGGACAACGCTCCGGCCGGCGCGGGAAGCTGAGGCAGCGGGCATGAAGACCGAGTGGCGCATCTTCCTCACCATCGCCGGGTTCCTGCTCTTCGCGACGGTGCTCTACGGCGGCTGGACCGCCGCCGAGGCCAGCCGGGTCGAGTGGATCGGCACCGTGGCGCTGGCCCTGTCGTTTCTGCTCTGCGCGATGTGCGGCGGCTTCTTCTGGTTCGTGTCCCGCCGCATCGACCTGCGCCCGGAGGACCGGCCGGACGGTGAGATCGCCGACGGCGCCGGTGAGATCGGCTTCTTCAGCCCGGGCAGCTACTGGCCGTTCGGCTTGGCGCTCGCCGCCGCGACCGCCGGTCTCGGCCTGGTGTTCTGGCAGCTCTGGCTGCTGGGCGTCGGCCTGCTGGCGGTCATCCTCGCCACCTGCGGACTGCTGTTCGAGTACTACACGGGCACCCGGCGCACCGCCGAGCACTGACCCGCGACACGCGACAGCCCGCCTTCCGAGCTGGGAAGGCGGGCTGTCGCGTGTCGGGTGCGCGGGTGGGCCTGCGGCCCGTGGTGGCCCGGTCGAGGTGCGGGCGGTGGCGCGGTGCCCGGCGGTGGGGGAAGGCGGCGGGGGAGACCGGTCAGCTCAGGCGGCGCGGCGGTGGACCGGCGGGCGGCGTCGGCGAGCGGCCATGCGCGCGGCGCCGAAGGCGAACGTGGCGATGAGCACCGCCGTACCGCAACGGGTGCAGATCAGTTCGGGGCAGTCGGCACCGTGGTCGTCGACGCACGGTGGCGCCTCGAACGGCTGAACGCCCTCGCAGGTGTCGCAGTGAAGCTCGCGCTCCGACACGGGCGGCTCCTCTCGCTGCTGGCCACGAACACCACCCGGTCTCCGGGCGGCAGTGGCGCGTCGGTCGGTGACCGGCCGACGGTCGCGGACCTGATCGTGGGAATTACTCGTCTGTAGTTTCCCACGGGGGTCCGACGTTCCTGACTCCGCCACCCCCGACCCTGGAACGGGCCCGGCGGTCCCGTCGCGCCGTCCCGACGGTCCGCGCGCTTCCCGACGGTCCGCGCGCTTCCCGCCGGTCCGCGCGCTTCCCGACGGTCCGCGCGCTTCCCGCCGGGCCGGTGCTCTCGCCGGTGGCCCGTCCGCTTCCCGCCGGGCCGGGCCACGCTCCGGGTGCGGCCACGCCGCCGCGGTCGCGTGGTCAGGCCGTGCGGGTCAGGCCGTGCCGTGGCAGGCGCGAGGTCAGGCCGTGCGGGCGACCTCGACCCAACGGTCCAGGGTGCGGGCGGCAGCGCCCGAGTCGATCGCGTCGGCGGCCCGCTGCATTCCGGCGCGCAGCGCCTCGGGCAGGTCGCCGTCGAGCGGGCCCTGGGTGGCCAGGGCTGCCGCCGCGTTGACCAGGACGGCGTCGCGTACCGGGCCGGGCTCGCCGGCCAGCAGGCGGCGGGCGACGTCGGCGTTGTGCGGGGCGTCGCCGCCCCGCAGGTCGGCGAGGGTGGCACGGGGTACCCCGAGGTCGGTCGCGTCGACCAGGGTCTCCCGGACGGTGCCGCCCTGGGCCACCCAGAAGCGGGTGGGGGCGGCGGTGGTGAACTCGTCGAGACCGTCCTCGCCGCGCATCACCACCACCGAGTCGCCCCGGGCGGCGAAGACGGCCGCCATGACCGGCGCCATCCGCAGGTCGAAGCAGCCCACCGCGCCGGCCCGGGGCCGGGCCGGGTTGGTCAGCGGGCCGAGGAAGTTGAACGCGGTGGGCACGCCGAGCTCGCGGCGTACCGGGCCGGCGTGACGCATGCCGGGGTGGAAGCGGGCGGCGAAGCAGAAGCCGATGCCGGCCTCCTCGACACACCGGGCCACGCCACCGGGGCCCAGGTCGAGCGGGATGCCGAAGAACTCCAGCAGGTCGGCGGTGCCGCAGGAGGAGGAGGCGGCCCGGTTGCCGTGCTTGACCACGCGGACCCCCGCGCCGGCGACCACCAGCGCCGTCATGGTGGAGATGTTCACGGTGTGGGCGAGGTCACCGCCGGTGCCGACCACGTCGAGGGCGGTGGCGCGGGTCGGTTCGGGGAGGTCGACCGGGACCGCGTGCCCGAGCATCGCCTCGACCAGCCCCGCCACCTCGGCCGGGGTCTCGCCCTTGGCGCGCAGCGCCATGGCGAAGCCGGCGATCTGGGCCGGGGTCGCCGCGCCGGACATGATCTCGCCCATGGCCCAGGCGGTGTCGGCCGTGGAGAGCTCCTCGCCGCGCAGCAGCGTGGTGAGCAGATGGGGCCAGGTCCGATCGCCCATGCGGGCCTCCCGAGCGTACGAGTGCGGTGGGGCGGAACCGGCGTCGGCTCGTCCAGCCGCCGCGGGCGGTGCCGCAGCGGAAACGTCAGGCGGGGGCGTGCGTCCGCAGCAGCTCGGCCACCGTCGTGCCGGTGGTCACCGGGTCGAGGGGGTGCACCAGGGTGGCGTCGACCTCGGCGTACGCGGCGAGCCACCGGTCGGCGGCGCGGGCGATGACCACGCAGGTCGGGGGGGCGTCGTCCCGGTCGTCCTTGATCTGCCGGGCGATGCCGATGCCGCCACCGGGGCTGGCCTCACCGTCGAGCACCATCAGGTCGATCTCGTAGTCGTCGACCAGCCGGATGCACTCGGCGTAGGTGGACGCCTCGACGAACTCGATCCGCAGCCCGGGGGCGGGACGGGGGCCGACGGCGAGCCGCATCCGGTCGCGGACCTGCGGGTCGTCGCTGTAGAGCAGGACGGTGCACAGACGATCGCTCATGACGGTTAGTGGCTCCCACCTCGTAGCTGCGGGGTCGATCGTACCGGTCGCTGTGGCGCGCGTGACATCCCGGGCCGGCGCGGCGGGCGTACCGGCGCGAGGGCCTCAGGCAGCGGATTCCGCGGCGCGCTGGCGCGCCTCCTGGCGGTCGAGGTCGCGGTCGACGCGGCGGGCCTCTCGTTCGGCCTGGCGCATCCACTGCACGACCAGCACCGCGAGCATCGTCACGCTGACGAACTCACCGCCGGCCCACAGGATGCCCCCGGCCAGCACCTGGTCCTCCCACGGGTCGGCCCAGTCGAGGCCCAGGGAGGGATACCAGTCGCCGCCGAACAGTGTGGTGGACTGCATGATGGTGAGCCCGAGCACGGTGTGGAACGGCACCGACAGCAGCATCAGCAGGGCCCGTCCGGGGTACGGCCAGCGGCCGGGCAGCGGGTCCAGGCCGAGCAGCGGCCAGAAGAACACGCAGCCGGTCATGATGAAGTGCGCGTGCACCAGCTCGTGGGCCCAGACGTGTTCGAGGGTGTAGCGGTAGAGGTCGGTGAAGTACAGCGCGAACGGGTTGACCACGAAGATGGCGAAGGCCACCAGCGGGAAGGTGTAGATCCGGGCGACCCGGCTGTGCACGACCGCCAGCAGCCGCTTGCGGGGGCGCGCCGGCAGGGTCCGCAGGGCCAGGGTCACCGGGGCGCCCAGCGCCAGGAAGATCGGCGAGATCATCGACAGCACCATGTGCTGGACCATGTGCACCGACAGCAGGGCCGTGTCGTACGCGTGCAGGCCGCTGACGGTGACCGAGGCGATGCCGCCCAGTCCGGGGCCGAGGAAGAAGATCGTGCGGGCCACCGGCCAGCGGTCGCCGCGTACCCGCAGCCGGTGCACACCGTAGAGGTAGAGTCCGGCGGCGAGGACCAGCCCGAGGGCGAGCCAGCTGTCGAGCTGGGTCTCGGTGAACACGGTGGTGACGGAGAACGGCGGCGGGGGTTCCGCGGCCAGCACCCCGGACGCCACCGGGCCGCCGGCCGGGTCGCTCGTGGCCCCGGTCAGCTGCGGCCCCGTCGAGGTGGCGACGGAGATCGGATCGACGTGCAGCACGACAATCAGCCTAGGTCAGGCGAACCGGACGGTACCGATCGGGCCACCCGGACCACAGGTTTGGCCCCCCGCTGATCGCCGGCCGTGGTCAGGGGCAATAATGACCGCGTGACTGCGGCCCCAGCCATTGACAAGAGCCGGATCCACTCCCTGACGCGGCCGAACATGGTCAGCGTCGGAACGATCGTGTGGCTCTCCAGCGAACTCATGTTCTTCGCGGCGCTGTTCGCGATGTACTTCTCCATCCGCGCGGCGGCGCCGGAGCAGTGGGCGGAGCACACCCAGCACCTGAACATCCCGTACGCGACGACGTTCACGGTGATCCTGGTGTTGTCCTCGGTGACCTGCCAGCTCGGTGTCTTCGCTGCGGAGAAGGGGGACGTGCACGCCCTGCGGCGCTGGTTCACGATCACCTTCGTGATGGGCCTGATCTTCGTTCTCGGCCAGCTCAACGAGTACCGCGAGCTGGTGCACGAGGGCATCAAGATCAACGCAGACGGCTACGGTTCAATGTTCTACCTGACCACCGGCTTCCACGGCCTGCACGTGACCGGCGGTCTGGTCGCCTTCGTGATCTTCATGATCCGCACGACGATGGGCCGGTTCACACCCGCCCAGGCGACCTCGGCGATCGTCGTGTCCTACTACTGGCACTTCGTCGACGTCGTGTGGATCGGGCTCTACGCCATGATCTACTGGCTTCAGTGATCTTGGCGCGTCACGAACCGCGCCTCTGCTCCGTCCCTCTCAGGCAAGGTCCAACCGGTTAAGGACACAGGTCATGACTTCTGACAACGACCGCCGACGCGGTCTGCTCGCGCGGCTGCGCGAGCGGCCCGCCGCGCGCAGCAGGGGCCGCCGCCGGCTGGGCGCCGCGGTCCGGCTGGTCGCCGCGCTGATGCTGGCCGGCGGTGCCTACACCGTCTTCGCCCCCGGCGTGCAGGCGCAGGAAAACCCGCCGTTGAGCGGCGCCGCAGCCGAGGGCAAGGCGCTGTTCGACGTGAGCTGTGTGACGTGCCACGGCCGCAACGCCCAGGGCGTCGAGGACCGCGGGCCGAGCCTGATCGGCGTCGGCGCCGCCTCCGTGGAGTTCCAGGTCGGGACCGGACGCATGCCGATGGCCCGCCAGGAGGTCCAGGCGGCCCGCAAGCCGGAGGTCTTCACCGACGAGGAGACCCGTCAGCTCGCGCAGTACATCCAGGAACTGGGCGGCGGCCCGCAGGTGCCGGCCGGCGACAACCTCCACGCCGACGGCAACGTCGCCCGGGGTGGCGAGCTGTACCGGATCAACTGCTCGCAGTGCCACGCCTTCAGCGGCGGCGGCGGCGCGCTCTCGTCCGGCAAGTACGCCCCGAGCCTCGCCCCGGCCACCGACCGGCAGATCTACGCCGCCATGCTGAGCGGCCCGCAGAACATGCCGGTCTTCGGCGACAACCAGCTCGCTCCCGAGGAGAAGGCGGACATCATCGCCTACATCCAGGAGACGCTGAAGAACGACGGGGACCCGGGCGGGTTCAACCTGGGTCGGTACGGCCCCTCCACCGAGGGTCTCGCGATCTTCCTGGTGGGCATCGTCGCGCTCGTCTTCGCCAGCCTGTGGATTGCGGGCAAGTCGTGACCGGGCCGACTGTTGGAATCAGCGCCGCGGTGCCGTGCCCCGGCACCGCCCGTAGCGAGGTGACGGCATGAGCACCCAGATTGAGCACCGGGCCCAACAGGGTCGGGAGCCGCTCGACGTGCACGCCCCCGGGGTGACCCAGTTCGACATCGTCCGCGAGGGCGCCCGCCGGGACGACATCGAGATCGTCCACTACGAGCCGCAGGTCGTCCCGGGCAGCAAGGCCGAGCGCCGGCTGACCCGCGTGGTCGCCGCGTTCTTCCTGCTGACCGGCCTGGCGGCCACCGCCTTCCTGGTGGTCTACATCTGGTGGCCGTGGGAGTACTCCGCCGGTCGTGGCGGTGACGAGTTCTACACCCCGCTGCTCGGCCTGACCCTGGGCGTCGCCCTGCTGGGCATCGGCTTCGGCATCCTCACCTGGGGCAAGAAGCTGCTGCCCAAGGAGGTCTCGATCCAGGACCGGCACGAGGGCGCCTTCTCGGCCGACGACCGGACCATCACCGGCCAGACCATGCTGTACATGGCCGACGAACTGGGCGTGAAGCGTCGTCCGCTGCTGGGCCTGTCGCTGCTGGCGGGCCTCGCGCCGGTCGGCGCGGTCGCCGCGGCGCCGTTGGTGGGTGGGCTGATCTCCCAGCCGCACGAGGACAACCAGATGTTCACCACCGGCTTCGCGCCTCGGGACGGTGAGCGCATCCGACTGGTCCGCGAGGACGGCCGGCCGATCCGGCCGGCGGACGTCAGCGCCGGCGGCCAGATCACCGTGTTCCCGGGCGTGCCGCACGGCGTCAGCAACCAGTACGCCGAGTCGCCGACCCTGCTGATCCACCTGCGGGACTCGGACGCGGAGATCTCGCGCCGCAACAACGAGCGCGCGGGCAACGGCGGCTACATGTGGGGCAACTACGCCGCCTACTCCAAGATCTGCACGCACGCCGGCTGCCCCGCCAGCCTGTACGAGCAGCAGACCAACCGGCTGCTGTGCCCGTGCCACCAGTCGCAGTTCCTGATCACCGACAACGCCAAGCCCATCTTCGGCCCGGCCAGCCGGCGACTGCCGCAACTGCCGATCGAGGTGGACTCGGAGGGCTACTTCGTGGCGAAGTCCGACTACACCGAGACCGTCGGGCCCGACTTCTGGGAGCGGCCGTGAAACGGCGCAAGTTTGACATGGCAGCGGTACCAGGCAACGCCGCTCGCGGGGTGGACGACCGGTTCCAGGTGGCCACGCCCCTGCGTCGGCTGCTGAACAAGGTCTTCCCCGACCACTGGTCGTTCCTGCTCGGCGAGATCGCGCTCTTCTCGTTCGTGATCCTGCTGCTGACCGGCGTGTTCCTCACCTTCTTCTACGAGCCGGCGATGACCGAGGTCATCTACAACGGCAGCTACGCCCCGCTGCGGGGCACGCCGATGTCGGCCGCCTACGCCTCCAGCCTGGACATCTCGTTCGACGTCCGCGGCGGTCTGATCATGCGGCAGATGCACCACTGGTCGGCGCTGCTGTTCATGGCCGCGATCGTGGTGCACATGATGCGGGTGTTCTTCACCGGCGCGTTCCGCAAGCCGCGGGAGACCAACTGGATCATCGGCTCGCTGCTGTTCTGGGTCGGCTTCCTCGCCGGCTTCACCGGCTACTCGCTGCCGGACGACGGCCTGTCCGGCACCGGCCTGCGGATCGCCTCGGCGATCATGTTGTCCATCCCGGTGATCGGTTCCTGGGTGACCGCCGCGGTCTTCGACGGCGAGTTCCCCGGCACGATCATCATCAGCCGGTTCTTCATCGCCCACGTGCTGCTCATCCCGGGCCTGCTGGTGGCGCTGATCAGCGCCCACCTCGGTCTGGTCTTCAAGCAGAAGCACACCCAGTGGCCCGGCCCCGGCCGGACCAACGGCAACGTGGTGGGCGAGCGGATGTTCCCGCGCTACGCGCTGAAGCAGGGCGGCTTCTTCATGGTCGTCTTCGGCGTGGTGGCCCTCATGGGCGGTCTGTTCCAGATCAACCCGATCTGGCTGTTCGGCCCGTACGAGGCGTGGGTGGTCTCGGCCGCCAGCCAGCCCGACTGGTACGTCATGTTCCTCGACGGTTCGACCCGACTGATGCCGGCCTGGGAGATCAACATTCCGATCGGCGACGGGTACGTCATTCCGCCGCTGTTCTGGCCGACCGTGGTCCTACCGGGCATCCTGGTGGCGCTCTCCACGCTCTACCCCTTCATGGAGGCCCGGCACCTGAAGGACCGCAGGAGCCACAACCTGCTCCAGCGGCCCCGGGACGTCCCGTTCCGGACCGGCCTGGGCGCCATGGCCATCACCTTCTACGTCGTGCTGACCCTCTCCGGGGCGAACGACGTCATCGCCGACAAGTTCTACATCAGCCTGAACGCGATGACCTGGGCCGGTCGGATCGGCCTGTTGATCCTGCCGCCGCTGGCCTACTACCTCACCTACCGCATCTGCCTCGGCCTGCAACAGCACGACCGGGAGGTGCTGGCCCACGGCGTGGAGACCGGCATCATCCGGCGCCTGCCCGACGGCCGGTTCGTCGAGGTGCACCAGCCGCTCAGCGCCGCCGCCGACGGGCACGGTGAGCTGGAGTACTCCGACTGGGTCGTGCCGAAGAAGATGAACCGGCTGGGGGCCCTCGGGCCGGCCATCCGGGGCTTCTTCTACCCGATCGAGCGGCCGGCCGAGGCACCGGTCTCGCCGGGCCACCCGCCCGTCGAGCCCGCCCCCGGGCGGGAGGAGATCGGCAGCGGCGAGCGCCGCTGACCCTCGCGACACGTCGTGGCGCCCCCGGAGCGATCCGGGGGCGCCACGTGGCGTTTCCGCCCGGTGAGCGATCGCAGGAATATCCCCGGCCAGTCGGGTATCCGTGCGGTCCAACGTCTCAAGGGGGGGAAGCATGTTGGGTATCAAACGCCTGGGCCTGCTGGCCGTGCTGGTGCTGGTCGGGTTGGCGCCCGCTGCGGCGGCGCAGGCGGCGCAGCCGTCGGAGCAGGACACCCAGTACGTGCAGGCGGTCCACCAGGCCAACCTGTACGAGATCGAAGCCGGCGAACTGGCGCAGCAGAAGGCGCAGAGTCAGGAGGTCAAGGAACTCGCCCAGAAGCTCTACATCGACCACACCCAGCTCGACCAGTCGGTGCGGGAGTTGGCGCAGCAACTGGGCATCGAACTGCCGACCGAACTCATGGGCGAGCAGAAGCAGGGGCTGGAGCAGCTCAGGAACGCCAGCGGTGAGGAGTTCGACCGGCTGTGGGTGACGCAGTCGCTGAACGGCCACGTCACGGCCATCCAGGCCACCCAGACGGAGATCTCGCAGGGTAGCGAGCCGCAGGTGGTCCAGCTGGCCCAGACCGCGCTGCCGGTCCTGCAGGCGCACTACGACGCGCTGGTGCAGCTGGCCGAGCACATGGGCATCCCGGTCCCGCAGGCCTCCGGTACCGGTACGCCCACCCCGGGCGGCACCATGACCCCGGCCCCGGGTGGCACCACCACCGAGACACCGGTTCCGCAGCAGAGCTGAACCATCCGGTGACTGATGGCCGGTCCACCCCTCACGGGTGGGCCGGCCATCGTCCGCGCGCCGCCTGGGCGGGTCGGTCCGCTCCGCCGTCGAGCCCTCGCCCGCGCGCCGCCGGGGGCGGTTCAGTCGGCGTTCGCCAACCCGATCGCGAACGCCTCCTCCAGGTCGTGCTGCGAGTACGCCCGGAAGGCGATGTGCGAGTCGGTGTTCAGTACGCCCGGGACCTTGGAGATGCTGCCGGCGATGACCTGGGCGATCTGCTCGAACTCGCGGACCCGGACCATGGCGATCAGGTCGACGTGCCCGGCCACCGAGTAGACCTCGCTGACGCCGGGCAGCGCGGCCAGGGTCTCGGCCACCTCGGGAATCGAGTCGGTGGCGCAGTCGATCAGCACGATCGCGGTGATCACGGGCGGCTTCTCCGTTCGTCGACGTCCCGCTCATGGTAGAGCCTTCCCGCCGGCCCCGCCGCGAACAGCCGGCACCCGGCCGGGGTCAGGCCCGGACGGTGCCGGTGGGGGTGCGGACCACGTCGTGCAGGCGTTCGTCCGGACCGACCGTGGCACCCGGCCAGACCACCGTGCGGGTGATGTCGCCGCGCACCGTCGCGCCCGCACCGACCACCGACTCCCGGCAGCGGCCCGTCACCGTGGCGTCGGCGGCGACCAGGACACCGCCGTCGGCCGCGTGCAGGTTGGCGGCGAGGTAGTCGGCCGGGGTGCCGGTGTCGAGGAACGTCCCCCGGTACGGCACCACGGCGAGCCGGCCGGCGGCCTCGGCGGGCCGCCACACCGCCCGGACCAGGTCACCGAAGCCCTGCGGCAGATCGCGGACCAGCCGCCACGGCAACAGTGAGAAGCCGGTGAACAGGTGGCCGTCGAAGGTCCCCGGAGCGGCCGGATCCGGCGCGGGCTGACCGAGCAGGCGCACCGAGTCGCCGTCCCACCCGTGCAGCAGCGCCGCCACGTCGGGGCCGGGCGGTGCCGTCGGGGCGGACAGGTAGGCGTCGGCGTTGCCCACCAGCACGCCCCGGCCGTCGATCCAGTTCCGCAGGCGGGCCACCCCGCCCGCGGTGCCCAGCGGGTCGCCCGGTTCCACGGACAGGTGGGCCCGGTCGCCGACGTGCGCGACGACCCGGCCGCCGAGGTAGCAGGCGTTCACCGCGACGCGGGTCGGCCCGGTCAGGCCGAGCCCGGCGAGCCGGTGCAGGGCCCGGTCGAGCAGCGGCACGTTGCCGACCGGGCAGAGCGCCTTGGGCAGCCGGTCGGTCAGCGGACGCAACCGGGTGCCCTCGCCGGCGGCGAGGACGACGGCGCAGATCTCGACGGTCACGGCAGCGCGTCGGGCACCGGCGGGGGGAACTGCCCGGCCAGTGGCCCGATGTCGTAGTACGCGAGCAGCCGCGCCGTCGGCCAGGTCAGCTTGGGCAGGTCGTCCAGCGGGTGCCAGGCGGCCTCGAAGACCTCCGCCCCGTCGACCGTGAACGCGGTGGACGAGGCCGGCACCTCGGTGGTGAACACCACGTCCACCCAGCCCTTGGCGTGCACGATCGCGTTGGGCGTGGCCGGCCGCAGGGCGGTGGGGGGCAGCCGGACGCCGGACTCCTCGTACAGTTCCCGGGCCGCGCCCACCACCGGGGCCTCGCCCTTCTGGAGCAGGCCGGCCGGCAGCGTCCAGCCCCTGCCCGGGGGTTGGCGCAGTAGCAGCAGCCGGCCCGCCCCCTCGGCCTCGCTGTCGCGGACCAGGGTGACCGCGCCGACGATGTACTTCGGCACGGCGAGCCGCACCAGGCGGCGGCGCAGGGGTAGCGGCAGCCGGTAGAAGACCTGGTAGACGACGGCACGTCCGGCGGCGCGGCTGCGGGGGATCATCCCCCCAGGCTAGTGGCCGCCGAAAGTGCCCCGCGCGGCACGGGCGGCGTCGCGGTCACTGCCGGTGGTCGACCAGGTCGATCAGTTGGCGGACCACCTCGTCCGGTGCGATCACCCGGTCGAAGACGGCGACCAGCAGGGTCTCCAGGTCGGGATAGCCGAGTTCCTCCGACAGCCGCAGCAGCGGCAGGTCGCTGGCCAGGCCCCGGTTGTGCTGGCGCAGGGCCAGGCCGATGGTGGCGCGGCCCAGTCGTACCTTGTCGGCGATGGAGATGCCGGGCTCGGTGTGGTCGGCGAACCACCGGTTGATCTGCATCTGCGCGTGCGGGGACTTGACGAAGCCCAACCACTCGCGGCGCGGCCCCCGCGGCGCGACGACGGCGTCGAAACCGTTCTCGGCATCCGTCTCGGTGTAGATCTCCACCACGTCGCCCTCGGCCAGTTCCGACGACAGCGGGGCCAGTCGACCGTTGATCCGCGCCGCCAGACATCGCTCGCCGCACTCGGTGCCCAACTCGTAGGCCAGGTCGACGGGGGTGGCCCCGGCCGGCAGCACCACCTGACGGCCGTCGGCCACCACCTGGATCTGGGCCTCCGCCAGGTCGCACCGCAACGACTCCAGGAACTGCGCCGGGTCGGGCGCGTCCTGCTCCCAACCCAGCACCCGGCGCAGCCAGTCCAACTGCTGGGAGCGGGCCGCGGCGGCACCGCCGGAGGGCGGGAAGCGGAAGTCGGCGGCGATGCCGTACTCGGCGGCGCGGTGCATCTCCTCGGTGCGGATGAGCACCTCGACCGTGCGGTCCTTCGGCCCGCACACGCTGGTGTGCAGCGAGCGGTAGAGGTTGTTCTTCGGCGAGGCGATGAAGTCCTTGAACCGGCCGGGCACCGGCCGCCAGGTGCCGTGGATCGCGCCCAACGCGGCGTAGCAGTCGGTGGCCGGACCGTCGACCACCACGACGATGCGGGGCAGGTCGAACGGGGTGGCGTGGCTGCCGGCCACCGTGTCCTTCCAGATCGAGTAGAGGTGCCGGGGGCGGGGCGTGACCTCCGCGTCGACCCGGCTGCGCCGCAGCGCGACCCTGGCCCTGGCCACCACGTCGGAGAGGTAGGCGTCCCAGCCGGGGCGGTCGTGCACGTGCCGCGCGATGCGGGCGTGCTCGTCGGGTTCCAGGTGCAGCAGCACCACGTCGTCGAGTTCCCGCTTGAGGGTCTGGATGCCCAGCCGGTCGCACAGCGGGACGAGCACCTCCTGGGTCTTGCGGGCGATCCGCTCCCGGGATGCAGCCGAGCGCACTCCGAGGGTACGCATGTTGTGCAGCCGGTCGGCCAGCTTGATGATCAGGACCCGGACGTCCTTGCCCGCCGCGACGATCATCTTGCGGATCGTCTCGGCCTCGGCGGCCTTGCCGTAGAACGCCTTGTCGAACTTGGTCACCCCGTCGACCAGGTGGGCCACCTCCGGCCCGAAGTCCTCCGCGAGGGCCTGCAGGGTGTAGCGGGTGTCCTCCACCGTGTCGTGCAGCAGCGCGGCGACCAGGGTGGTGGTGTCCATGCCGAGGTCCGCGCAGATCTGCGCGACCGCGAGCGGATGGGTGATGTACGGCTCGCCACTCTTGCGGAACTGGCCGCGGTGCATGTTCTCGGCGATCGTGTAGGCCCGGCGCAGCACGGCCGGGTCGGCGCCCGGGTGGATGCCCCGGTGGGCGCGGACCAGATGGGTGACCGGCTCGGCGTCGGCTGACGGCCAGGTCAGCAGAGACCGCAGCCGGCGGGCCAGCGGCAGCTCGCCCGGTGTGGCGGGAAGCGCGCCCCCCAGGGCGGCGCCGTGTCCGGCGTCGACGTCCACCTGGGACACCTCCTCACCCCGGCTCCCGGGACGGCCGGAACCGGCAACCGGGAGCAGACCCACGAAACGGGCAGGACTGCACTTCCTTAACAGAGTAAGTGAGGTTCAGTAGTCCGATCGGTCACTTGCTCATGAGCGTTCGGTCCAGATCTGGTGGGTCGTCGCGCTCTCCGCCTTGTGCAGCAGGTCACGGAAGCGGGCCGCGCCGGCAGCCGGGGAGGCCCACCCGGAGGACATCTCGACCAGCCGTGTCTCCGGTCGCTCCAACCAGGACAGGATCCGCTCCGACTCCTCCGCCGAGGCGCTGGGGGTGGGGCCGTGACCGGGCAGCACCGTCTCCGCGGTGGCCCGGATGGCCTGGATCGTCGGTCGGGGATGGACCCCCGGCGGGGACACCCCCGCCCCGGCCAGCCGGCCGTGCCGCACCAGCGCCAACTCCCACCCGCCCCCGGCGGCCGGGCGCGCGGCGGCCAGCTCGGCGATGCCCGTCAGAGCCGACAGCCGTTGCATGCGGACGGTCGCTCGAAGCACCGCCGCCAGCCGGGAACGCACCACGGCGGCCTCCTCGTAGCGCTGCCCCGCCGACAGCGCGCCGATCCGGCTCAGCAGCGCGTCCACCACCGGCTGGGGATCCCCGGCGGTGGCGGTGGCGAACGGGGCGACCGCGCGGTCGTCGTACTCCTCGGGGGTGATGCGGTGCTCGCAGGGCGCCGGGCAGCGACCCAGCTCGGCCAGGGCGCAGGCCGGCGTCACGGTGCGCAGCGAGAGCCGGTGGGTGCACTGTCGCAGCGGCACCGCGTCGTGGAAGCCCGCCGCGGCCAGTTCGGCCGCCCGCCGGGAGGTGAACGGCCCGAGGTAGGCCCGGTCGGCGGGGGCGATCTCCCGCACCACCGACAGCCGGGGGTACGGCCCGTCGGTCAGCTTCAGCCACACCACCCGCTCGGGGAACTTCGAACGCCGGTTGTACGGCGGGGCGTGCGCGCCGATCAGCCGCAGCTCGCGCACCTCCGCCTCGAGCGAGTGGGCGCACTCCACCGCCTCCACCCGCTCGGCGGCGGCCAGCATCTCGGAGATGCGGGCCCGCTTCTCGCTGGCGGTGAAGTAGCTGCGCACCCGGGTGGCGATGTCGACGGAGGTGCCGACGTACAGCGGCCGGTCGTCGGCGGCCCGGAAGATGTAGACGCCGGGCACCTTCGGCAGCCCCTCCGCCAGGTGCCGCTTGCGTCGCTGGGTCGGGGTGACCGCGCGGGCGAACTCGATCGCGTCGCCGATCGTGTCGACGCGGTGCCCACCGAGGCGGGCGATCAGCCCGTGCAGCACGTCGACGGTGGCCTTCGCGTCATCCAACGCCCGGTGGGTGGGCCGGGTGGCGGTGCGGAAGTATGCGGCCAGGGTGCCGAGTTTGCGGTTGGGTACCTCGTCGCGGCTGAGCACCCGGCGGGCCAGCGCGGCCGTGTCCAGCACCCGGGGGTGGGGCCAGGGGTAGCCGTGCCGCGCGCAGGCGGCCTTCAGGAATCCCACGTCGTAGGGGGCGTTGTGGGCCACCAGCACGGCGTCGGTGAGGAACTCCAGCAGGCTCGGCAGCACCTGCTCGATCGGCGGCGCGGGCACCAGCATGGCCTGGGTGATGCCGGTCAGCACGGTGATGAACGGCGGGATCGGCACCCCCGGGTTGACCAGGGTGGCCAGCACCCCCAGCTCCTCGCCGCCGCGCACCTTGACCGCGCCGACCTCGGTGATTCCGCCGCCGTCGGGGGCCCCGCCGGTGGTCTCCAGGTCGAGTACGACGAAGGTGGTCGCGTACAGCGGCAGGGCCGGGTCGACGCCGCCGGTTGCCGGGTCCAGACCCGCCAGGGTCTGCTGGACGTACTCCCCAGGTGCCACGCGCCGCAGGTTAGCGGCCCGGTGCGACACTCCCGCCGCAGGAGTCCCACCTGTCACCACCGGTCTAGGATGAGAGATCGGCTCACTCACCCGACGGTGGGCCCGGTCGCGGTGGGAGACTTGCCACATGCCCCTCACCGAGCCGCACGACGACCGCCTCCCGGAGGAGGAGCCGGTCGGTGGTGGGCCCGGGGCCGGTGGGGGCGGTCCGGAGGCCGAGCCCGTGCTGCCCGAGCCGGTCCGGCAGCGGATCGTGTCGCTGACCGCTGCCGTGCTGCCGGGACTGCCCACCGACGAGGTGCCCGTGCCACTGCGCCGGGTCGCCAAGTTCGCGCCCAACCGCCGCGCCCGACTCGGCGCACCCGCCATCGCCGCACAGCTGACCGCCGACCCGCTGTTCCGGCAGCGGGTCACCGCCCGGGTGCTGGCCGACGCCGGTGACCTGGGCAGGGCCGTCGTCGAGGGGCCGGCCCCGGCCGCCGCCGACCCGGTCGAGGTGGCCGCCCTGGCCTACCTGGCCAGGCCGCCCGGCTGGCGGGACCTGATCGAGGCCAGCGGGGCGGCCGTGCGGGCCGAGGCCGACAGCGCCGTCGTCGCCGAGCTGGTCCGTGAGGCGGAACAGCGGGCGAGCCGGGCCGAACACGACCGGGCCGTGGCCCGGGTCGAGGCCGACAAGCTGCGCGACGAGCTGGCGCGGGTCCGCGACGAGCTGGGCCAGTTGCGCGAGGAGCACCGGCAGACGGCCCGGGCGCTGCGGGAGAGCCAGGCCCGCGAACGCCGGGCCGCCGAGCTGCTGGCCACCGAACGGGGACGGGCCGCCCGCGCGGCGATCGACGCCGACGCCGAGCTGCGTCGTGTCCGGGCCCGCCTGGCCGAGGCGGAGGCCGCCGCCGGGGTGGCGAAGGCGAGCGCCAAGGAGGCCCGTTCGGTCGACGACGCCCGGCTGTGGCTGCTGTTGGAGACCATCGGTCAGGCCGCCGTCGGGCTGCGCCGGGAGCTGGCGTTGGATCCGGTGGACCGGCTGCCCGCGGACTTCGTCGCCGACGCGTTCGCCGACTCGTCCTCCGCCGCCACCCCCAGCGGGACGGCGGCCCGGGCCCGGGATACCGACGACCCGGCCCGGCTGGACCAGCTGCTCGCCCTGCCCCGCGCCCACCTGGTGGTCGACGGCTACAACGTCACCAAGCGGGGCTTCGGCGACATGTCGCTGGAGCAGCAGCGCAAGCGCCTCATCACCGGCCTGGGCGGGATCGCCGCGCAGACCGGCGACGAGGTCACGGTGGTCTTCGACGGGGCCGAGCGGATGCACGGCCTGCCGCCCACCCCACGCGGGGTGCGGGTGCTCTTCTCCCGCAAGGGGGAGACCGCCGACGAGCTGATCCGTCGCCTGGTGCGGGCCGAGCCGCCGGGCCGGCCGGTGGTGGTGGTCAGCTCCGACCGGGAGGTCGCCGACGGGGTACGCCGGCACGGCGCGTACCCGTTGGGCGCGGATTCGCTGCTGCGGCGGTTGTCCCGTTCCTGAACCGGCTGTCCGTTTTCTGTCGTACCCCCGGCCTAGCGTGCTCACCGACGGTGCCGATCCGGCGACGCGAGGTCGCCGAAGCCGTGTGGGAGGCGAGATGCTCATCGGGTGCGACGGGTGTGCGGTCCGGGGCGACGGATGCGCCGGCTGCCTGGTCACCGCCCTGTTCGACGACGCGTCACCGGCCGCCGGGCTGGACGCGGCCGAGGCCCACGCGGTCGAGGTGTTCGCCCGCGCGGGCTTCGACGTGCAGGTGCTGTCCACGCCCCGCCGGCCGGGGCGCGGTGGGCGGGGCGGTCGGCGTCGGGTGGCGTGACCGCGGGGCGCGGTGGGCGCGTCGGGTGGCGTGACCGCCACCTGTGACCTCCCGCTCGAGGCGTCGGTGGCGCGGCAATAGGATGAGCGGCCATGACGGACAGCGGCGGCGGCACGACACGCGGGGGCGGCGACCAGCCGGCCCGCGCCGGGGGGACCGGATGACCCCGCGCGGCGGGGCGGTGCTCACCCTCGCCGTCCTGGCGGTGGCCCTGCTGGTCACCGTCGCGGTGCTGATCCCGTGGAGCCACCCGCCGGCCCCCCGCTCCGACCAGCTCGCGGCGCTGCGTGAGCTGCCCGCCGACCAGGTGGCCCAGGCCCGGGAGTTCCGTTACGCGCTGCGCCCCGGCGGCTGGGCCGCGCTCGGCCTCGGTCTGCTCGTGGCGCTGGCGCTCGGCCTGACCCCGCTGGGCAGCCGCCTGGTCGAGCTGGCCGGGCGGCCCCTGGGCGGCCACTGGGCCGCCCAGGCCGTCCTCGGCGGACTGGCCGTGCTGCTCGTCGCCGACCTGCTGACCCTGCCGTTCGCCGCCTGGCGACACGCCGTGCTCATCCGCTACGGCCTGGCCACCAACGGCTGGGCCGGCTGGACGGTCGACCTGCTCAAGTCGTACGCGGTCAGCGCGGTGATCGGCTCGGTGGCCCTGCTCGGCTTCTACGCCGTCCTGCGACTCGCCCCCCGGTGGTGGTGGGCGTTCGGCGCGGCCGGGGCGGCCACCCTGGTGGCGTTGCTGTCCTTCGTGCTGCCGGTGCTCGTCGAGCCCGTGTTCAACCGGTTCAGCCCGATGGAGCAGGGCCCGCTGCGCAGCCAGCTGATGGAGCTGGCCGACCGCGACGGCGTGCCCGTGCGCGACGTGCTGGTCGCCGACGCCTCCCGGCGTACCCGTGCGGTCAACGCCTACGTCTCCGGGCTCGGCCCGACCCGCCGGATCGTCGTCTACGACACCCTGCTGCGCGAAGCCACCCCCGCCGAGGTGACGGCCGTCGTCGCCCACGAACTGGGGCACGCCAGGGACCGGGACGTGCCGGTCGGCACGCTCACCGGGGCGCTCGGGGCCGCCGCCGCGGTGGTGGCGCTCTACCTGCTCGGCTCGTGGCCGCCGCTGCTGCGGCTGGCCGGCGTCGACACCGTCGCCCAGCCCCGGGCGTTCCCGCTGCTGCTGGCCCTCGTCACGGTCGCCGGCATCGTCTCCGCCCCGGCACAGGCCCTGATGTCACGCCGGGTCGAGGCCCGTGCCGACGCGCACGCGCTCGCCCTCACCGGCGACCCGGCGGCCTTCGAGTCGATGCAGCGGCGGCTCGCCGCGATCAACCTCGCCGACCCCGACCCGCCCCGGTGGGAGTACCTCTACTCCGCCAGTCACCCGTCCACGGTCGAGCGGATCGCCGCCGCCCGCGCGTACGCCAGGGAGGTCGGCGGATGAGCCGGACGCTGCTGATCACCAACGACTTCCCGCCGCGCCCCGGCGGCATCCAGTCCTTCGTGCACAACCTGGCGGTGCGTCAGCCCGCCGGCTCCGTCGTGGTCTACGCGTCCAGCTGGCGCGACGCCGAGAAGTTCGACGCCGACCAGCCCTTCGAGGTGGTCCGGGAACGCACCCGGGTTCTGCTGCCCACCCCGCTGGTGGCCCGCCGGGCCGCCCGGCTGGCCCGCGCGTACGACTGCGACACCGTCTGGTTCGGGGCGGCGGCCCCCCTCGGCCTGCTCGCCTCCGGCCTGCGCCGCCGGGCCGGCGTCCGGCGGGTGGTCGCCCTGACCCACGGCCACGAGGTCGGCTGGGCGGCGCTGCCCGGCGCCCGAGCCGCGCTGCGCCGCATCGGACGCGGCACCGACGTGGTCACCTACCTGGGGGAGTACACCCGCAGCCGGCTGGACCGGGCACTGCACGGGGTGACCGACCTGCGTCGGCTCGCCCCCGGCGTCGACACCGACACCTACCATCCCGCCGCCGACGGCCAGGCGGTGCGGAACCGCCTCGGGCTGGCCGACCGGCCGGTGGTGGTCTGCGTGTCCCGCCTGGTTCCCCGCAAGGGGCAGGACATGCTGATCCGCGCCATGCCCGAGATCCGGCGGCGGGTGCCCGACGCGGTGCTGCTGGTGGTCGGCGGCGGCCCCTACCGGGCGGCCCTGGTCAAACTGGCCCGGCAGACGGGCGTCGAGCGCGCCGTCGTCTTCACCGGCTCGGTGCCGGCGGTCGAACTGCCCGCCCACTACGCGGCCGGCGACGTGTACGCCATGCCGTGCCGCACCCGCAACCGGGGCCTCGACGTGGAGGGCCTGGGCATCGTCTACCTGGAAGCCTCCGCGACCGGCCTGCCCGTGGTGGCCGGGGACTCCGGCGGCGCACCCGACGCCGTGCGGGAGGGCGAGACCGGGTACGTCGTGCGCGGACGCGACGTCACCCAACTCGCCGACCGGGTGGCGACCCTGCTCGCCGACCGGGACCTGGCTCGCCGACTCGGCGCGGCCGGCCGCGCCTGGGTGGAACGGGAGTGGCGCTGGGAGACCCAGGCGCAGCGGATGGCCGCCCTGCTCGCCGGCTGACCGCCGGCTGCGGCCGACCCGCCGCGGGCACCGGAGGTCGGCCCATCACCGCCAGCGGCTTCGTCGCGGCCGTCAGGAGGCGGCGGGTGTCCGCACCACGCACTGCTCCGCCGGCCCGGGCCGGCCGAAGTGCCAGCCCTGCCCGGCGTCACAGCCGATGGCGCGCAGCCGCTCCGCCTGCGCGACGGTCTCCACGCCCTCGGCGGTGACCGTCAGGTCCAGGGCGTGGGCCAGGGACACCAGCGAGGCGAGGATCCGTTCGTCGGCACGGGACTGCGGGCCCCGCAGCCCGCGGACGAACTCGCCGGCCACCTTCAACTCCGTGACCGGCAGTTCGCGCAGGTACGCCAGGTTGGAGTATCCGGTGCCGAAATCGTCGATGGCGATCCGCACCCCCAGGTCGGCCAGGTTCCGCAGCGCACGGACCGGTTCCTCCGCGGTGCTCATCATGGTGCTCTCGGTGATCTCCAACTGGAGCCGTCGGGGCGGCAGGTTGGTGCGCTCCAGCAGCTCGCGCACCTCCTGCACCAGACCCGGCCGGTGCACCTGACGCACGGCCAGGTTGACGCTGACGAAGGGCGGCTCACCGGAGGTCGCCGACCAGCACTCCGCCTCCCGGCACGCCTCGGCCAGCACCCAGGCGCCGAGCGGGACGATCAGCCCCGTCTCCTCGGCCAGGGAGATGAAGCTGTCGGGCCGCAGCACCCCCAGTTCGGGGTGCCGCCAGCGCACCAGCGCCTCGACGCCGACCACCCTCCCGTCACGCAGCGAGGTCAGCGGCTGGTAGTCCAGGAAGAACTCGCCCCGCTCCAGCGCCGCCGGGATGGCCGCGCTGAGCGCCTGGCGGGCCACCTCCCGCCGGTCGCGGTCCGCGTCGTACAACTGCCAGCGCCCGCCACCGGCGCCCTTGGCCCAGTGCAGGGTGCTGTCGGCGGCCCGCATCAGTTCGTCGGGGGAGGTGCCGGCGACCTGACGCTCCACCACCCCGACGCTGGCGGCCAGGGTCACCTGGTGGTTGTCGACCGGCACCGGTTCGGCCAGGGCGGCCAGCACCGCCTCGGCGACGCCCACCACGTCGCCGGTGCCGCCGGTGTGTTCCACCAGCACGACGAACGCGTCCCCGCCGAGCCGGGCCACCAGGTGGTCCCCGACGGCCTGCCGCAGCCGGCCCGCCACCGTCACGAGCACCTGGTCGCCGGCCCGGTGGCCGTACGCGTCGTTGACGGCCTTGAACCGGTCCAGGTCCAGGAAGCACAGACCCACCCGGCGGCCGTCCCGGTCCGGGGCCTGCACGGCCTCGGCCAGCCGCTCGGCGAACAGCGCGCGGTTGGGCAGGTCGGTCAGCGGATCGTGGGTCGCCTGGTGCCGGAACCGGGCCTCGCTGGCCCGCAGCGCGCCCTCCGCCTCGGCTCGGGCGGTCATGGCCGCCCGGCGGATGGACTCCTGCTCGTCGAGGGTCCGGTCCCGCAGCGCGCGGGCGTATCCGGTCGCCACCGCCCCCAGCAGGCGTGCCATCCGGTCCTCAAGGTCGTCGGCGACCAATCCGAGGTCACGGACGAGGCGGAGCTGGATGACCTCCACGGTGCGGCCCAGCCCTTCGGCCGAGGCGACGTGTGCGGCCACCAGTTCGGCACCCACCCGATGCCCGACGCGCAGATCCAGCGGCTCCGCGCGCAGTGCCTGCGCCAGCTGCTCGGTGAGCCCCTGCAACAGCTCCTCCAACTGCTTGTGGGTCATCGGCAGGTAACTCGTGCCCGCCACCGCCTTCGCCCAGGCGCGGGCGAAGACGCCGGGAAGGTGGCCGTGTCCCGGGGGCTCACCCACCGAGCCGTCCCACGCCGCCCAGGAACACCGCCCGTTCGGCATCCTCGGCGCTGTCCGGGGTCTCGGGTCGCCACTGCGGCACCCAGACCACCCCCGGCTCGACCAGGTCGAAGCCGTCGAACAGGGCGGTCAGCTCGGCCCGGCCGCGGATGTGCAGCGGGTTGTCGGTGCGCCGGTAGACGTCCTCGGCATCGGCCCGCTCGTCGGCGGGCCGGCCGTCGTCACTGGCCTGCGACAGCACCAGGAAGCTGCCCGGGGCGAGCGCCCCGCGCAGGGTGCGCAGCAGCTCGGCCGGCCGGTCGTCGTCGGAGACGAAGTGCAGCACCGCCACGACCAGCAGGGCGACCGGCTGGGAGAAGTCGAGCAGCCCCCGCACGTCGGGGTGGGCGAGAATGTGCTCCGGCCGTCGCAGGTCCTCCTGCACGATCCGGGTCCGCTCGTCGCCGGCCAGGATCTCCCGGCTGTGGGCCACCGCCACCGGGTCGACGTCGACGTAGACGACGCGGGCGTCCGGGGCGTGCCGCTGGGCGATCTCGTGCACGTTGCCGACGGTGGGGATGCCGGAGCCGATGTCCAGGAACTGCCGTACGCCGGCGGCGACGAGGAACTGCACCGCCCGACGCAGGAAGGCCCGGTTGGCCTGGGCCATCAGCGGGGCCTCCGGCACGGCGGCCATCATCGCCTGCGCCGCCGCGCGGTCGACCGCGAAGTTGTGCGAACCGCCGAGGTAGTAGTCGTACATGCGCGCCACGCTGGGCCGCTCGACATCGATCGTCTCGGGTGCCCAGTCCGGCCGCTGCATGTTCCACTCCCTCGTGCGCCCCGGGGCATCGTCGCCCGGCCGGTGTTCTGCCGCGCTGTCGCCCCCGGGAGACCATAGCCGACGGTCGACCCGGGACCCGACAGTGGTCGATGGCGGCCGGCAACCCGTGCGCGAGGGCCCGCGCCGCCGTCAATGGCGGGCGCGGGCCCTTCGCGGCCGGCTACCGGGTGGCGTCAGAACTTCGGGGCGTCCGGCGCCTCGAGCAGGCCGAGCCGCAGCGCCGTCATCAGCGCCTGGGCCCGGTTGGCCGCACCCAGCTTCTCGTAGAGCTTCGAGATGTGGGTCTTGGCGGTGGACTCGCTGACGAACAGCTGCTTGGCGATCCCCGCGACGCTCATGCCGTCGGCCAGCAGGCGCAGCACCTGGCCCTCGCGCGGGGAAAGCTGCGGGCCGGAGGGGGCGAGTCGACGCTTCATCGCCTCGGCCAGGTCGGCGGCGGTGAAGGCGCTGGGGGAGGAGGCGGCGTGCCGGGCTGCGGCGACCACCTCGTCGGCCGGGGCGGTCTTGGGCACGAACGCGCTCGCCCCGGCCTCCAGCGCGCCGAAGAGCTGGTCGTCACCGGCATACATGGTGAGCACCACGATGCCCATGGACGCGCTGGACTTGCGCAGGGCGCGGGTGGCCTCCAGACCGCTGCCGTCGGGCAGCCGCAGATCCATGATCACCACGTCCGGCTGGAGCGCACCCGCCTGGCGTACGCCCTCCGCCGCCGTGGCGGCCTCGCCGACGACCTCGAACTGCCGGTCCCGCTCGAACGCGTGCCGCAGGCCCTTGCGGATGAGATCGTGATCGTCGACAAGGAGGACCTTGGTACGGGTGGCCGGTGTCGGACTTGTGGTCATCCTCGGGTTACTCCCCTTCTGCTGGAGCTGCGCTATCGCGCACGTTATCGCGCCGGGGCGACGAACCGACCACCACCGCCACGGTCGTGCCGCTGGGTTGGCGCGGCCTGATCTCCAACCGGCCCCGGATACGTTCCGCCCTCTCGGCCATGATCGCAAGACCGTAGTGACCGTCGACGCGCTGGTCACCGATGCCGTGACCGTCATCCGACACTTCAATCTGCGCGTACGGCGGGTCCACCTCGCAGGTTACCCAGAGGTTCGCGGCACCGGCGTGCTTGCGGGCGTTGGTGACCGCCTCCTGGGCGATCCGCAGCAACTCGGCCTCGGTGGCGGCGGGCAGCCGCGCGGTGGACTCGTCCAGCGACAGGTGCACCCGCAGGCCGCCGGACGCGCCGACGGTGCGGGCGTACTCGGCGATCGCCGCGGCCAACCCACCGTGCCGGTCCACCTCGCTGCGCAGCTCGAACAGGCTCAACCGCAGCTCGGTGATCACCCGGGTCACCTCCTGGCGCAGCAGCCGCAGCGACTCGGCGGTCTCCTCGGCGTCGTCGTGCACCGTGGCCAGCGCGTTGTCGATGCCGTAACCGACCATGACCAGTTCCTGGGCCACGCCGTCGTGGATCTCCCGGGCCAGCCGCTGCCGCTCCTCGTTGGTGGCCAGCGAGCGCACCTCGTCGAACAGCAGCGCCGCCTCCAGGCGCAGCGCCGCGGGGCTGGTCAGCGCGGTCACCCGGGAGACCACCGGCGGCGGGTACGCGTGCGCGGCGTCGGTCTCCAGCACCACCAGGCCGACGGTGCGGACCCCGGCCACCAGCGGCACGATCAGCGCGGAGACGTCGCCGCCGGTGTGCGAGCGCGACTGCGACCTGGCCGCGGTGTGCGGCTGCTGACTGGCCCAGGCGTCGGCGATGGCCGAGTCCGCGTCGAGGGTGGTCTCCCAGTCGACCCGCTCGACGCCGATCTGGGCGAGCACCACCAGCCGGCCGCCTCCACTGGCCGACAGCACCGCACCCCGGTCGGTACGGGTCACCGTGCGCAGTTCCTCGAGCAGGTGTTCGGAGATCCCGCCCGGGTCGAGGGTGGCCCCCGGCAGTTGCCGGGCGACGGTGCGCAGCTGCGTCAGCAGCCGGGTCGCCTCCGCGTACGGCTGGGGTTCCCCGTCGGTGCGTACCCGCATGACCCGGTGCAGCGTGCTGGCCGCGTGGAGGCCCAGCGCGGCGAGGATCAGCCACTGCGCGCAGACCGCGAGGTAGCCGGGCTGGGCGAGCTGGCGGACGCCGTCGACCTCGGTGAAGGCCCCGGACACCAGCAGGGTCGCCGCGGTGACCGCGAGCAGCGCGGCACCCTCGCGGAACCTGCGGCGCAGCGCGGTCACCGTCACCGGCACCGCCAGGTAGGGCAGCACGGCCGACGCGCCCAGCCCACCGAGCTGCGCGGAGACGGTGGCCACGGCTCCGACCTGGCTGGCGGCCAGTCCCAGCAGCACCACCTCGGCCACCCGGCTCAGCGGGCCCAGCAGCCGGTGCTGCGGGGCGAGCAGCGCGGGTAGGCCCGCGATGGCCAGCAGCACGATCCACCAGAGCTGACGGACGTCGTGTGTGGCCAGCAGCGTCAGGACGGCGACCAGCGCCAGCATGACCACGCGCGCGGCGGCGGCGAGGGGATGCGGACGGGCCGGGACCGTTGTGGAGGCGGGCACGTGACGGATGGTAGTCAGCCCCGGTAGATGTCGGCGATCTCCGCCGCGTAGGTCTTGTGGACGACCTGCCGCTTGACCTTCAGCGAGGGGGTCATCTCACCGGTGGCTTCGGTGAAGTCGTGCGGCAGGATGCGGAACACCTTGATCGCCTCCGCCCTGGAGACGGCCTGGTTGGCGGTGTCGATCGCGCCCTGGATCTCCGCCCGCAGCGCCTCGTTGTCGCGGAGCGACTCCACCGGCGTGTCGGCCGGCAGGCCGGCGCCCTCCAGCCACGTCGGCAGGGCCTCCTCGTCGAGGGTGACCAGCGCGGCGATGAACGGCTGCCGGTCACCGACGACCACGCACTGGCTGACCAGCGGGTGCGCCCGGACCTGGTCCTCCAGCACGGCGGGGGCGACGTTCTTGCCCGCGGCCGTCACGATGATCTCCTTCTTGCGCCCGGTGATCGTCAGGTAGCCCTCGTCGTCGAGTCGGCCCAGGTCGCCGGTGCGGAACCAGCCGTCGGCCGTGATCGCCTCGGCGGTGGCCGACTCGTTGCGCCAGTAGCCCTGAAACACGAGGTCGCCGGTGATGAGGACCTCGCCGTCGTCGTCGATGCGGACGGTCACGCCCGGCAGTGGCCGGCCGACGGACCCGATCCGGATGGCCGAGGGCAGGTTCGCAGTGGCGGCCGGCGAGGTCTCGGTCAGGCCGTAGCCCTCGTAGATGGTCACGCCGATGCCGCGGAAGAAGTGCCCCAGCCGGGCGCCGAGCGGCGCGCCGCCGGAGATCGCGTCGCGGCACCGCCCGCCCAGCGCCGCCCGCAGCTTGCGGTAGACCAGCTTGTCGAACAGAACGTGCTGCGTGCGTAGCGCCAGGCCCGGCCCGCGCGAGGTCTCCAGCGCCTCGCTGTACGCGATGGCGACCGCCTCGGCCCGGGCGAAGATCGTGCCCTTGCCCTCGGCTTCGGCCTTCTGCTTGGCGCCGTTGTAGACCTTCTCGAACACCCGGGGCACCGAGAGCACGAAGGTGGGCCGGAACGCCTGTAGGTCGGCGACGAGGTTCTTGGTGTCGGCGCTGTGCGTCATGGTGGCCCGCGCCTGCACCACGCCCACCTGGATGAGCCGCGCGAAGGCGTGTGCCAGCGGGAGGAACAGCAGGGTCGACGCGCCCTCGCGGAAGAGGTTCGGCAGCACCGGCACCGCGTTGGCGATGTCGGCGTACATGCTGCGGTGGGTGAGCACGCAGCCCTTCGGGCGACCGGTCGTCCCGCTGGTGTAGATGACGGTGGCCACGTCCCCGGCGTGCCGGCCGGCGCGTCGCCGGTCGATCTCGGTGGGATCGACCGACGCGCCGGAGGCGACCAGGTCGTCGACCGCGCCGAGGTCGATCTGCCAGAGGTGGGTCAGGTCGGGCAGCCGGTCCCGTACGCCCGCCACGAGGGTGGCGTGCGCGGTGGTCTCCACCACGCAGGCCACCGCGCCGGAGTCGGCCAGGATCCAGGCGGCCTGCTCGGCGCTGGAGGTCTCGTAGATCGGCACGGTGACGGCACCGGCGGCCCAGATGGCGTAGTCGAGCAGGGTCCACTCGTAGCGGGTGCGGCTCATCAGCGCGACCCGGTCACCGGGCTGCACGCCGGCGGCGACCAGGCCCCGGGCGACCGCGGTGACCTCGTCGCGGAACTGCCGGCAGGTCACCTCGACGGGGGCCTGACCGGCCGCGCCGGGTCGGATGAACTGGACCGTCTCCGGGGCTGCCGCGGCATTGTCCCAGACCGGGTCGGTGAGGTTGGCCGAGTCGCCGACGGTGACGATTGGTGGGACGGAGAACTCGCGCACCTGCACTCCTCGTGGTCGGACTGGCCGGGGCCGCCACCTCGGGACGGCTCTGACGAAACCTACCTGCCCGCTGATATGGGCTGCACAGGCAGGTTGCCTGGTCCCGGCAGGTCGCCCCGCCCCCGCGCCCCCGACGGGCGCGACATGCGGCACACGAGTGGATCATTCCGAGGGGCCCGCCGGGCGGGTAGCCTCCCGGACATGGCGGACTCCTCCACCCAGTCGATCACCATCGACGCGGCACCGGCCCAGGTGGCCGCGGTCATCTGCGACTTCCCGAGCTACCCGGAGTGGACCGAGGCGGTTCGCGACGTCGAGGTGGTCGAGGAGTACGAGGACGGCTACGCCAGCCAGGTCCGGTTCACCATCGACGCCGGAGTCATGGCCGACGAGTACGTGCTCGCCTACGAGTACGCCGAGGACCTGACCCGCATCGAGTGGCACCTGGTGGCGCCGTCGAAGATGCAGCGCAGCCAGCGCGGCTCGTACGACCTGGTGGCCGGGGCGGGCGGTGGCACCACGGTGACCTACACCCTGGAGGTGGAGCTCTCCGTGGGGATGCTCGGGATGTTCCGGCGCAAGGCCGAAAGAATGATCATGGATACGGCGTTGAAGCAGCTCAAGCGCCGGGTAGAAGCACCTGGTTCGGTGCAGTGACACGGCAGGCGCCCTGACGGCTCAGGGCGGCTGTGGCGACCCGGTCACCACGGTAGAGGAGCCCCGCATGGGTACAACGGAACCGGGTTCGGCCCGGGAGGAGGCGGAGCGACTGGTCGCCACGGTGCTGGCCACCGCACGGATCGCCGCGGCAGCTCCGGGGGCGGGGCAGTGGGGTCCGCTCGGTGGGATCGTGTCGGGTGTCCTCGGTCACAACGCCAGGTCGGGCGCGTCCGACGCCGGTTCGAGCACCGGTTTCACCACCGGTGCCGCCGAATGGGCTGTATGTCCGGTCTGTCGGGGCATTGCCGCGTTGCGTGATCCCAGCCCCGAGTTCGCCGAGCGACTCGCCACCGGGGCCGGTGACCTGGCTGCCGGCCTGGCGAGCTTCCTGCGCGCCTTCGCCCCGGCCGACACCCCGTCGGCGTCCCCACCGGAGTCGGCCGACGGCGCGACCCCGGCCGCCGACGCTGACCACGTGTGGCGCGAGGCCACCCGTAGCGGGCATGATTCTCCGTCGGCGCCGGAGCGGGACGTCTGGTCCGCCGCGACCCGGGCGGGGGACGTGGTCGTCCCGGCCGCCGCCGCTCCGCCCGTCGACGCAGCCGGGCCGGCCGCCGCGGTGCCCGTCCGCACGTCGGCCGAGCGTCCCGTGGTGCCCGTCTCGCGGGAGCCCGGCGACGAGGAGAGCGCACCGGGCGACGGAGCCTGACCACCGGACAATCCGGCATCCGACCACGGGCGGTTCCGCCCGGATGCCGGGCAGCACAGCAGAGGGGGAGGCAGCGGTGACGCTGACCATCGGAGTCGACGTCGGTGGAACGAAGGTGGCCGGCGGTGTCGTCGACGACACCGGCACGGTCCTCGTGCACACCCGACGGGACACCCCCGCCGATGACGTCGGCAAGACCCGGGACGTCATCATCGAGCTGGTCACCGAGCTGGCCGCCGGCCATCACATCGAGGCCGTCGGCATCGGGGCCGCGGGCTGGATCGACGCCACCCGCTCCACGGTGCTGTTCGCCCCGAACCTGGCCTGGCGGGACGAGCCGCTGCGGGCGTACGTCAGCACGGCCGTCGGGCTGCCGGTCATCGTGGAGAACGACGGCAACGTGGCCGCCTGGGCGGAGTTCCGCTACGGCGCCGCCCGGCACGCCGACGACTCGATGGTGATGTTCACCATCGGCACCGGCGTCGGCGGCGGCATCGTGCTCGGCGGCGACCTGGTACGCGGCGCCCACGGTATCGCCGCCGAGCTGGGCCACATGCTCACCGTCCCGGACGGTCACCAGTGCGGCTGCGGACGCCTCGGCTGTATCGAGCAGTACGCCAGCGGCAGCGCCCTGGTGCGTTTCGCCCGCGCCGCCGCCCGGCAGGAGCCGCACCGGGCCGTCGCCCTGCTGGAACTGGCCGGCGGCGACGCCGACGCGGTCACCGGCCCCATGGTCACCACCGCCGCGCAGGGCGGCGACCCCGTCTCCGCCGAGGCGTTCGCGCAGGTCGGGCGTTGGCTCGGCACCAGTCTCGCCGACATGGCGCAGATCCTCGACCCGCAGGTGCTGGTCGTCGGCGGCGGTGTGATCGACGCGGGCGAGCTGTTGATGGGCCCGACCCGCCGGTCGTTCGCCGACGCCCTCGCACAGCGCAGCCGACTGCCGGTGGCCGAGATCCGCCCGGCCGAGCTGGGCAACACCGCCGGGGTCATCGGCGCCGCCGACCTGGCCCGCCGGATCTAGGGCGGGTGGGATGAGCCAGGCTCCGGGCGTGCCGCTGCGCGTCGTGTCGTACAACGTCCACGGCCAGCGCGACGACACCGCCGCGCTCGCCGAGGTGGTCCGCGCCGCCGCGCCGGACGTGGTGATCGTGCAGGAGGGGCCCCGCCGGTTCCGTTGGCGGGAGAAGTCCGCCGCGCTGGCCGAGTCCTTCGGGCTGGTGGTCGCCGCCGGCGGGCTGCCCTCGCTGGGCAACCTGCTGCTGACCAGCCTGCGGGTGCGGGTCACCGGCACCCGCTGCCGGCGGTTCCCGCTCACCCCGGGTCGGCACCTGCGCGGCGCCGCGTACGCCGACTGCCGGGTCGGTGGCGGCGCGCGGTTCACGGTGGCGGGTTCGCACCTGTCGACCGATGCGGCCGAGCGGCCCGGTCAGGCCGCCCTGTTCAAGCGCGACCTCGACGAGGTGACGCTGCCGGTGATCGCCGCGGCCGACCTCAACGAGGGCCCCGACGGCCCGGCCTGGGCAACCGTCGCCGCCGGGCTCACCGACGCGGCCGTGGCCACCGACCGCGCCGACCGGCTCACCTTCTCCTGCGCGAACCCGAGCCGGCGCATCGACGCCCTGTTCGTCGACCCCCGGATCCAGGTGGTCGACTACGACGTGGTGGACACCCCGCTGACCCGGCGGGCCAGCGACCACTTCCCGGTCCTGGTCGACCTGCTGCTGCCCGCGGCCGACTGACCGGCGACACCGCGCCGGGGGCTGGACATACCGCTGTCGTTGTGGAGAGGATGCAGCGCGTCCCGGCACTCGTGCCGCACAAAAGGAGATCACCGGTGCCCACCTCCACCGACCCCGGCCGGCCCGACCCGGAGGCGAGCACGCTCGCCCTGACCCGTGACGGCCGCCCGGTCTCCGACCGGGGCGACACGGTCTGCGTCGTCGGCGCGGGGGCCAGCGGCCTGACCGCCATCAAGAACCTGCGGGAACACGGCTTCGGCGTCGACTGCTACGAGCGGGAGACCGGGGTCGGCGGCGCGTGGAACTGGCGACACGACCGCAGTCCCGTGTACGCCAGCACCCACCTCATCTCGTCGCGGCCCTTCACCCAGTTCCCCGACTTCCCGATGCCGGACGACTGGCCGGACTACCCGCACCACAGTCAGGTGCTGGCGTACTTCGAGCGGTACGCCGACCACTTCGACCTGCGCTCGCACATCTGGTTCGGCACCGAGGTGGCCCGCGTCGAGCCCGTCGAGGGTGGACGGTGGGACGTCACCACCCGCAGCACCGGCGGCTACGGCCCGGAACGCACCTCCCGGTACGCGGCCGTCGTCGTCGCCAACGGGCACAACTGGTCACCGAAGCTGCCCCGGTACGAGGGCCTGGAACAGTTCCGCGGTGAGGTCATGCACGCCTCGTCCTACAAGGACCCGACGCAGCTGCGCGGCAAGCGGGTCCTCGTGGTGGGAGCGGGCAACACCGGCTGCGACATCGCCGTCGAGGCCGCCCAGCAGGCGTCCCGGTGCTGGCACTCCACCCGACGCGGCTACTGGTACGCCCCGAAGTACGTGCTCGGCCGTCCGGCCGACCAGGTCAACGACGCGCTGCTGGCGTTGCGGGTGCCGCTGCGGGTGCGGCAGTGGCTCTATCACTGGACGCTGCGGCTGACCGTCGGCGACCTCACCCGGTTCGGGCTGCCCCGACCCGACCACCGGGTGTACGAGACCCACCCCATCGCCAACAGCCAGCTCGTCTACTACGTGGGGCACGGGGCGATCAGGCCGGTGCCGGACGTCACCCGCTTCCACCCGTACGCCGTCGAGCTGTCCGACGGTCGCGAGATCGATCCGGAGCTGGTCGTCTTCGCCACCGGCTACCTGCCGCGTTTCGAGTTCCTCGACCCGCGGATCCTCGGTGACGGCGAGGGGGCGGGCCGGCCCCGGCTGTGGCTCAACGCCTTCGTCCCCGGGCACCCGACGCTCGCGGTGGCCGGCCTGGTGCAGCCCGACTCCGGCATCTTCACCCTGTCGCACTGGCAGACGGTGCTGTTCGCCCGGCTGCTGCGGCTGCGCGCCACCCGACCCGACCGGGCCGACGCCTTCGCCGCCAAGGTCGTCGCGGGTGCCGGTCAGCGTTACTCGGGGCCGGTCAAGGACTCCAGCCGGCACTGGTTCGAGGTCGGCCACGCCGACTACCTGCGCGCCGTCCAGCGGGCGCTGCACGACCTGGAGGGCTCCCGGTGACCGGGTGGGGTGCGGTGCGGCGGCACCCGCCGTCCGAGGTGGCGGCCGGTGTGGTGGGCGGATGTGGAGCACGGCGGAGCACTGCCGTCGAGAGCGGGGAGGCCGGTGTGGCCGCCGTGCGGCGGAGCGGCCCCGCGGTGGTTGGCGAGAGGCGGGCACAGTGACGCGGACGGTCGAACGGGTGCGGATCATGCGGGGGCGGGAGTGGGCCCGCCCGGTCCGACCGGTGACACGGGAGGTGCTCGGCGTCGTCCCCGACGTCGAGGAGGGCCGCCCACCGCTGCTGTTCGTGCCGGGCTTCGGCCACGGTGCCTGGGCGTACGCCGAACACTGGCTGGCGCACGCCGCCGACCGGGGCTTCCCCGCCCACGCGGTGAGCCTGCGCGGACACGGCGGCAGCGGCGCGGCGCCGGAGGCGACGCTGCGGGCGTACGCCCACGACGTGGTCCAGGTGGCCGCGGGCCTGCCGCGCCAGGCGGTGCTGGTGGGACACGGCGCCGGGGCCCTGGTGGTGGCGCACGCCCTGGCCCGCTACCCGGCCCGCGCGGCGGTGCTGGTCGCCCCGGTGCTGGGAGGCTGGGCGACGGCGGTCACCGCGCTGCGCCGCAACCCGCTGGGCACCCTGCCGGCGGCGGTCGGCGCGGGACTGCGGCTGCACCGCCGTCAGCTCTTCAGCCGGGAGCTGCCCGACTCCGACGCCCGGCGGTACGCGGCGAGGTTGGGCCGGGCCGGGTGGCGCGCCCAGTGGCAACTGCTGGCCGGCGCGACCCCGGAACCGGCGGTCGGCGGGCCGCCGGTGCTGGTGCTCGGCAGCCCGGACGACCGGGTGGTGCCGCCGGCGGCGCTGACCCGCGCGGCGCGGCGGTACGGCTCGGCGCCGCTGCTGTTTCCCGGGATGGGGCACGACATGATGCTCGACGCGCGCTGGCGGGAACCGATCGACGCGATCCTGGACTGGCTGGTCAAGGACCCGACGGCCGACGACGGTCGCTGACCGGCCGGGGTCTGCGGCCGGTGGGTCAGCCGGTGGTGGGGTCAGCCGGTGCGTTGAGCCGGGCCAGCAGCGAGCCGGATTCGTCGAGAGCCGTCAGGTAGGAACGGGCCCAGGCCCGGATGTCGTGCCGGTGCAGGTGGTCCCGCATCGCCCGCATCCGGGCGCTCACGTCGGCCTCGTCGGCCCGCAACGCCGAGAGCAGTCCGCGCTTGAGGCCCTCCAGGTCGTGCGGGTTGACCAGGTACGCCTGCGGCAGCTCGGCGGCGGCCCCGGCGAACTCGCTGAGCAGCAACGCCCCGGTGTCGTCCAGCCGGGCGGCGACGTACTCCTTCGCGACGAGGTTCATGCCGTCGCGCAGCGGAGTCACCGCCATCACGTCGGCGACCCGGTAGAGGGCGGCCAGCTCCGCCCGGTCGAACGGCTGGGTGAGGTAGTGGATGGCAGGCTCGCCGACCCGGCCGAACTCGCCGTTGATCCGGCCGACCTCGCGCTCGACCCGGTCGCGCAGGATCTGGTACTGCCCGACCCGTTCCCGGCTGGGCACCGCCACCTGTACGAGTACCGTGTCGCGCACTTTCACGTGCCCGTCGGCGAGCAGCTCGCTGTACGCCTTGAGCCGCTGCTCGATGCCCTTGGTGTAGTCCATCCGGTCGACGCTGAGGATCACGTGGTCGGGGTTGCCGAGGTCGTTGCGCAGCCGGCGGGCCCGGTCGGCGACGTCCGGGCGTTGGGCCAACGCGCCCATCTCGGTGGTGTCGATGGAGACCGGGAAGGCGCCGATGCGCACCACCCGGTCGTCGACGGCGATCCGCCGGTCGGTGGCGGGCAGGCCGAGGACCTTGGCCACCAGTTGGGCGAAGTTGTGCGCCGCCTGGGCCCGCTGGAAACCGACGAGGTCCGCGCCGAGCATGCCGCGTAGCAGCTCGGCCCGGCGGGGCAGCTGCATGAACAGCTCGGGCGGCGGGAACGGCACGTGCAGGAAGAAGCCGATGCGCAGGTCGGGCCGCAGGGCCCGGAGCAGCCCCGGCACCAGGTGCAGGTGGTAGTCCTGCACCCAGACCACGGCACCCGGCTCGGCGACCTCGGCGGCGGCCTCGGCGAAGCGCTGGTTGACCCGCTGGTACGCCTCCCACCAGCGTCGGTGGTGCTCCGGCTGCTCGACCGCGTCGTGGTAGAGCGGCCACAGGGTGGCGTTGGCGAACCCCTCATAGTGGTCGCGTAGGTCTTCGGCGGTCAACGGGACGGTGTGCATGCGGACGCCGTCGACGTCCGGCAGCGCGGGCGCGGGACCGGTGCCGCCCGCCCAGCCGACCCAGGTGGCGGGGGTGTGCCGCAGCAGGGAGTGCAGGGCGCTGACCAGCCCGCCGGGGCTACGGCGCCATTCACAGGCCCCGTCGGGTGCCACGCTGTCGTCGATGGGTAGGCGGTTGGCCACCACCACGAGGGAACTCTGTCGCATCTCGGGCATTCCGATCAGCAGGGGAGTGACCGCCCTGTGGGAGAGGAACCGGGCAGTCAGCGGGGGACGTGACGTACTGCGGTATTCCTACTGACAGTAAGTTACACCACTGTTACGTCCCCGTCGTGGGGCCGGTGATCGTTCCGGAATGCGGGCGGGGACAGTCGGCCGGTCAGACGACCGCGCCGTCGTCGGGATCCTCGTCGCCGTCGCCGGGACGCAGCCGCCAGATCAGGGTCGCGAAGCCGGCGAGGACTCCGGTGAACCCGAGCAACGTCGCCACCCCCCGGTCGACGGGCAGCAGGTCGGGGGAGAGGAAGAGGACAAACCCCCCGACCACCGCCAGCACCCCCACGGCCGCGAACTTCGAGATGCGCGGCAGCGGCGGGGGAGGGGGCGGAACGTAGCGATCGTCGCCGCTCTCCTCGTCGGGCAGGTTCGCGCCGAAGGTGTCCAGCCCGTCCAGCAGCGAGGGCTCGTCCTGGTGGCCCCGGCCGAGGGAGATGCCCGACACGTCCGCCGCGTAGGGCAGCCGGCGCACGTCGGTGGCTGTCGGCCCCGTGATCTCGTCAGCGCCGGAGCGGACCGTGCTGCCCGGCGGCGGCTGCGGCGCGTCGTCCAGGTCCTCGGCCTCCGGCCAGGGACGTTCGCCGGAGGAGGTGGTGTGGAAACCGGCCACGATCCGGGCCCACTCGGCGTCGACGTCCGGTTCCTCGCGCCCCCGGTCACCGCCCGTCTCGTCCGCGAGCTGGGTCAGGTAGTCCCGTGCGGTGCGCAGGTGGGAACGGTCGACGTAGAGCCGGTCGACCGGACGGGACGGCACGGTGGTGGTGCGGGTGACCGGGTTCAGGTCGGCGGAGGGCTGGAGGTAGGCGGCGATCCCGCCGGCGGCGAGCACGTCGAGCAGGTGCTCGCCGACGCGCGGATCCACGTCGCCGGCGACGGCGTACTCGCTCGCGTCGAGCCCGTTGTCCCGTCGTCCCCGACGGGCACCACCCGCTGACACCGGCCACCCTCCTCGTCGCGCCCGTGCGCGTCGTGTCCGCCCCTCGACGCCCATCGCACGCTGTGCCTTGAATCGTGACACGTCGGCACGGGGTTGCGGGAGTGCGTTGTGTCGCGTCTTCCAAAGTCGTCGCCCGACTGCTGGTCGCGGCCCGGCACCAATGTCCGTTTGCGCGCTGACCGCGAGGGGACCGCCGGGCTGAAGGGCGTGAGCCACGCCGGTCCGGGCGTCCGTTGTGGTGCGCGGCCCGCAGTTCGTAGGCTCGCAGGCGACGGCAGGCGCCGCCGGAGACGACCCGGGCGGCGCCGTCGCGCCCCACTCTCGTACGAAAGGACGCCGGTGCTGTACTGGCTGTTGAAGTACGTCCTCCTGGGCCCGCTGCTGAGGGCGGTCTTCCGCCCACAGGTCGAGGGTCTGCACCACGTACCGGCCACCGGCCCGGTCATCCTGGCCAGCAACCACCTGTCGTTCTCCGACTCGATCTTCACCCCGTTGATCACCCCACGGAAGGTCACCTTCGTGGCCAAGGCCGAGTACTTCACCGGCCGGGGGATCAAGGGCTGGCTCACCCGGATGTTCTTCGTGGGCACCGGCACCATCCCGGTGGACCGCTCCGGCGGCCGGGCCGCCCGCGCGGCGCTGGACACCCAGCTGGCGGTGCTCCGCGCCGGGGGCGTCGCCGGCATCTACCCGGAGGGCACCCGCTCGCCGGACGGGCGGCTCTACCGGGGCAAGACCGGCGTCGCCCGGCTGGCCCTGGAGAGCGGGGCACCCGTGGTGCCGGTGGTGATGCTCAACCTCGACGAGATCCAGCCGCCCGGCACGCTCATCCCCAAGGTCAAACGGGTGCGGATCCGGTTCGGCGCGCCACTGGACTTCTCCCGCTACGCCGGCCTGTCCGGCGACCGGTTCGTCGAGCGGGCGGTCACCGACGAGATCATGTACGAGCTGATGGAGCTGTCCGGCCGCGAGTACGTCGACACGTACGCCCAGAAACTCAAGCTCCAGCCCGCCGCGACACCGGCGGAACCCGTCGTCGCCTGAGGGGCGCAGCGGGGCTGAACCGGGCTGGGCACACCTTGGGCGGGCAGGGGCGGGCAGGTGCGGGGCGGGCGGCTCGGGGGCGGCGGCGTGGTTCAGCAGGCCAGCGCGGCGGAGGGCGGTTGGGCCAGGTCGAGCAGGACGGGGGCGTCGTTGCGCAGCGCGAAGGCGCGCACCTCGACCAGCGGCCCCGTGGCTGCCGCCCGGTCACCGGCCCGCTGCAGTTCGCGGGCCGCGAAGGTGAGCGCCAGCATCCGGTCGGTGACGTCGGGGATCCCCGCGTACGTGTCGGCGGCCGCCACGAGCAGTTCGGCGGCGTGCCGGTGGTCGCCGTCGGCTCCGGCCAGCGCCCCGGTCACGGTGCGCAGGGCCGCCTCCGACCAGGGCGTGCGGTGGCCGACCTGATCGAGCATGGTGCGCACCCGCACCGCGGCCTTGCGTCCGGCGAGGGTGGCCGCCCAACCCGCTGCGGCGATCCACTCGCCGCTGGCCAGGGCCGGCACCGCCGTCCACGAGTCGGCCAGTTCGTCGACCAGGGCCGCGGCCTCCTCGGTGCGCCCCTGCACCGCACGGCACAGCGCGCCCATCGCCAGCATCGTCCAGTGCAACCGGTGGAAGCCGCTGCGGCGGGCGGTGTCCAGGGCGGCGGCCACGTCGTCGCGCGGCGGTGGCCCGGTGGCGACGGGCCCGGTGGCGACGGGCCCGGCGGGCACCGGCTGGCCACGCAGCACGAGCAGACACGACCGTAGGCCGCGGACCTGCATGTCCCAACCGCCCGTCGGGGTGTCCACGAACGCCTCGGCGGCGGTCAGCAGCCGGCCGAAGTCGCCCTCGAACCAGGCGCGCATCGCCTCGGCCGAATAGCTGGTGGTCAGCGTCTGCCCGCTCGCGGTCCGGGCCGGTGCCGCCGACAACAGCGCGTCCGAGCGCAGCCAGTCGCCCTCCTCCCGAACGGCGTACGCCAGGTTCTGGGTGGCCCGGGGCAGCGCCAGCAGCTGGCCCGCCCGGCTGAACTCCACCAGGGCGTACAGCTCGTCCAGGCCGGCCCGGTCACCCGCCTGGTACCGCGCGGTGGCCGCGGTGATCCGCGCGTTGGTCCGGGTCTCGGTCAACCTCAGCCGCTCGCCGATCTCCGCCGCCGTGTCCGCCGCCGCCACCGCCGGATCGCGCTCGTAGTTGAGCATGTGCAGCCGGCCCAGTTCGGCGTACGCGTCGGCCTTCTGGGCGCTGTCGGGCAGCGGCTCGAACAGCCGCACCGCCCGGTCCAGGCAGGCCAGCGCGGCCGGCCGGTCGGTACGCAGCCAGGCCGCCTGCCCGAGCAGCGTCCAGGCGCGGGCCGCGCAGGCGTCGTCGCCGTGGGCGATCAACCGGTCGGCGAGGGTCTGGAGCTGCACGGGCCCACCACCGGAGAGGAACGCGTTGCCGTCGCGGTAGAAGGAGATCTCGGTGCTCAGCAGCTCCAGCTGCAACCGGGCCGTCGGATCCGAGTCGTCGACGAGGCCGAGCGCCCGGCCGGCGTGGCCGGCGGCCGCGTCCAGCCCGTGCAGCGCGTACGCCCGACGGGCCGCCCGGTGCAGCGCGGCCCGCGCGGGCCCCGCGTAGCGGCGGGTGTCCACGCCCAGCGTCCGGGCGATCTCGTGGGCCGCCCAGCGGTGGTGGGCCAGCACCTCGGCCAGGTCGGTGTCGCGGCTGGAGGACAGGGTGTCCAGCCAGTCCGCCGTACGCTCGTGCCGGGCGACCCGCTCGGTGCGGGGCAGCCGCTGGTAGCAGACGTCGCGCACCAGCACGTGCCGGAACCGGTACTCCGGCTGCCCGGCCATGGTGGAGGTCGCCTGCTCGTGGACGAAGTCGCGCTGTTCGAGCCGACGCAGGGCGCGCTCGACCGACTCGACCGGCTGCCCCAGTGCGGCGGCCACGGCCCCCGGCCAGAACTGCACCCCGACCACCGCCGCGGCCAGCAGCACCGCGCGGTCCTTCGCGTCGAGCAGGTCGACCCGGTTGGCGATGACCGCGTGCACGCTCTCCGGCATCGGCAGGTCGAGGTGGTCGTCCAGCGACCAGCCCCGCCCGGAGTGGCGTAGCGCCCCCTGCTCGATCAGCATCCGCACGTACTCGTGGGCGTACAGGGGATTGCCGCCGGCCACCTCGATCAGCGGGGTCAGCAGGTCGGCGGAGAAGGGGGCCGGGCCGAACATGTGCGCGTACAGCGAGGCGATGCCGGTGTCGCGCAGCGGCGGCAGGGTGATGGTCACCGACCCGGTGATGGTGCCCGCCCAGCTCGGATCGCGGTCGACCAGCTCCGGCCGGGCGGTGCACAGCAGCAGCAGCGGCACGTCCCGGGCCGCCGCGCCGAGCAGTTCCACGAACCGCAGCATGGCGTCGTCGGCCCAGTGCAGATCCTCGAAGACCAGGACGGTGGGTCCGCGCGCGGCCAGCGCGAGCAGGAAGCGCCGCCACGCCGACTCGGCCTCCTCCGCGGGCAGGGCGGTGCCGGGCAGGCCGACCAGGGGGCGCAGCGCGTCGGTCACCCGGTCCCGCTCGCCGGGGCCGACCAGTTCACCGACCAGTTCACCGACCGCGACGCCGAGACGTTGGGCGGCGCTGCCCGCCGGGTCGGTGTCCAGGATGCCGGCCTCGGCCTTGACGATGTCGGCCAGCGCGGCGAACGTGACGTTCTCCCCGAACGGCGGGCAGCGCCCGGTACGCCAGGTCAGCGGCTCGTCCACCAGCCGGTCGGTGTGCCGGTGCAGTTCGCGCAGCAGCCGGCTCTTGCCGATGCCGGCCCGCCCGAAGACGGTCACCACCTGTGGACGGCGGTCACGCAGGCTGCGGTGCAGGGCGTTGACCAGGATGCCCAGCTCGTGTTCCCGGTCGATCAGGGGTGTGGTGTCCGGTTCGCGGTCGGTGGGCTGGCGGCGTACGGGCGCCAGCGCCAGCCACACCTCGGTCGGCGTGGACCTTCCACGCAGGGTGACCGGCGGCTGTTCCGAGTACCGGATGGTGTCCCGGGTCAGCGCGTGGGTGGTGCCGCAGACCAGCACCCCGCCGGGCGGCGCGACGGACTGCATGCGGGAGGCGGTGTTCACCACGTCACCGGCCACGATGGCCTGCCCGCCGTCCCGGGCGGCGGCCACGTCGACCAGGGCCTCGCCGGTGGCCACCCCGACGCGGAAGCGCAGCCCGTCGGTGCCGGTGGGGGCGAACCGGGTCAGCACCCGCTGCAACTCCAGGCCGGCCCGTACGCAGCGCTGTGCGTCGGTCTCCGTGGCCACGGGCGCTCCGAACAGCGCCATCACCGCGTCGCCGATGTACTTCTCCACCACCCCGCCGTACTGGCCGACCACGCGACGGGCGGCGGAGAAGAAGCCGGTCTGCATGCCCCGGACCAGTTCCGGGTCGGCCCGCTCCACGTACGGGGTGAAGTCGATCAGGTCGACGAAGAGCACGCTGACGCGCCGGCGGTCCTCCTGGGGGATGACCGGCGGGCGCTCCGCACCTGCCCTGGGCGCGCCGCAGGACGTGCAGAAGGCGACGTCCCGGCCGAGCGGACGCAGGCAGTGTGGGCACACGGCACCGAGCTCCGCCCCGCAGCTACCGCAGAAGCGGTCGCCCTCGGCGGCGGTGCGTCCACAGCGGTCACACTGCGCGGCGATGACACCCTCCACTGGCGAGCGGCCGACGCCCGACGGCGTCGGTTGACAACGAGTATCCTCGGCCGCCCGTGTTGTCGGGTACCGGGCTGTTGGTTTGCGGACACCGCGTCGGGCTCCGTCGTCGGTGCCGAACGGCTAGATTCAGGCGGCCGATCGTCAACCGCTGACCAGGGGGGAAGTTCCATGGTTTTCGTCATGCTGCAGAGCGACTGGACCGACAGCAGCGGGGTCACCCACCTCGCCGGTGACTCCGTGGACGTCGACGCCGCGACACTCGCCGCGCTCCAGGCGCAGGGCATCGTCAGCGAGCAGTCCGGTGGAACCAAGGACGGCACCGACTGGGCTGGGCCCGGCGGCACCGACTGGGCCGGGCCGGGCAGCACCACGCCCTGAATCGCGCACCCGCCCGACGCGGGGTCGGCGGCGTGGGACGCCGCCGACCCCGCGCGTCGTCTCAGCGGTCGCTCGGGGCGTGGCGGCGGGGCCGGCCGGGTCGGCGGCGGGTCAGGGCCGGGTCACCGTCACCCGGCGGGTCAGCGGTCGCTCATCCCCGCCCGGCGGCGTAGCGCCGCCACGTCGGTGACCACGATGCGTCGCCCCTCGGTGCGCAGCCAGCCGCGGTTGGCGAACGAGCCGATCGCCTGGTTGACGCTCTGTCGCGAACCACCGGCCATCTCGGCGAGCTGGCTCTGGTTCAACTCGATGGTGATCATGGGGGCCTGGCTCTCGCCGGCGAGTCGGACCAGGGTCTTGGCGACCCGGCCGGGCAGGTCGAGGAAGACGTGATCGGCGTTCTGCTCGGTCAGCCGGCGGATGAGGGCGCCCAGCGAGCGCATCACCGCGTCGAGGATCCGCGGGTTCGAGTGGACCAGGTCCATGAACGCCGGACGGGACAACGCGAGCGCGGCGCAGTCCTCGATGGCCTCAGCGGACGCCGACCGGGTGGAGGCGTCGAGCAGCGAGACCTCGCCCAGCACGTCCGGCGGTCTTATCACCGACAGCACCGCACGCTCGCCGGTCGGAGCGGTGCGGAACACGGCGACGGCTCCCCGGCGCAGCACGATCAGCGACTCGCCCGGATCGTTCTCCACGAACAGCAGCTGGCCCTTGCGGTAGGTGCGCGGCACGGCGGCGGCGATCACCCGTTGGCGGGCCTCGGCCTCCAGCCCGGCGAACATCTCGACACCCGTGAGCGCGTCGCCTGGCTCCGGCAGGCGCATCTCCACGGTCCCACCCCTCCCCGGTCAAGGACCACACCGCTCACCGCGTGAACCCTGACGGCCCCTGACTAGGTGAACTGACGCCGGCTTCCCGCCGGCAGCGGTACACATCAGATCATGACGCTCCGGTCGCTTGCTGTACACCCCTGAAATCACTTCCGTGACCGTTCCGAATCCCGGTGCGTGGCGCTCTGACCTCCGGGAACGCTCCCGGCGAGGGGTCGGCGGCACCGTCGCGCCCGGGTTCGTCGCTTCCCGCCCGCCCCGCGGACCGCGTGGTCGACCCCCGGCTCCGCCCCGCCCGCGCGGTGCGGGTCGGCGTGGGCGAGGATGACGCAGATGGTGTACCGCTACTTTTACGACTGCGAGTTCATCGAGGACGGCCGGACCGTCGACCTGGTGTCGATCGGCGTCGTCGACGAGTACGGCCGCGAGTTCTACGCGGTCTCCACGGAGTTCGACGACTCCCGCGCGGTGCCGTGGGTGCGGCGCAACGTGCTTGACCGGCTGCCGTCCCCGGCCGACCGGGCCTGGCGGTCCCGCCAGCGCATCCGCGACGAGCTGTACGAGTTCCTCGTCGAGCCCGTCCGGGGTCGTCCGGGGGAGCAGGTGGAGCTGTGGGCCTGGTACGCCGCGTACGACCACGTGGTGCTGGCCCAGTTGTGGGGGCCGATGACGGCGCTGCCACGGGAGATCCCCCGGTTCACCAAGGATCTGCGCCAGTTGTGGGACGACCGGGGCCGCCCGCCGCTGCCGGACGCCGACGCGGCCCGGCACGACGCCCTGGTCGACGCCCGGCACAATCTGGCCCGCTGGCGGACGATGACCGGTTCCTAGGTTTGCTCCGCACCGTCTGGGGCACGGGGTTCGGGATCACCGACCCGAGGAGGTTCGGGATCACCGACCCGAGGAGTCGCCATGACCGACGAGTCCACCACTGATCCCCGTGGCAAGGTCACCGAGCTGATCCGGGACGCGGGAGTCTGCATGTTCACCACCACGTCGTTGGACGGCCGCCTGGTGAGCCGGCCGATGGCCCTGCAGGAGGCCGAGTTCGACGGTGAGCTGTGGTTCTTCGCGTACGCCGACTCGGCGAAGGTGCGTCAGCTGAGGGTCAATCCCGAGGTCAACCTGAGCTTCTCCGACCAGAAGCGGCAGTCCTGGGTGTCGGTGTCCGGCACCGCCCGGGAGGGCTTCGACCGGGCGAAGGCCGAGCAGCTGTGGAGCCCGCTGCTGAAGGCGTGGTTCCCGGACGGGGTGGACACCGCCGGCCTGACCCTGGTGACCGTGCACGCCACCTCCGCCGAGTACTGGGACTACCCCAGCGGGCGGGTGGTCAGCCTGCTCGGCATCGCCAGGGTGCTGGTGACGGGCAAGCCGCCGGGGGGTGACAACCGCCAGGTCGACTACTGACCGGTAGCCGGGTGGGGGTCGGGGCGCGTGTGTCGGGTCGCCCGGACGGCGACTACAGTGCGCAGTGACGGCCCGCCCCGGGCCGGCAACGGCGCCGATGGTCTGTTCTGACCCATATCCTGGGGCTTTGTCGGGCTTTACCTGATGATCCCCAGGAGGATGAGCAATCATGCGTATCGGCGTGCTCACCGGCGGCGGCGACTGCCCGGGTCTCAACGCGGTCATCCGGGCGGTGGTCCGCAAGGGCGTCGCCAGTTACGGCCACGAGTTCGTGGGCTTCCAGGACGGCTGGAAGGGCCCGCTGGAGGGCCTGTCCCGCCCGCTGGGCATCGCGGAGGTGCGCGGCATCCTGCCGCGCGGCGGCACCATCCTCGGCTCGTCCCGGACCAACCCATTCAAGATCGAGAACGGCGTCGAGCGGATCAAGGAGAACCTGGCCGCCCAGGGCGTCGACGCGCTCATCGCCATCGGCGGCGAGGACACCCTGGGTGTGGCGACCAAGCTCCACGAGCTGGGCGTCAACGTCGTCGGCGTACCGAAGACCATCGACAACGACCTCGGCGCGACCGACTACACCTTCGGGTTCGACACCGCGGTGAACATCGCGATGGAGGCCATCGACCGGCTGCACACCACCGCCGAGAGCCACCACCGCACCCTCGTCGTCGAGGTGATGGGCCGGCACGCCGGCTGGATCGCCCTGCACGCCGGCCTCGCCGGCGGTGCCAACGTGATCCTGCTGCCCGAGCGGCAGTTCGACGTCGAGCAGGTCGCCGGGTACGTCGAGAAGCGTTTCCAGCACCAGTACGCCCCCATCGTCGTGGTCGCCGAGGGCGCCCAGCCGCTGGACGGCCAGATGGTCCTGCACAACCAGGAGCTCGACGCCTTCGGCCACGTCCGCCTCGGCGGCATCGGCCAGTGGCTGGCCGAGCAGTTGGAGGCCAAGACCGGCAAGGAGGCCCGCACGGTCGTGCTGGGGCACATCCAGCGCGGCGGGACCCCCACCGCCTTCGACCGGGTGCTCGCCACCCGGCTGGGCCTGCAGGCCATCGACGCCGTCCACGAGGGCGACTGGGGCAAGATGGTCGCCATGCAGAGCACGGACATCGTCCGGGTGCCGCTCGCCGACGCCACGGCCGAGCTGAAGACCGTTCCGCTGGAGCGGTACGCCGAGGCCGAGGTGTTCTTCGGCAGCTGATCGTCCCCGGTGTCGCGGCGGGCTTCGGCCCGCCGCGACACCGTGCCACCAGGAAGGGGTACGGCCGATGGCGGGTGCGGTGCACACGGTCGCGGTGATCGGAGCCGGCAAGATCGGCGAGTTGATGCTCTCCGGGCTGCTGCGCTCGGGATGGCCCGTGGACCGGTTGCTGGCCACGGCCCGCCGGCCGGCCCGCGCGGAGGAACTGTCCGCCCGCTACGGCGTCCGGGTGGTCGACAACCTCACCGCCGTCGACGAGGCCGAGGTGCTGGCCATCTCCGTCAAGCCGCAGGACGCGGCGGCGCTGCTGGAGGAGATCGGGCCCAAGGTGCCGGCAGACAAGCTGGTCATCTCGATGTGTGCCGGCCTGCCGACGACCTTCTTCGGTCGCCGGCTGCCCGACGGGACTCCGGTGGTGCGGGTCATGACCAACACCCCCGCGCTGGTCGACGAGGCGATGACCGCGATCTCGGCGGGTGCGCACGCCACCGGCACCCACCTGGCGCTGGCCGAGGAGATGTTCAAGCCCCTCGGGGCGACGGTCCGGGTTCCCGAGTCCCAGCAGGACGCGGTGACCGCCCTGTCGGGCTCTGGCCCCGCCTACTTCTACCTGCTGGTGGAGGCGATGGTCGACGCCGGCATCCTGCTCGGCCTGCCCCGCCAGGTGGCGCACGAGCTGATCGTGCAGACCGCGATCGGCTCGGCGGTCATGCTGCGCGACTCCGGCGAACACCCGGTGAAGCTGCGCGAGGCGGTCACCTCGCCCGCCGGCACCACCATCTCCGCCATCCGCGAGCTGGAGCGCCACGGCGTACGCGCGGCCCTGCTGGCGGCCCTGGAAGCCGCCCGCGACCGGGCCCGCGAGCTGGCCGCCCAGATCGACTGAGCGTACCGGCGCCGAGAGCACGCGGCGCCGGTCCGGCGCTGGTGCCACGCGGATCGCGGCAGGTCGCGGTTTCCGGGCCGGTCGAAGGCGCGAGTCGCGGCGTCTCGTGCGGCGTCTGGTGCGGCGACGGGTGGCCGGTCGGCCCTCTGCACCTGCCCGACGCCGAACCCGTCGAGGCCGCGGGTCGTTCCGGTGAGCGTGGTGCCCCATACTGGCCCGGTGTTCACTCTCGCCCAGGCCCGGCACCTGGTGGCCACCCTGCGCCCACGGATCGACGAGCTGATCAGGATCCGGGCCGACCTGGCCGAACTGCGCGCCGACCTCGCCGACCACGGTCTGAGCGTGCTCGGTGGCCGCGCCGAACTGAAGGGCCTGGAGGCGCGGCTGCACGGCGTCCTCGACGAGCTGCACCAGCACGACATCCAGGTCAAGGGCGTCGCCCCGGTGCTGCTCGACTTCCCCGGCGAGCGCGACGGCCGACCGGTGCTGTGGTGCTGGCTGGAGGGGGACACGGACGTGCGGTGGTACCACCGCGTCGAGTGCGGCTTCGCGGGCCGCCGCCCGGTCTGAGGCCGCCGGAGCGAGGGCAGGCGAGCCGTACGGGCTCCAATTCGACCATCAAGTCGGAATGCCGACAGGCAGTTTCGACACGAGGTGGTTGACCGGTGGACGGTCGGGGTCTGACACCTCAAGACAACGGTCTGGAGTAGGTCTCGACCCGACACCGGAGTCTTCCGGATCGGTTGCGGGGTGGTTGAATCGGAGCCTCATACAGTGAGGTGTCGGGAGCACTTATGGACGTCTTCGATGTGCGGGATCGACTCATCGGGGACTACCGCGAGTTCACGTCGAGTTTCGTCGATCCACGTGACGAGCGTGTCCGGAAGCACGTCGAGACGTTGCACGCCTCCGGCTACCAGTGGCCAGCTCCGTACCTGTCGCTGAACCCCAATTTCGCCTCCGGCGGAACGATCGACGGTTTGGTCGCCGAGGGTCTGCTACATAGGGACTGCGAGCGGATCTTCCGCACCAAGAAGCACCAGGGTGACCCGGGCGGCCAGCCGCTGCGTCTGCACCAGCATCAGCGCGAGGCAATCGTCACTGCCCGGGCTGGCCACAGCTATGTGTTGACGACGGGCACCGGCTCGGGAAAGAGCTTGTCCTACATTGTGCCGATCGTTGACCGGGTGCTGCGGGCGAAGGCGGACGGGACGTATCAGCCGGGCGTCAAGGCGATCATCGTCTACCCGATGAACGCGCTGGCCAACAGCCAGATGCACGAGCTGGAGAAGTTCGTGCGCTGGGGCCTTTCGGACGGCGAACCACCGGTCAGCTTCGACCGTTACACGGGTCAGGAGAATGCCGAGGCCAAGCGTCGGATCCTCAAGGATCCGCCGGACATCCTGCTGACCAACTACGTGATGCTCGAACTGCTGCTCACCCGGCACCGGGAACGGGACCGGCTGATCCGGGCGGCCGGTGGGTTGTGGTTCCTCGTCCTCGACGAACTGCACACGTACCGGGGGCGGCAGGGGGCGGATGTGGCGTTCCTCGTCCGTCGCACGAAAGACGCCTGCGCAGCGCCGGATCTTCAATGCATCGGCACGTCGGCCACCATGACGACCCAGGGTGACGCCGCACACCAGCGTGCTGCGGTCGCCGCCGTGGCGACCCGGCTGTTCGGACAGGTCGTTCATGCGGAGCACGTCATCGGCGAGTCTCTGCGGCGGGCCACGACGGGCGGCGGAGCAGGAGCCGGTGGTCTCGCCGAGCGGGTACGACGCTGGCTGCGAGCAGGTAACCGCCCAGATTTGGCTGGCTTCCTGGGGGACCCGCTGGCCCATTGGGTGGAGAGCGCCTTCGGCATCGAGCCAAAGGAGGGTACGGGTCATCTGGTCCGCAAGCGTCCGCGCACCGTCCCGGACGCCGCCGACAACCTGGCCGAGCTGACCGGCGAGACCACCGACGACTGCCGGGTTGCGATCCAGGCGGTACTTCAGGCCGGTGCCCAGCTCATCGACCCGGAGACAGACCGACCCGTGTTCGCCTTCCGGCTGCACCAGTTCCTCTCCAAGGGCGACAACGTCTACGTGACCATCGAGCCGCCGGTCCAACGGCACATCACCAGCCGCTACCAGACCGTCTCACCGGACAGCGGCTCCACCGAGCGGAAGATCCTCGTGCCGCTGGCCTTCTGCCGGGAGTGCGGACAGGAGTATCTGACCGTCCGCCGGACGGTGAACGGCTTCGAGGCGCGGCAGGACGCGGACGGCAGCGAGGGCGGCGGCTACCTCTTCCTCACCGACGATCTGCCGTGGCCCGACAGCCTGGAGATCGCTGTGCAAGATGGCCGGCTGCCGTACTCGTGGACGGTGCTCGCCGACGACGGAAGCACGATCCCGGCGGAGGACAAGCGCAAGCATCTGCCTGAGGTGGTGCACGTCGACGCCGAGGGGTTCGAGGTCGATGCGGGCAAGGGCTTCGCCGCCGCCTGGGTCGCCGCCCCCTTCCGGTTCTGCCTGCGTTGCCGGGTCTCCTACGAGCGTCACCGGGGCACCGACTTCGCCCAACTCGCCAAGCTATCCACGGAGGGCCGCAGCTCGGCACTGTCGGTGGTCGGGGCCAGCATCGTCCGGGCGCTGCGCGCCGAACCGGCGCTCGAAAAGCCGGCGCGGAAGCTGCTGTCGTTCGTCGACAACCGGCAGGACGCCTCGCTCCAGGCCGGGCACTTCAACGACTTCGTGCAGGTGGTGCAGCTGCGCGGTGCTCTCTACCGGGCGGCCGAGAAGGAGCCGGAGGGTCTCACCCACGAACGGGTGGCCCAGCAGGTCACGGCGGCGCTGGGGTTGCAGTTGACCGAGTTCGCCCGCAGGCCGGAGGTCCGCTACGGCAAGGAGGAGATCTGGCGGGCGTTGCGCGAGATGGTCAACTACCGGCTCTACCTGGATCTGGAACGCGGCTGGCGGGTGACCATGCCCAACCTTGAGCAGACCGGCCTACTGCGCATCGGCTACCGCTACCTCGACGAGGTCGCGGCCGACCAGGAGATCTGGGAGGGCAGCCATCACCTGCTGCGCGATGACAGCCCTGAGCACCGCCACGAGGTCGCGGCGACCCTGCTCGACGAGTTGCGCCGGAACCTGGCTATCGACGTGCGGTGCCTCACCGAGGAGGGTTTCGACGAGATCCGCCGCCTGTCGGTCCAGCACCTGGCCGAACCGTGGGCGCTCGGTGTGCGGGAGCGGGCCACCGTGGCGGCCATCGCCTTCCCGAAGCCGAGCGGCAGGGGACGCCCTCGCTCATACCTGCACCTGTCCGGCCGTGGCGCGCTGGGGAGATACCTCAAGCGGCAGTATGAGGGCCCCGGCCGGCCCTGTGGGATCGCCGATGCGCAGAGCATGATCCGTGACCTGTTGGCGGTGCTCACCGAGGCGGGTCTGGTGATCCAGGCAGCACCGGGTGAAGGTGAGGACCTGATCGGCGGCTACCGGCTCCGTTCTGACGCACTGCTCTGGCAGGCCGGTGACGGCAGGGCGGGCGCAGAGGACCGGGTCCGCAAGCAGCTCTCCGGTGAGGTCGGCGCCCGGGTGAACACCTTCTTCCGCGGTCTCTATCGCGACACTTCGCACCTGCTCACCGGCCTCCAGGCCAAGGAGCACACCGCCCAGGTCACACCGGTGGTGCGACAGGAGCGGGAGCGGGAGTTCCGCGAGGGCGACCTGCCGCTGCTGTTCTGCTCGCCGACGATGGAGTTGGGCGTCGACATCAAGGAACTCAACGCGGTCGCCCTGCGTAACGTGCCACCGACTCCGGCCAACTACGCGCAGCGGGCTGGTCGGGCGGGCCGTTCCGGCCAGCCGGCCCTGGTGGTCACCTACTGCTCCACCGGCAGCGCGCACGACCAGTACTACTTCAAGCGTCAGACCGAGATGGTGGGCGGCGCGGTGCAGCCCCCTCGCCTTGACCTGGCCAACGAGGATCTGGTTCGCTCGCACCTTCAGGCTATCTGGCTGGCTGAGACGACGGAGGAACTGCCCAGCTCGCTGGCGGCGGTGATGGAGACCGGTGGGGAGAACCCGGCTCTGGAGCTGCTGCCCAAGCTGAAGAAGTCTGTCGAGGACCCGGAGGCCCGCTGCCGGGCGTTGGCCCGAGCCGAGGCGGCCCTTGCCAGCGACCTGGCGGGGGAGCTGCCGAGCGCGCCTTGGTGGCGCCCCAGTTGGGTGGCTGATGTCATCGCACGCGCCCCGCGCAGCTTCGAGGAGGCGCTGGAGCGGTGGCGCAAGCTTTACCGTGCCGCGTTCAGGGAGTACGAGGTGCAGGGGCGTCGGGCTGTCGACACCAACGTGTCGCACCGGGCCCGGGAAGAGGCACACCGCCGGGCCAACGACGCCCGGGTGCAGCTCGACCTGCTACGCAACGAGGACTCCGACGAACCTCAGACCGACTTCTACACCTACCGTTACCTGGCTTCCGAGGGCTTCCTGCCGGGTTACTCGTTCCCTCGACTTCCGCTGGCCGCCTACATTCCCGGGCTCAACGGGCAGCGGCAGGGCGACTACCTCCACCGGCCTCGTTTCATCGGCATCAGCGAGTTCGGCCCGGGGGCGCTGATCTACCACGAGGGTGCCCGCTACATGGTGCGCGGTGTGCAGTTGCAGCAGGCGGCGGAGCCGGGCAAGGAAAGCGTGCTCACCAGCTCCGCCCGGCGTTGCCGCGCCTGCGGGCACCTGCACGACGACGTACCCGGCATCGACGTCTGCGAAAGCTGCGGCGAACAGCTCGGCGCGACCGACGAGAACCTGCTGCGCCTGTACACGGTCCGCACCCAACGCCGGGAGCGGATCTCCTCGGACGAGGAGGAGCGCCGCCGTTCCGGTTTCCAGATCGAGACGTCGTACCGTTTCCACCAGCATGGCGGACGGCCCGGCAAGCTCACCGCGACGGTGGGGCCGGAGGACGGCCCGGCCGTGGCGGCCCTGGTGTACGGCGACGCGGCAACCGTCCGCCGGGCGAACCTGGGGTTGACCCGGCGCAAGGACCAGAAGATCCGTGGCTTCTGGCTGGACACCACCAGCGGGGAGTGGCTCTCTGAGTCGAAGGCGGCCGAGAAGACGACCGACGAGGAGGACCTCGGCTCCGCCGACGAGACCAAGCGCAAGCAGCGGGTGATCCCGTACGTCGAGGATCGCCGTAACATCCTGGTGCTGCGGCTGACCCGCAGGGCACGGCACGAGGAGGCGGTGTCACTGCTATATGCCCTGGAGCGCGGCATCGAGGCGACGTTCCAACTGGAGGATTCGGAGCTGGCCGGCGAGTTGCTGCCCGACCTTGACGAGCAGGGGCGGATGTTGTTCATCGAGAGCGCCGAGGGCGGTGCGGGTGTGTTGCGCCGGCTCGTCGAGGAACCCGACGCGATCAGTCTGGTGGCGACCGAGGCGCTGCGGATCGCCCACTTCGACCCGGCGACCGGTGAGGAAGCGGAACAGGACGTGGCCGGCGGTGACGACCGCTGCGTGCAGGGCTGCTACGACTGCCTGCTGTCGTACTCGAACCAGCCCTGTCACCGCCTGATCGACCGGCACCTGATCGCCAACCTGCTGCTCGATCTGGTCGGGTCGCGGACCACCCCGACCGGTGCCGCCGACGCTGCGGGCCGCCTCGACGCGAGCGGAGCCGGCGCCCAGTTCGTGGCGTGGCTGACGCAGGCGGGCTACCGGACGCCGGAGGGCGGGCGGGAGCGGGTGGCAGAGGCGCTGGTCGACCTGGTCTATCGCGAGCACCGCGCGGCGGTCTTCGTGGATGTTCCCGGCGAGGCGGCCGGGCAGGGGCGCGACCTCGACGCCGAGGAGAGCCTGATCGACGCGGGGTGGACGCCGATCAGGGTGACGGCGGGCGAGTGGCAACGAGCAGTGGACCGCTACCCGAGTGTGTTCGGGCAGCACCAGGCAGGGACGCGATGAGCGGGCCCGGTAGTCGCGGACGAAAGGTGGCACGGTGACGGTGACCGCGGAGCGGTTCGAGCCGGGCACGCTGGTCAGAGCACGGGGCCGAGAGTGGGTGGTGCTGCCCGAGTCGGAGCCGGGGCTGCTGGTGCTGCGCCCGCTCGGCGGTTCGGATGACGAGCGGGCGGCCGTGCTGACCGACCTGGAGGTGGTCGAAGAGGCGACCTTCGCCTACCCCGATCCCACCGACGCCGGCAACGCCAGCCGCGCCGGGCTGCTGCGTACCGCGCTGCGGATCGGGTTCCGCTCCACCGGCGGGCCGTTCCGGTCTCTGGGTGGGCTGGCCGTGGAGCCCCGGCCCTACCAGCTCGTGCCGCTGCTGATGGCGTTGCGGCAGGACACCGTACGGCTGCTGATCGCCGACGACGTCGGCATCGGCAAGACCGTCGAGTCGGGCCTGATCGCTGCCGAGCTGCTGGCGCAGGGCGACGCCGACGGGTTGGCCGTGCTGTGCAGCCCGGCCCTGGCCGAGCAGTGGCAGCGGGAACTGGCCGAGAAGTTCGGCATCGCCGCCGAGCTGGTGCTGCCTGGCACCGTACGCCGGCTGGAGCGGGACCTGGTCGGTGCGCAGTCCGTCTTCGACCGGTACCGGCACGTGGTGGTGTCCACCGACTACATCAAGCGGCCGGAGTTGCGCGACCAGTTCCTGCGGGGTGCCCCCGACCTGGTCATCGTCGACGAGGCGCATTCGGCCGTGCTGGACGAGAGCAACCGTGGTGGCCGGTCCCGGATGCTGCGGCACGAGCTGGTGCGCCGGCTCGCGGCCCGCGCCGACCGGCACCTGATCCTGGTCACCGCCACCCCGCACAGCGGCAAGGACGCCGGCTTCCGCAATCTGGTCGGCCTCCTCGACCCGAGGCTGGAGACCGTCGACCTGGACCACGCGGAGGGCCGTGAACTCCTGGCCCGGCACTTCGTGCAGCGCCGCCGGGTGGACATCCGCCGCTTCCTGGAGGACACCCCGTTTCCGGAGGACCGGGAGTCGACCGAGCGTCCCTATCGGCTGACCGGCGACTACAGGAGCCTCTTCGACGACGTGGTCACCTATGCCCGGCAGACCGTCCGCGACCCGATCGGCGGCCAGGTCCGCCAGCGGGTGCGCTACTGGTCGGCGCTGGCCCTGCTGCGGGCGATGGCATCCTCGCCGCAGGCCGCCGCCGCCACGCTGCGGACCCGGGCGGCCAACGCGGACGCCACCGACGCCGACGAGGCCGACGCGCTGGGTAGGGCCGCCGTGCTGGATCTACCGGACGACGAGACCCAGGAATCGGTCGACCTGGTGCCCGGGGCCGACACCGACGCCGACTCGGGGAGCCCCGAGCGGCGCAAGCTGCTCGCCTTCGCCCGCCGCGCCGAAGCCCTCGCCGCCAAGGGAGACAGCAAGCTCGACCTGCTGGTCAAGGAGGTCAAGGCGCTGCTCGGCGACGGGTTCAATCCGGTGGTCTTCTGCCGCTACATCGACACCGCCGAGTATGTCGCGGAGCGGCTGACCGCCGCGCTGGGCAGGAACTTCGCGGTCGGCTGCGTCACCGGCGCGCTGCCGCCCGAGGAACGCACCGACCGGATCAGGGAGTTGACCGCCGACCTGAAACGCCGGCCGGTGCTGGTCGCCACCGACTGCCTGTCCGAGGGTGTCAACCTCCAGGACGCCTTTCAGGCGGTGGTGCACTACGACCTGGCGTGGAACCCGACCCGACACGAGCAGCGGGAGGGCCGCGTCGACCGCTTCGGGCAGCGGGCCCCGAAGGTCCGTGCCGTGATGATCTACGGCACGGACAACCGGATCGACGAGATCGTGCTCAAGGTGCTGCTGCGCAAGCATGAGCAGATCCGCAGGGCGCTCGGTGTCTCGGTGCCGGTGCCGGACCGCAGTGACGACGTGCTCCAGACCATCGCGCAGGAGCTGCTGATCGCCCCGGACGCCCCGGAGCAGCTCACCATCGAGGGGCTGGGCACGGAGTCCCGCGAGGAGCTGCACCGCGAGTGGGAGAGCGCGGCTCAGAAGGAGAAGGAGTCCCGCACCAAGTACGCCCAGCGGGGCATCCAGCCCGCCGAGGTGGCCGCCGAGCTGGCCGAGATCCGGGCCAGCCTCGGCTCACCGGACGAGGTTGCCGAGTTCGCCCGGGCCGGGTTCGCCGCGCTCGGCGCGGACGTGGTCGGCAAGCCTGACGGCTTCGACACCAGCACCGGTGGGCTGCCGCTGCCGCTGCGTGACGCCTTCCCGGCCGGCTATCCGGCCACCCTGGCCCTGCGCCGCGAGCTGCCCACCCCGGCCCGCGCCGCCCACCTGGACCGCACCGACCCGTACGTCGCCGCGCTGGCCCGCCACCTGCTGGAGAGCGCCCTGGATCCGACGGTTCCCGCCGACCAGCGGCCCGCCCGACGGGCCGGGGTGATGCGTACGTCGGCGGTGTCGAAGCGGACGACCCTGCTGCTGGTGCGGTTCCGGCTGCACCTGACGCTGCCTACCCGGGCGGTGGACGCCGAGCCGCGCCGGCTGGTCGCCGAGGAGGCCCGGCTGCTCGCCTTCCGGGGCGCCCCGACCGCCGCCGAGTGGCTGCCCGACGAGGAGGTGGCGACGCTGCTGGCGGCCAGCCCGACCGGCAACGTGCTGCCCGAGGCGGCCACCCCGTTGCTGGAGCGGGTGATCGGCAAGCTCGACGAGGTCGTGCCACACCTGGACGGCACCGCCGACCGGCTCGCCGACGCGCTGCGCTCCTCGCACATCCGGGTGCGGGAGGCGGCCGGGCAGCGGGTCCGCCGCCAGATCACCGTCGCCGCCCAGAAACCCGCCGACGTGCTCGGCGTCTACGTCTACCTGCCGGAGGCCACCTCATGAGCGCGGTCACCTATCCCGCTGTCCGGGTCGAGGGCGGGCTGCTTCCCGCCGGCCTGGTGCAGCGGATCGGCGACGGCGCGGCCGAGCTGACCGGCTCCGACGCCGCCAGCTACGGCCTTCAGTCCGGCGAGTCGGTGCGCCGCTACGCCAACCGCTCCTACGCCTACCTCCAGGACGTGTGGCGGGACTTCGCGCGGCACCGTGCCCGCTCCGGCGACAGTGCCCGGCTGACCCGGGAACGCTGGCTGCTGATCCTGCTCCGCGAGCTGGGCTACGACGGCATCGAGGTGTTGCCCGGCGGCATCACCGTGGACGAGAAGCCCTTCCCGGTCAGTCACCGCTGGGACTGCGTACCGGTGCATCTGCTCGGCTGGGGCACGGATCTGGACCGGCGGACGGCGGGTTTGCGTGGCGCTGCCGCCGCTGCCCCGCACTCGCTGATGCAGCAGTTGCTCAACCGCTCCGAGCAGCACCTGTGGGGGGTCGTCGCCAACGGGCAGCGGCTGCGGCTGCTGCGTGACTCGACCAGCCTGGTCGGCACCGCTTACCTCGAATTCGACCTGGAGGCGATCTTCGAGGGTGACCTGTTTCCCGACTTCGTGCTGCTCTACCGGGTGGCGCACGCCAGCCGGCTCACCGCCCTCGACGCGGCGACCGGGCCGTCGTCCTGCCTGCTGGAAGCCTGGCGTACGGAGGGAGCCAAGCAGGGCGAACGGGCCCTGGCCCAGCTTCGGGACGGCGTGGAGGCGGCGCTGGAGATCCTCGGCACCGGTTTCCTCGACCACCCCGACAACGCCGGTCTGCGGGAACGCGTCGACGCCACCCTGTCGCTGGAGGACTACAAGCGGTCCCTGCTGCGCCTGGTCTACCGGTTGCTGTTCTGGTTCGTCGCCGAGGACCGCGACGCGCTGTCAGATCCGGCGGCGACGCCGGAGGCGAGACGCCGCTACGACACGTACTTCTCGGCCCGCCGGCTACGCGAGCTGGCGTTGCGCCGCCGGCACTCCGGCCACGGCGACCTGTGGGAGTCGGTGCGGCTGGTGTTCGACCTGCTCGGTCGGGAGTCGGGCAACCCGACGCTGGGCCTGCCCGGCATCGGCGGCCTCTACGAGCCCGGTGCACTGGACAGGCCGATCGCCGAGGCGAGCCTGAGCAACACGGCGCTGCTGCGGGCCGTGGAGGCTCTGGCGGTGCTGCCGGCCCGCCGGGGCGCAGGCCGGCAGCGGGTCGATTTCCAGCACCTCGGCGCGGAGGAGTTGGGCAGCGTCTACGAGTCGCTGTTGGAGCTGCGCCCCCGCTGGGACGCGGCGGCCCGCCGTTTCCACGCCGAACGGCTGGCCGGTAACGAACGCAAGACCACCGGCTCCTACTACACCCCGTCGTCCCTGGTGGAGTGCCTGCTCGACTCGGCACTCGACCCGCTGCTGGACGAGGCCACCGCGCTGCCCACGCCCGAGGAGCGCATCGCGGCGTTGCTCGACCTGACGGTCTGCGATCCGGCCTGTGGGTCGGGGCACTTCCTGATCGCGGCGGCCCGCCGGATCGCCAAGCGGGTCGCCGCCGAGGAGACCGACGAGTTGGAGCCGGCCCCGGCCGCGGTCCGCTCGGCGATGCGCCGGGTGGTGGCCCGCTGCATCTACGGCGTCGACGTCAACGAGATGGCCGCCGAGTTGGCCAAGGTGTCGCTGTGGCTGGAGGCGATGGAGCCGGGCCGTCCGCTCGGCTATCTCGACGCCAACATCCGGGTCGGCAACTCCCTGCTCGGTGTCACGCCGCGCCTGCTCAAGGACGGCATCCCCGATTCGGCCTTCACCGCCCTCACCGGCGACGACAAGAAGGTCGCCACCGCCCTCAAGAAGCAGAACGGCAAGGAATCGTCTGGGCAGGGGGACCTCTTCGGCGCGGCCGGCATTCAGGTCGGCAACGCCTTACTCGCCGCCGAGGTCAAGAGGATTGTGTACGCGGAGCCACGCTCCCTGGCCGACGTGCACGTGCAGGCCAAGCGGGCGCGGGGGGTGGAGCAGAACCGCCGGCATACCAAGACCGTCGCCGACGCCTGGTGCGCCGCCTTCGTCCAACCCAAGACTGAGGCGACCCGGGAGACCGCGATCACCCAGGGTATGCTGGAACGCCTCGACAAGGGCGAAGATTCGCTGGAGATGCACCGGGTCGAAACCCTCGTGGAGGAGCTGACCCGGCAGTACCGCTTCTTCCACTGGCACATCGAGTTCCCGCACATCTTCCGGGTGCCCGACCACGGCACAGTGGACGAGGCGACCGGCTGGCAGGGCGGCTTCTCGTGCGTCCTCGGCAACCCGCCCTGGGAAAAGATTGAGTTTAAGCACGAAGAGTTCTTCTTACCGACAGCCCCTGAAATCGCCAATGCGCAGAATGCTGCCGCCCGCGCTAGGCTTATCAAGGAACTCGCGTCTAGCGGCGAGAGCGCGGGGCAGGCGCTCTATCGCGACTACCTCGCCAGCCAGCGTGCGGTCGAAGGTATCAGCCATTCGATCCGCTCGTCCGGCCGCTACCCATTAACCGGTCAGGGTCGGCTCAACACCTATGCGGTGTTCGCCGAGACCGGTCGCGTTGTGCTTGCCCCTCGTGGACAGCTCGGCTTTGTTGTTCCGACGGGAATTGCTACGGACGCGACTACTCAGGACTTCTTCAAGGATCTAGTGATTCAGCGGAGGCTAGTCTCACTTTTTGATTTCGAGAACGAGGAGAAGATATTTGCGACGGTGACAAATCGTTTTCGGTTCGCGCTATTAGTGGTTGGTGGTTGCCTTCGTGAGGCAAAGGAGATATCGCTTGTCTTTCAGGTGCGACAGGCGGCTCAAATCTCACTGCGGGCATACACGCTGACTCCTGACGAGATCACCCTATTAAATCCGAACACAGGGACTTGCCCGGTTTTCAAGTCGCGCCGAGACGCCGACATCACGCTCAGCATCTACCGGAGGGTTCCAGTTCTCTGGCGCGAGAATGCTCCTGCCGACAACTCCTGGGGACTCTGGTTCCGCCAGGGGCTGTTCAATATGGCTGCCGACTCTCGTCTCTTCCGGAACGCGCGTCAGCTTGAATCCGAGGGTTGGAAGCGAGCTGGCAACCACTTCGTTCGTGGGGATGAGCGCATGCTCCCGCTATATGAGGCGAAGATGACCGGGCTCTTCGATCACCGTTTCGCTACCTACGAGAACGCGACACAGGCTCAGCGAAACAAAGGCACTATGCCCCGCCTAAGCGATGCTGATCATGCTGATGCAAACATTCTGACAATGCCTGACTATTGGGTGCCTGCGACTGAGGTTGAAGAGCAGTTAGGGCAGCGATGGAAACGCGGCTGGCTCCTCGGTTGGCGCGATATGTGCCGCAGCACTGACGAGCGCACTCTAATCGCCACCGTCATCCCGCGAACCGCCGTTGGACATAAGTTCGCCCTAGCCTTCCCCGGCGACGGATGGGCTTTGTTGCAAGCCAATTTGAGCTCGTACGTTCTGGACTACATTGTTCGCCAAAAACTATCGGGATCGTCGCTCGGGTTTTTCCTCTTTAAGCAACTTCCGGTGCTGCCTCTCAAGATATATAGCGAGAGTGCGCCGTGGACTCGGGCGGGTGAGCATCTCGATGCTTGGGTTACATGCCGGATTCTGGAGTTGACATACACCGCCCATGACCTTGCGCCCTACGCCCGAGACCTTGGCTACGAAGGCCCGCCGTTCCGATGGGACCCAGCCCGTCGTGAGCTGCTTCGCGCCGAACTTGATGCCGCATACTTCCACCTCTATGGCATCGGCCGCGAAGACGTTGACTACATCATGGAAACCTTCAAGGTTGTCCGCCAGAAGGACGAGGCCGCCCACGGTGAATACCGTACCAAACGCCTCATCCTCGACCGCTACGATGCCTTCCGCAGTTGATGAACTGACGTTCGATCTGTCGTTCGATCAGAGGTAAGGGAAGGGGTGTGCAATCCGGCTGATGGGAGCTAATTCAAATCGTGGCGTTCGAGCAATATCGGCTATATGAGTCCAAGTGCCCTCCTCGGATCTCCTGGCCGAGAGCCGGGAGGGTGATCTCGTCAGGCGAGCAAACGATTGATCTGTTTACATTGCCGTGGTGGGATTCGGGCATCGTGCATGCTCGTTGGATATACGGGGCCCACCACAATGAGGATCGGGCGCAAAGACTGATGGACGCGAGACCCGACGGTGTCGATCCCTTCGGTAGTCCATGGCATGTCGGGGTGCTTTATCGAGGCATATCAGATCAGCATGTTCAGAATATGGTCGGTATAGTGACAAGAGAGGGTCACGTCGGATGTGTTTGGCCCAGCCTTTCGTCTGGGGGCCTTTACGATTTCGTTGGTCGTTTAGCTGCGAGGGGCAAACACTTTCTGGTCCCGTTGGTGCAGGAGGGTGATGAGCTTCGGCTGCTCATGCCTCATTCTGACGGTATTAACCTCTTCGACTGGACGGGCGGAGCCACGGCTGATGGGCGTGACGCCTGGAGGCTCAACTTGTCCACAGTGCTAGCCACATATCTATCCCGCTATGGATATTGCAATAAGTGGCGATCGATTGCATCGGAGCTTAAGGATCTTGGGGGGCAGGGTGTTGTCGAACTTGATCCTTTGCATGTTTCGGATGGCTTTACTGTGGCTATGGAAGGATCCTCGATCGAGGAGCGAGAATTCGTTGAACGATTCTGTCGAAGACTCGGCCTGGCCCTTCAATTCAACCTCGACGGACTTCCCGGCGTGCTTCTGTCACGAAGCAGGAAGAATCCTGGCGGTTTAATGGTTCGGGAGGCCGTCGGGCGTGGGATAGCGATTTATCGCCCGAGTGTTTTTGTGGGGATGGTTGCTGAGGGATTTTTTGCGGGACTGGGTGATGAGGTTCGAGATTGATTATCGGCCTCTAGCTTCGGCCGTGCGCGAAGGCGTCCTAGGCGTAATGTCAGCCAGGCAGCTTCCGTTCTAGTTGTAGTAGTTAGAGGGGTGCTCGACAAGAGCTGGGATTTCGGCGACCTTCCTGGGGTGGAGGCTGTTCCAGTAGATGCCGGTTGGTTGCTCATGTGGCGGGCACTCAATTACCTCGTCTGGAGTAATGATCAGGTTTACCCTGAAGTCGTGTTCTGCCTCCGGCAGTGGCCCGGCAACGACTTGAAGCGAGTGAACCGATGTTGCGAGGACGGTGGAGGGGCTGACCAGTCCAGCCTCGGTGAGTAGGGCTAGCTCGATGTCCGAGTAGCCTGCGCCCTTTCCGACCCGCACCCCGTCACTGTTGACGGCGACGCTTCCGCACACCACCAGGTCCACGGGGCGCATCTCGCTGATGTCGAGCTTCGGCGCACGGCCAGCAGCGCCGCTGCCAGTAGCAATCTCCTGCGGTGCTGCGTTCAGGGTGGCGGGATCAAGCAGGTAGAAGGGGTGGATGTCGGCAATCTTCGGCACCGCCATATAGAGCAGCTTGCCTTCATCCAGCGCTCGAAGCCTCACCGGCAACTGGGCCTTGTCCGGGTTTGACTTAATGACCTTGGCGTTTCGCCATGCTGGATGATCCGCGAGCCGTTCGGCGGCCAGCTCGGCACCGACGAAGTTCGGAATGCGCCCGTGAGCGCCTGGGGGCAGCGCCTGGTTGGCCTGCTCCAGTCGCGACCAGACGGCTTCACGAACGGCCTGCTTTGCCTTGTCGATGTCCACGCGGCCTCCTCAGGACGACATCAGCGCGAAGGTCCGGTCCATGACCTCTTGGACATCCGGCCGGTCTCGCCATGGTTGCAGCTCACGATTGGCCGTGAAGAGAACGTTGACCGCCCCGCCACCGCGAGTCTGCTCGATCGAATCGATGACCTGGTGCAGTGTCTCGGTCGCACCGTCAATCTCACGCTGCCGTACGTGAGTCAGCGCGAGATTGGCGAGCGCGATCGCATGGGACTTCCGGCGGTCCTGTATTGCTGCCGGGATCGCTCCGAGGAGGGATTGCGCCCGCTTGGGTTCGCCAAGCGAGAGGTAGCAGGAGCCGGCCAGCCGTTGCAGTTGCCCGGCTGAGATGAGGGCCTTTGCCGGATCCTTCGGTTCTGTTCGGCTCAGGTGGCTTTCGGCCTGGCTGAGTGCCCGTTCACACGCCGAGCGTTCGCCCATCATCGCATTGGCCTCGCCCACGTGCAGCAGAGCGAGGGCGGACAGCGAGTGGCTGCCGCATTGGGAGGCGAGCTGAGCGGCGCGTCTCGCCTGGGCGAGACCGCTCTTTGGTTCGCACTCGCTGTAGAGGGTCACATAGCTTTGGCGAAGTCTGGCCTGTGACTCTGCCTCGGCGTCGCGGTTCTGCTGCGCGGTGTAGGCCGCCTGGTCGAAGTAGCTGAGCGCTGTCTGGCTGTTCCTCCGCTGCGAGACATCCCAGACGAGTTGACCCATGAAGATTGAGGCCGCCGCCTCGACGTTGCGCAAGGCGCGGCGGACGGCGTCCCCGGCGGCATGTTTGCGCAGGAAGCGCACGTCGCTGTGCAGGCGACTGGCGTCCGGTAAGAGCGCGACGGATGGCCGGACGTCATAGCTGTCGATCAGCCGATCAAGCTCCTGTTTCAGGTGGGCCACGGCCGCAAGGTCGACTGTGCGGGGCTTCTTGAGCGCCACGGCCAGACGGTCGCTGTGCCGGGACTCGGCATCCTGTGTCTCGGCGAGCAAGGTACCTAGTTCATCGGGCGATACCCGCAGCGCATCGGCGAGCCTCGGGCGAACCCACGGCTGGGGCTCCGACTCGCAGCGTTCCCACCGGACGACGGTCGTGCGGTCGACGCCCAGCTTTTCCGCGAGGCTCTCCTGGGTGTGGCCGACCGTCTTCCGGCGTGCGGCGAGGCGGTGTCGCTTGAGGGCCATCACGGTACCTTCCGTTGCGGAATGTAATCAGGCAGCACTAAACAGTTACTCCACCAGGTGATCAAGATGCAACACCTATGCGCATGTTTCGCGAAGTTGCTGCCCTGGGGTAGCGAAGCCTTCGCCAGCAGGGTGTAGGCATGGCCCGGGGCGGGTGCTGGGCTCCGGTGGGGCGTACCCCCGAACGCATCCGCCGTCCCCGCCCGCTCCGGTGCCGCTCCAATCTCGATCTCGGTGGAAAGGCTCTCCATGACGGCGGTGCTGGAAGACTTCCCGGTGCTCATCCCGGTCAGCGACGACGATGTGGCGGTGGCCGTGCGGGCGGTGTTGACGCATGCGCCGGAACGGTGGCCGGCGGGTCCACTGTGCCGCAGTGAGCGGGTGCCGCATCCGTGCCGGCTGGCGCGCTGGGGCCGGGACACGCTGCGGGCGGCCGGGGTCACCGACGCTCGGGTCGATGAGCTGGTCGCCGCCGGTGACCCGGATGTCTGGCCGTGGGCGTGACCGGGCTCCGGGCGTACCCGATGGCGGGTGTGACCGGGCCGGAGCTGGTGCGCGAAGCGGTGGCGCGGTGGTGGGGGGCGGTGGCGGCGGACGCGGACCTGGCGCCGTACCTGATCGGGGTTGATCGTGCCCGCCTCGCCGGGCATCTGGCGCTGACTCTCACGGTGGCGCTCGGCGGGCCAGCCGGCGACATCGCCCGGCCGGCGGCCGGGGCGTGGCGCGGTCTGGGCCTGACCGAGGCGCAGCACCGACGGGTGGTCGACTACCTGGCGGGGGCACTCACGGCGCTGGGCGTGCCGGCCGGCGCGGTCGCCGCAGCGCGGCGGGCCTTCGCAGACGAGGCCGGGTCGTGACCGCCGCGCTGGGCGCGTCGTGGAGCGTCACCATGCGGTACGCCCGCCAGGCCGCCGACCACTTCTGGTGCACGGTCGAGGACCGCTGCCCGGGGCTGCTGCCGGAACGGACGGCGGGTGTGTTCCTCGCCGCGCTGGGGCGGCTCGCCAGCGGCGGCGACGACCCGGCGGGGCGGGCGGCGCTGCTGGCCGTGCTCGGCCGGGCCTACCGCCGCTACCGGCTGCTGCCGCACCGGCGGGCCGTCGAGGCCGCGCTGACCGGCACCGTCGCCCGTCACCTGCCCTGGACGCCGGAGTTGGCGGCGACCTGGGAACGCGCCGGGCGGCTGGCGTCGGCGGCGGTGGTCGAGGCCGCCGAACAGACCGGCGACGGCCCGGCCTGGTGGCCCGCCGAGGTGATCGGCCACGACCGGCCCGCCGACGGCGTCGCCATCCTGACCGTACGCCCCTGGCGTCGGCTGCCGTTCCAGCCCGGCCAGGCGGTGCCGGTCTGCACCGAACGCTGGCCCGGCCGGTGGCGGTGGTACTCACCGGCCAACTCCCCGCGCCCCGACGGCACGCTGGAGTTCCACGTCCGTGCCGTCGCCGCCGTCTCCCGCGCGCTGGTCCACGCGGTACGCCCCGGCGACCCGCTCTGGCTCGGCCCGCCCTGCGACACCGGGCTGCGGCTCGACCCGACCTGCGGGGCGGATCTGCTGCTGGCCGCCGGGGGCACCGGGCTTGCGCCGCTACGCGCCCTGGTCGAACAGGTCGCCGTGGCGCCGGCCGGGCGGCGGGTCACCCTGATCGCCGGTACGCGCACCTTCACCGACCTCTACGACGCCATCGCGCTCGACACGCTCGACCGCGCCCACGACTGGCTCACCATCGTGCCCGCGTTCTCCCACGACACGTCGGCGGAACCGGCCGAACAGGGCGACGCCCTCACCTTCGCCCTCGACCACCACACCCACCAGGAGGTCTACGTGTGTGGCCCGCCGGCCATGCTCGCCTCGGCCAGGCGTCGGCTGCCCGCCGCCGGCATGCCCGTCGACCGGCTCCACCTTGCCCGGGACTTCGGCCGCTGATGGGCGTCTACCACAGCCGCAACGCGCTGGCCGGCCCGCTCACCCCCGACCGGCTGGCTGCGGTCGAGCTGCACCGCACGCCGCTGGGCCGGCGCGGCTACCGGCCCGACGACGTCGACGCCCTGCTGCACCGGCTCGCGTACGAGATTGGGGAGCGCATCCGGCAGCGCGACCAGGTGTGGGAGGAGAACCGCCGCCTCAAACACGCCCTTCGCACCTGGCAGTCCGAGCACGCCACCACGCGCCACGAGCGGTGACGCCGGTTTCCCTGCCAGCTCTGTCCCTCCTCTACCAATTCTTCCTGGCACCGTGATTGCGCACTGCGGTGGTGCGAGTTGCGCTATCCGCGTCGCTTGGTCTCGAGAGGCCAATCCAAGCTCACTGTTTCAACGCGGCCCTGCCTGTCGAAAAAGGCTTGGAGTTCCCGCTTTTGCTTGACATACCAGTCGATCTGCGCCTGATGCAGGGCATCAGGGCGCAGTCGGGCGATCCGTTCATGACGGGCCGCGATCGATGTCGCCAGGTCGACAGCCGCGCGTGCATCGCTCGCGGCGTTATGAGCGGTCGTCAGCTCGACCCCGTAGTACTTGCACAGGCCGCTTAGTTGCCGGCTGTCGTACCAGCGGGGCTCGACCTCCCCGTGCAGAATCGAGGGGTCGACGATGTCGGCGCGATCCCAGTCCACGGCCGGAAGACTGTGGCGTGCCAGCTCGGTGTGCAGCGTCGTGACGTCGTAGTGGGCGCAGAAGGCAACCAGCGGTGTGCCGTCCGCGATCACCTTAGAAATCGCCGTTGCCAGCTCGGCCAGCGCCTCCCGAGGTGGCCTTCCGGCGCTACGCACCATCTCGTTGGTGATGCCATGGATCATGGAGGCTTCGGACGGAATGGGTACGCCGGGGTTGATGAGCCAGCTTGACGTTGTGCCGTCGGCGTAAACCAGGGCTGCGGAGACGATGCGGCTATCCATGGGCTCCTTGTCGGTGCCCTCGATGTCGAAGCCCACCATCGGCAGGTCGTGCCAGCCGCTATGGGTCCCGGAGGGCGGAGCGTTCCTGACCGGGGCACATTCATGGTGATAGGTGGTCCAACGGCTGCCGGTCTTGACCACCTGTCCGAGCTCGGCTTTCACCAAGCCTCCGCAACTACCACAGCTTCCAGGGTACTTATTGATCATGATGAGGGGCTCCTGCGATGGTTTCGAGCGCGCTGATTCGTGTCGCGCGTACGGGATCCGAGGCGTGAACATTCCGCACAGGAAGATCTTGGGTCGTCCGCCGCACTGCGAGCACCGTCGGCCGGGGTGGATTCACCCACCATTGTGGATGGTGAAGTGTGGCTGTTTGTTGGCAGTGTCTACCGCCGCAGGCGTCCACGCCGAGCACCCGTAGCTTCGTCATGCCCACCGAACGTAGGCTGTCCCGATCGCCGGCGATCAACACGTACGAGGGGTCAGCACAATGTCCGAGGGGGTCCGGTACGCGCTGCTGGTGCGCACCTGTCTGGAGGTGCTGCGCGAGGCCGGCGGCCGGATGCACGGCCGGGAGGTGCTCGCCGAGGTCGCTCAACGTGTCGACCTGACCGAGGCGGAGCGGAGAACCCACAAGAGCGGCGCCGCTGCCTGGAACGTGGCGGCCCGATTCCACACCGGCGACGCGGCGACCGCCGGGTGGATGGTGAAGCGGGACGGGTTCTGGTGGATCACCGACGACGGCCGACGGGCGCTGGAGACATATCAGGATCCGGATTCCTTGTCTGCCGAGATCGGTCGCCGGCACCGTGAGGTCTTTCGTAGCCGGAAGCAGGCCCGCAAGAAGTACGAGAGCAAACTGCACACCATCGCCGCCGCGCTCGCGCTGGTCCCGGACGGCTCCTGGACCGCGTACGACGACCTCGCGGATCTCGTCGACGGCTCGCCGGACGAGATTGCCCACCTGCTGGCCGAGACCTACGTCGAGAACTCACACCGGGTGCTGCAGGCCGACGGGCAGGTACCACCCGCTATGCACCAACACTTCAGGTACCGGGGCGGCGACGTGCGTGCCCAACTGGTCGAGGAGGGCGTCGAGTTCGAGGGACGGCAGGCCAACCCCGAGCAGCGCATCACGGCAGACCTCCTGGGCAAGCGGCAGGCGGAAGCGGAAACGACCACCCCGGAGACCACGTCGCGCCGTGCCTGGCTCGTACGCGGATCCAATGTCGATGGTGTCGACCTCGTGCCGCAGTGGTTGGCGCAGGGCTGGGTGTCCCTGGCCGCCTCGCAGTTGCCCGAGTTGGACGATGACATCGAGCAGCAGCGCCTCCAGCAGATCGTCGAGGAGGAGTACCGGCACAAGAGTTACTCCGTGCGGGAGAAACTGCTCGGCTACTTTGGCGCTTTCCTGCGCAAGATGCGACCGGGCGACTATCTGATGACGATGCACCGGGGCGAGGTCTACCTGGGCCACGTCGACGGGGCCGCGTACTTCGTGGAGTCGCCGGACCGGCGGTCCAACCTGCGCCGCCCGGTACGGTGGCTCAACGTCGGCGGGCCGCGGGATCTCACCGACCTGACCGGCCCGTTGCCTGCCTTGACGCAGAGCCAGGACGACCTGATCGACCTCACCGACGCGCTGGACGCGCTCGATCGGCTCTACGCCGATCTGGTGCCCGAGCAGCCGGTGCCGCAGCCAGCTCCGGAGGCACGGCTTGCGGAGGTGACCGACAGGACGGCCGTTGACCTGCTCACCGACCTCGGCTGGCTGTCCGACCTGCGGGAACTGCTCGCCGAGCGGCGGCAGGTAATCCTCTTTGGCCCGCCGGGCACCGGAAAGACCTACCTGGCGCAGAAGCTGGCGGCTCGACTCACCGAACCCCACGCGGTGAAGCTCATCCAGTTCCACCCCTCATACACCTACGAGGACTTCTTCGAAGGCTTCCGGCCGGAGAGCGGCGACGACGGGACGCTGCGGTTCAAGCTCACCTCCGGGCCGCTGCGACAACTCGCCGACGACGCTCGCGAGCACCCGTCCACCGCGTACATCCTGATCATCGACGAGATCAACCGGGGCAACCTGGCGAAGATCTTCGGCGAGCTGTACTTCCTGCTCGAATATCGCGACCAGCGAATTCGCCTCCAGTACTCGGCGGAGGACTTCACCCTGCCGGCGAATCTCTACCTGATCGGCACCATGAACACCGCAGACCGGTCCATCGCCCTCGTCGACGCGGCGATGCGGCGGCGGTTCGCGTTCGTCGAGCTGCACCCGGCCAAACTGCCCGTGCACGGACTGTTGAACCGCTGGCTCGACCAGAAGGGCCTCGCCTCGGACGCACCGGCCCTGCTCGACGCGCTCAACGCCCGACTCGCCGACGCCGACTACGCGATCGGCCCGTCGTATCTCATGCGGGAGTCGGTTCACGTCAGGCCGGACGGCCTCGACCGGGTGTGGCGGCATGACATCCTGCCGCTGCTCGTCGAACACCACTACGCCGACGACGTCGACGTCACGCAGCACTATGGCCTTGACACGCTGCGGCAGTCGTTGCCTGAGGTGCCATGACCCTCATCCGGGTACGCGAAGCCGGCCCCTCCGTGCAGATGCGGCTCGGTGCCGACGACGCGCGCCGGCTCGCCGCCTCGGGAGTCGTCGACGTCCGCCCGGGGCCGGCCGACGGCCAGTGGCACGTGCGCGCCGGACGGAAGGTCGGTGTGGCCCGGATCGGTCGCGTCGAGGTGCACATCGAGCCGAAGATGCCGATCGCGCGGCTGATGTTCCTGATGGGATACGTCCGCAATCCGAAGGGTTGGCGTGACGAGACCGTGCCGCTGCCCGAACACGCCGGTCTGGTGCCTGCACTGGCTGAGGCGTTGTGGCGGCAGACCGATCGTGCCCTACGCCCGGGTCTTCTCCAGGGCTACCGGACGGTTGACGAGACCTCGCCGGTGCTGCGCGGCCGGCTGCGCGAGACCGCACAACTGTCCCGACGTGCGGGTCGAGCGCTGCCGCTGGAGGTCCGGCACGACGACTACACGGTCGACATCGCCGAGAACCGCATCCTCGCCACCGCAGTCGACCGGATGTTACGGGTTCCCGGCATCGACGCAAGCTCCCGGCGCAGGCTGCGACACCTTGCCGGGCGTCTCGCAGGCGTGACCCGTCTGTTGCCGGGCGAACCCCCACCGGCTTGGCGGCGGACCCGGCTCAACGAGCGGCTGGTCATCGCACTCGGGCTCGCCGAGCTGGTGCTCGCCGGTTCCTCCGTCGACGCGGGCCGGGGTGGGGTGCTGGCAAACGCCTTCTTGCTCGACATGTGGCGCGTCTACGAAGACTTTCTCTCGGTCGCGCTTCGCGTCGCCGTCGAGCCTGCGTACGGCGGGAAAGTCCTGCTCCAGGCGCACCACCACCTCGACCTGCAGCGTCGCCTCGAACTGCGTCCCGACATCCTCTGGCGCAACGGAGCGGGTGCTGTCGGAGCCGTGGTGGACGCCAAGTACAAGGCGGCGATCGGCCACGGCGACGCCTACCAGATGCTCGCATACTGCATCGCCTACCGCCTGTCGCGCGGCCACCTGGTGTATCCGGCCGGCGAGCATCCGCCGCTGAGTCATATCGTCTGCAACGCCGGGGTCGAGATCATGTGCCATTCCCTCGATCTCGACACCGACCCGGTGCAGTTGCTCGCGCGGATAGACGCGTTGGCCGGGGAGATAACCCGTTCAGGGCCTGTGCCGGCGGCTGCGCTTCGCTAGGGTTGCCTTGCGCGCAGCGGGCGTTCGAGGTGTTTCCCGCAAGCTGCTGCGTGCTCAGCAGCGGGCCAGGAAGTTGGCGCTGGAACAGTCGCTGAAGATCGGAGTGAAGCGGTGGCCGGTCATCCGGCGGTCCACCCGGTCGACCTGAAGGCCAGCGCCGAGGGTGAATCGCTACCCCGGGAGTGGGGCCTGCGCGCCACCCCGGTGCCGGCCGCGCGGCGGGTTCTGCCGGTCGGTGGTCGTTGATGTTCGCCGTGCCGCTGACCGCCGACGCCGAGCTGCGTCCCCTCAATCCGTGGCAGGCCGAGGAGTTCCTGGCCAATCTCGACCGGTCTCGTGCGCACATCGCCCCCTGGGTGGCACCGTCCTTCGTGGCTACCGACCTCGACGGAGCGCGGCACGTGCTTCAGGGCTACGCCGACCGTTGGGCCCGCGACGACGGCGGCATCTGGGGCATCTGGTGCGGCGGCACGCTGGTGGGTGGGGTGCTGCTCGTCTCGCTGAACGCCGCGCGTGGGGTCTGCGAGGCGGGCTGCTGGCTCGAGCCGGCCGCCGAGGGGCGCGGGCTGGTGACCCGGGCGGTCACCCGTCTCATCGACTGGGTAGTCGACGAGCGTGGCCTGCACCGGGTCGAGTGGCGCACCGATGCCCGCAACGCCCGCAGCATCGCGGTGGCCCGCCGGCTCGGCATGCGTCGCGACGGCGTGCTGCGCGAGCTGCTGCCCGGTCCGGAGGGGCGCACCGATCTGGAGGTCTGGTCGGTGCTGGCCCCCGAGTGGCGGGCGCGACGCACTTCGTCGGCGGCGTCCGGCTGACGCCCGGGCGGCTGAACCCGGCCCTGACCACCGTCGCGTCCGCCAACGGGCGGGCGAGCGCACCTTGCGGGGTGCTCGGAGGCACGTCGTGCCGCCGGCCGCGCTCGTGATGCGCCTGCCGTCGGCCGGTTCCACCCGCCCTGCGGCATCCCGCACAGGCGATTCCATCGGCTGGTAGCGCTCCCAGGGCAAATCGACGCATGCGCATCTTGACGAAGTGATGACGGTGTGAGTAGCGTCTCCTCATCCTTTTGGAAAGTTTCCTAACTGTTTGGGGAGACGCCACATGAAGAGATCGTTCCGCCGGGCCCTCTGGGTCGGCGCCGTGGTCGCGTTGACCGCCGCGACCGCCCCGATGGCGTCGGCCTTCGGCGCCGGAAGCGTGACGACCACGTTCACCAAGGTGCAGGACTGGGGGACCGGTCACGAGACCCGGGTGACCATCACCAACGGTTCGGACGCCACGGTCGCCACCTGGCGCATCGAGTTCGACCTGCCCTCGGGCACCAGCATCAGTAGCTCCTGGGACGCCGACGTCACCCGCAGCGGCAACCACTACGTCGCGGTCAAGAAGAGCTGGGCCGGCGGGCTCGCCCCCGGCGCCTCCTTCAGCTGGGGCTACAACGGTGCCGGGGCGTACCGGGCGCCGCTGAACTGCACGATCAACGGCGCGCCGTGCGGCGGGGGCACCCCGCCGCCCACCACCGCGCCGCCGACCACCACCCCGCCGACGACGGCGCCGCCGACCACGCCTCCACCCACCACCCCGCCCCCGACCACGACGCCGCCGGACCCCAACGGCAAGAAGGTCGTCGGGTACTTCGCACAGTGGGGCGTCTACGCCCGCAACTACCACGTGAAGAACATCCACACCAGCGGCTCGGCCTCGAAGCTGACCCACATCCTGTACGCCTTCGGCAACACCACCGGCGGCCGGTGCACCATCGGTGACAGCTACGCCGACTACGAGAAGGCGTACACGGCGGCGGACAGCGTCGACGGCGTCGCCGACACCTGGGACCAGCCGCTGCGCGGCAGCTTCAACCAGCTCCGCAAGCTGAAGAAGATGTACCCGCACATCAAGGTCATCTGGTCCTTCGGTGGGTGGACCTGGTCCGGCGGCTTCACCCAGGCCGCGCAGAACCCGGCCGCCTTCGCCGACAGCTGCTACCGGCTGGTCGAGGACCCGCGCTGGGCGGACGTGTTCGACGGCATCGACGTCGACTGGGAGTACCCGAACGCGTGCGGCCTCACCTGTGACTCCAGCGGCCCGAACGCGTTCAAGAACGTGGTCAGCGCGCTGCGGGCCCGGTTCGGCTCGGGCAACCTGGTCACGGCCGCCATCACCGCGGACGGCAGCAACGGCGGCAAGATCGACGCCACCGACTACGCCGGTGCGGCCACGCACCTGAACTGGATCATGCCGATGACGTACGACTACTTCGGCGCCTTCAACGCGCAGGGCCCCACCGCCCCGCACTCCCCGCTCACCTCGTACCCGGGCATCCCGCAGCAGGGCTTCTGGTCCGACGCGGCCATCCAGAAGCTCAAGAGCAAGGGCATCCCGGCCAACAAGCTGCTGCTCGGCATCGGCTTCTACGGCCGGGGCTGGACCGGGGTGACCCAGACCGCGCCGGGCGGCACCGCCACCGGCCCGGCCCCGGGCACCTACGAGCAGGGCATCGAGGACTACAAGGTGCTCAAGAACAGCTGCCCGGCGACGGGCACGATCGCCGGCACCGCGTACGCCAAGTGCGGCAGCAACTGGTGGAGCTACGACACCCCCGCCACCATCGGCGGCAAGATGACGTACGCCAAGAACCAGGGCCTCGGTGGCGCCTTCTTCTGGGAGCTCTCCGGTGACACCGGAAACGGCGAACTGATCGGCGCCATCAAGGGCGGTCTCGGCTAGTCCGCAGGCCGACGCACCACCCACCCGGCGGGGAGGGACCACGCACCGGTCCCTCCCCGCCCGGCGTACCCCCCGGTGGTGCCGACCGTCGGCCCCTCGGGCCCGACGGTCGGCACCACCGTCGATGTGACAGACTCGCGGCTCGAACGGCAATCGATGTCCACCGGCGCCGGGAGGTAGCGATGGGGGTGACGACCCGGAGTGCGACCGTGGCCGCCGCGACGGCCGCCGCGCTGTCGGTCAGCCTGCTCGGCTGCGGAATCGGTGCCGACGAGGACGAGGCGAGCAAGCCGGGCCGCGCTCCCGCCGAGGAGGCCGCCGCCAGATCCCGGGAGCGGGTGCAGGCGTACCTCGACGCGATGACCGCCAAGGACGTCGCGGCCGGGCGCAACCAACTCTGCGCCGCGCTGCACGAGGCGTTCGACGCCGCCGCGACCGGCCCCAACGGTGACTTCGCCGACCACTTCACCGTGCCGCGGGCGCAGATCACCGACGTTCGGCCCGGCCCCGCCGGACAGCAGGTCAGCGCCACCGTGTCGGTGACCGTCAGCAGCCGCACGGCCACCCGGCCGCTGCTGTTCACCGTCACCCGCGACGGCGCCGACTGGTGCATCTCCGGTGAGGAACCCGGCGGCAACACCCCCGGGGGCACCCCCACCCCGGCCCCGACGCCCTGACCTGGTCGCCCCGGGGCGGTCGTCCACCTGCCGGAACCGCCCCCCTCGGAGACGGGGTACCCGGGCTGTCGCCGTACGCTTTGGTCATGCGCCATGAGTGGCATCAGTTGAGTCATCCCGCCGTGGGCAGCCCGGTCCTGCAGACCAGCCGCCCGACCGTCGACTCCGCCGAGGACGCGGCGCTCGGCCTGGACCGCTGGCGGGACCTGCCACGCGCCCAGACCCCGCCCTGGCCGGACCCCGCCGAGGTGGCCCAGGTCTGCCGGGTGCTCGACACCGTCCCGTCGGTCGTCGCGCCCTACGAGGTCGACCAGCTCCGCCAGCGACTCGCCCTGGTCTGCGAGGGCAAGGCGTTCCTGCTCCAGGGCGGCGACTGCGCCGAGACCTTCGCCGACAACACCGAGAGCCATCTGCTGGCCAACGCCCGCACCCTGCTCCAGATGGCCATCGTGCTCACCTACGGCGCGTCCCTGCCGGTGGTGAAGGTCGCCCGTGTCGCCGGGCAGTACACCAAGCCCCGGTCGCTGCCGACCGACGCGCGCGGGCTGCCGGCGTACCGGGGCGACCTGATCAACTCGCTGGAGGCCACGCCGGAGGCCCGGGTCGCCGATCCGCAGCGCATGATCCGGGCGTACGCGAACTCCGCCGCCGCGATGAACATGCTCCGGGCGTACCTGGCCGGCGGGCTCGCCGACCTGCACGCCGTGCACGACTGGAACAAGGGCTTCGTGCGCAACTCCCCGGCCGGTGAGCGGTACGAGGCCATCGCCCGCGAGATCGACCGGGCGCTGGCCTTCATCCGGGCCTGCGGGATGACCGAGGACGACGCGCTGCGCACCGTCACCCTGTACTGCTCCCACGAGGCCCTGGCCCTGGAGTACGACCGGGCGCTGACCCGGGTGTCCGACAACCGGGCGTACGGCCTGTCCGGGCACTTCCTGTGGATCGGCGAGCGCACCCGCCAGATCGACGGGGCGCACATCGACTTCATCTCCCGCATCGCCAACCCGATCGGGGTGAAGCTCGGCCCGACCACCACCCCCGACCAGGCGATCGAGCTCTGCGAGAAGCTCAACCCCGACAACATCCCCGGCCGGCTCACCCTGATCAGCCGGATGGGCAACCACAAGGTCCGCGAATCGCTGCCGCCCATCGTGGCCAAGGTCACCGCCGCCGGGGCCAAGGTGGTGTGGCAGTGCGACCCGATGCACGGCAACACCCACGAGTCGTCCAACGGCTACAAGACCCGGCACTTCGACCGCATCGTCGACGAGGTGCTCGGCTACTTCGAGGTGCACCGTGGCCTGGAGACCCACCCGGGTGGCCTGCACGTCGAGCTGACCGGCGAGGACGTCACCGAGTGCCTCGGTGGTGCCCAGGGCATCGAGGACCTGGACCTGCCCGACCGGTACGAGACCGCCTGCGACCCGCGCCTGAACACCCAGCAGTCGCTGGAACTGGCCTTCCTGGTGGCGGAGATGCTCCGTGGCTGACGCGAGGGAGAACCATGGCTGACGTGATGATCGACCTGCGTTCGGACACGGTGACCCGGCCGACCGCCGGGATGCGGGAGGCGATGGCCACCGCCGAGGTCGGGGACGACGTCTACGGCGAGGACCCCACGGTCAACGCCCTGGAAGCCGAGGTCGCCGCCCTGTTCGGGCACGAGGCGGCGCTGTTCTGCCCCACCGGCTCGATGGCGAACCAGATCGCCCTGCAACTGCTGGTGTCGCCGGGCAACGAGCTGCTCTGCGACGCCGACGCGCACGTGGTCACGTACGAGATCGGCGCGGCTGCGGCGTACGGCGGCATCTCCTCGCGGACGTGGCCGGCGGTGGGCGCGGACGTCGATCCCGACGTGGTCGCCGCCATGGTCCGTCCGGACGGCTACTGGGCGGTGCCGACCCGGGCGATCGCCGTGGAACAGACCCACAACCGCAGCGGCGGTGGGGTGATCCCGTTGGACGTGCTGCGTGCCCTGCGGGGGGTCGCCGACTCCGCCGGGGTGGCCCTGCACTGTGACGGTGCCCGCATCTGGCATGCGCACGTGGCCGACGGCGTGCCGCTGGCGACCTACGGCGGGCTCTTCGACACCCTCTCGGTGTGCCTGTCCAAGGGGCTCGGTGCGCCGGTCGGGTCGCTGGTGGTGGGCAGCGCCGAGCAGATCGGACGGGCCCGGTTCGTCCGTAAGCGGATGGGCGGCGGGATGAGGCAGGCGGGCGTCCTCGCCGCCGCCGGCCGGTACGCCCTCGCCCACCACGTCGAGCGGCTCGCCGCCGACCACGCCAGAGCGGCCCGGCTGGCCGAGGCGGTCGCCCCGTTCGGGGTGCTCGCCACGGCCGTGCGCACCAACATCGTCCCGCTGGACCTGACGAAGTCGTCGCTGGACGCGCCCGCCCTGGCCGCCGCCGCCCGCGCGCGGGGCGTGCTGGTCTCCGTGCTCGGCCCCCGTACGGCCCGCCTGGTCGCCCACATGGAGGTCGACGACGCCGCGGTCGACCGCGCCGCCACCGTCCTCACCGAGGTTCTCCGCGCCTGACGGTCCGCCGGTCCGCCGGTCCGCGGGCCTGACGGCCCGCGCCCGGCGGTGGCGGGTGCCCGCCCCGTCGCACGTCGGGGTGCCGGGTCAGGGGCGGAGGCGGCGCAGCGTGGCGATGTCGGCCGCGTGGCCCTCGTGGCGTTCCGTCGGGGTCTCCACCACGACGGGCACCCCGGCGGTGGCGGGATGGGCCATCAGCTCGGCGAACGCCGGCTCGCCGATGAAGCCCTTGCCGACGTTCTCGTGCCGGTCCCGGGTGGAACCGCACAGGTCCTTCGAGTCGTTGGCGTGCACCAACCGCAGCCGGTCCGCGCCGACCGTGGCCACCAGCGTGTCCAGTGTGGCGGTCATTCCGCCCTCGGCGGCCAGGTCGTGCCCCGCCGCCCAGGCGTGGCAGGTGTCGAAGCACACGCCCAGCCACGGGTGCCGGTCGACCGCGTCGAGGTACGGCCCGAGCTGCTCCACCCGCGAGGCCAGCGACCGCCCGCCGCCCGCGCTCGGTTCCACGAGCAGCATCGGACCACCGGCTGCGGCGGCCGAGTCGAGCAGCGGCAGCAGCGTCTCGCGTACCTGCCGCACAGCGGCTTCGGCGTGCCCCGCGTCGACGGAGCTGCCGGCGTGGAACACGACTCCACGGGCCCCGATCGCCGCGCCCCGGCGCAGGGCGTGCGCCAGGGTCGCCACCGACCTCTCGACCGTGGCAGCCGTCGGGGAACCCACGTTGACCAGCAGGGAGGCGTGCACGAAGACCGGCAGGCCGCGGTGCGCGCAGCCGTCGCGGAACAGCGCGTCCTGGGCCGGGTCGCCCTCCGGTAGCGCCCAGCCCCGCGAGTTGGACACGTAGACCTGCACCACCTCCGCACCGGCCGCGTCGAGGTACGGCAGCGCGGCCCTCGCCAGCCCACCCCCGGTCGGGGTGTGCGCGCCGACGGGGCGGTGCGCCGGGGTCGGCGCGGGCATCAGAAGCACCCGATGGTGACCGCGCTGCCCGGGTTCACCTGCGTGTTCTCGGCCGGGTTCTGGAACCGGGCCACACCGTTCGGGTTGAACTGCACCGTCACCGGGTGACCCTGGGCCTCCAGCACCTGCTTGGCCTGTGGGCAGGGCAGGCCGACGACCTTGGGCACCGCCACCAGCGGCGGGCCCTTGCTGACCTCCAGCCGCACCTGGGTGCCCTTCACCACTCCCGCGCCGTCGGCGGGGCTCTGCCCGAGAACCTCGTCGCGGGGTTTGTCCGAATCCTTGTAGGTCGGCTCGACCAGCACCAGGCCCAGCTGGGCGATGGTCGCCCGCGCCTCGTTGAGGTTCTTGCCGACCAGGTTCGGCACCGTGATGGGGGCCCGTCCCCGGCTCAGGACGACGGTCACCTTGTCGCCCGGCTTGACCTCGGCACCGACCGCCGGGTCGGTGGCCACCACGACGCCTTCGGGCAGGTTGTCGTCGTAGCGTGCGTTGCCCTTGACCACCTCCAGCCGCAGGCTGGTCAGGTCGGCCTCGGCCAGTTCGAACTCCTTGCCGACCACGTCGGGCACCGGGAACCGTTCGGGACCCAGCGAGAGGGTGAGCCGGATCGTGTCGCCCTTGAGGATCCGAGCGGCCGGCGCCGGGTTCTGCGCCACCACACCGTCGCGGGGGATCTGCTCGTCGTGTCGTGGCTCGTCGTAGGCGACGGTGAAGCCGGCGCGGGCGGCCTGCGCCTCCGCGTCGGCCTGGCTCATGCTCACCAGCTGCGGCGCGACGGTGTAGCGGCCCACCCCGAACCACCAGCCGCCGAGGGCGGCCACCAGGCCGAGCGCCACCACGGCCGCGGCGACCGCGAGGCGTCCGCGCGGGCTGCCCATGACCTGCGTACGCAGGGCCGCCAGCCGGGACCACAGGTCGCCGCCGCGGGTCGGGGCGGCCCGTCGGCGGCCCCGGCCGCTGCCACCGCCGCCCTCGGGCAGTCGTGCCCAGGCCGGCCGCTGGGACGGCGCGACCGCGGCCACCACCATCGTCGGCTGGGACACGGCCGACTCGTCGGTGATCCGGCTCAGCACGGCGGTGTGGGTGTTCGGGTTGCCGAGGTCGTCCCGGGCGACCTGCACCTCGGCGAGCAACGCGCCGGCGTCGGTCGGCCGCGCACCCGGATCCCGCCGGGTGGCGCGGGCCACCAGGTCGTCGAGCACCCGGGGCAGGCCGGGCACCAGGGTCGACGGCGTGGGCACGTCCCGGTCGACGTGTTGCCAGGCGACGTCGACGGGGCGGTCGCCGTCGTAGGGGACCCGGCCGGTGAGCATCTCGAACAGCACGATGCCGGCCGAGTAGACGTCGGTACGGGCGTCGGCGTGCCCGTCGGTGACCAGCTCCGGCGCGACGTACGCCACGGTGGCCATCAGCTGGCTGCCGTCCTGTTCGTCGGTGCTGGCCTCCACCGCGCGGGCCAGCCCGAAGTCGGCGACCTTGACCACGCTGTCGACCAGGTTGGCCGGGCCGCCGGTGGGCGCCTCGGCGACCAGGACGTTCTCCGGCTTGATGTCTCGGTGCACCAGGCCCGCCCGGTGGGCGGCCGCGATCGCGGCGAGCATCTGCTCGGCGATGGCCAGGGACTCGTCGGGGTTCAGACGCCGCCGCTCCGACAGGACCTCGCGCAGGGTCCGGCCCCGCACGTACTCCATGACCAGGTACGGCAGGCCGGCGTGGGTGCCCTGGTCGTAGACGGCGACCACGTTGGGGTGGGTCAGCCGGGCGATGGCCTTGGCCTCGTCGGTGAACCGGTCGAGGAAGTCGGCCGGGCGGGCCCGCGCCCCGGTCGCCTGACTCGAATGAATGATCTTGACAGCGACGGTGCGTTCGAGGCGCTCGTCGGTGGCGGTGTACACGGTCGCCATGCCGCCACGGGCCACGCGACCGCGGATGCGGTAGCGCCCGTCGATCAGCGAGCCCGGCAACGTGTCGGCGACCTGTGTGTCCATCGGCAGGCAGTCTATGTGTCGGCGGGGTGAATGTTGCACAGGATGCTACCGCCGTGCTGCCAACGGCACGTCCCGCCGCGCGTACCCGGTCCGGCGGGGTGCCGTTTGGCCCTGGCCGGGGGCGACATGGCAGGGTGGTCGGGTGACCGACTCCGTACCCGCCGACCGGGCGTCCGACGCCCCTCTCGCCGGCCCCGCCGACCTCTCCGCCTGGCTGACCCTGCCGGACGTGGCCGAGCGACTCGACGTGTCGATCAGCAAGGTCCACCAGATGCTCCGGGAGCGCGAGCTGCTCGCCGTGCGCCGGGACGGGGTCCGCCGGATCCCCGCCGACCTGGTGGCCAACGGCACCGTGCTCAAGCACCTGCCCGGAGTGCTGAACCTGCTCGCCGACGCCGGCTACGACGACGAGGCGGCGCTGCGCTGGCTGTACGAGCAGGACGAGACGCTACCCGGGGGTACCCCCGCCGCGGCTCTCGGAGGCGACCAGGCCCGGGAGGTCAAGCGCCGGGCCCAGGCCCTGGGTTTCTGACCCCACCGGCCCGGGTCAGTCGGCGCGACGGGTGGCGGCGATGGCCAGGTCGACCAGGGCCTGCCGGGCCTCGGTGTCGAGGTCGACGGCGCCCAGCGCGGCCAGGGCCGTGTCCGTCAGTGTGCCGATCCGCTGCTCGGTGCGCGCCAGCGCGCCGGTCGAGGTGATCAGATCCCGTAGCCGGGCGACGCCCGGCTCGTCCAGCCCCGGGTCGCCCAACGCGCCCAGCAACAGCGCGCGGCCGGCGTCGTCCGCCGCCTCCAGGGCCGCCGCCACCAGGTAGGTCCGCTTGCCTTCGCGCAGGTCGTCGCCGGCCGGCTTGCCGGTCTGCGCCGGGTCGCCGAACACGCCGAGCACGTCGTCGCGCAACTGGAAGGCCTCACCCAGCGGCAGCCCGTACGCCGAGTACGCCAACCGGACGTCGGCGGGGGCGTCGGCCAGCGCCGCGCCCAGCAGCAGCGGCCGCTCGACCGTGTACTTCGCCGACTTGTACCGGGCCACCTTCCCGGCCCGCTCCAGGGACGTGTCCCCGGTGGCCTGGGTCAGCACGTCCAGGTACTGCCCCACGGTGACCTCGCTGCGCATGTCGTCGAAGTCGGGCCGGGCCCGGGCCACGGTGCGCGGATCCAGGCCGGCGGAGTGCAGCAGCTCGTCCGACCAGACCAGGCACAGGTCGCCCAGCAGGATGGCGGCGGAGTCGCCGAAGCCGTCCGCGTCGCCGCCCCAGCCCTGCGCCCGGTGCCGGGCGGCGAACCGCCGGTGCACCGCCGGCTCGCCGCGCCGGGTGTCCGAGCGATCCATCAGGTCGTCGTGGATGAGGGCGCTGGCCTGGACGAACTCAAGCGCCGCCAGCGCGGTCACCACCGGGTCGGTGTCGACCCCACCGGCACCCCGGAACCCCCAGTAGGCGAAGGCCGGCCGCAGCCGCTTGCCGCCGCCCAGCACGAACGCCTCGATCGCCTCGGCCACCGGAACCAGGGCGTCGTCGACGCCGGCCATCCAGGCGCGGCGGGCGGCGAGGAACTCGGTGAGGGACTTGTCGACCCGCTGGCGCAGGTCGGCGCGGTCGACGGGGGAGACGGGAGCAGCGTGGGTCACGCCTCGACGCTAGCCGGTCGGGGTGGGGCCCGCCGCCTCAGCACCACCACGACGCGCCGGACCAACCGGGGGTCGGCCCCGGCCACGGCGCGCCCGGCCCCCGGGGCAGGTAGGGGCCGGTCGCGGCGAGGAGCGCGGCGTAGCGACGTACCGCCGGTAGCTCGTGGTGCGGGGCGAGCCGGCGGCGCAGCGCGGCGAGTGGGCGCACCGCCCGGGGCGACCCGGCACGGATCGCCTCGAGCAGCGCCGCGCCGGCCGCCGCGCACGCCTGCTCGACCTCGCCCACCTCCAGGTGGCAGCGGGCCAGCCAGGTGCCGTAGACGGCGCGGTCGCGCGGGCCGCCCCGACGGTGACCGGCGACCAGCAGCATCTCGGCGGCGCGGGGCCGGCCCAGCGCGACCAGCGTCCGGCCCGTCAGCCGGGCCAGCTCGTGGCCGTCGAGCCAGTAGAGCCAGCCCGGTTCCCGTTCGACGGCCGGTTCCTCGGTGACCCGGCGTGCCGCGTCGAGGGCCCGCCCGGCGGCGGCGACCCGACCGGCGAGCGCCGCGGCCAGCGCCACCCGGTGCAGCAGCAGGGCCCGCAGCCCCGGACCGGCCCGGCGGCCGGCGCCCGTGTGCCCCGCCGTGGCGAGCAGCAGTGCGCCCGCCGGGTCGCCGAGGCCGGCGAGCAGGTGGCTGGCGCAGCCGAGGACGTGCCCCGCCAGCGCCGGGTCACCGGCGGCGCTCGCGGCGCGCAGGGCGAGGCGGTAGGCGTCCAGCCCGGCTTCCGGGTCACCGGCGTCGGCGGCCAGCCACCCGGCGAGCTGGGCGGACTCGGCCACCACCGGCAGCAGCCGGCGGCGCCCGACCGGGCCGGCCCCGGTGAGCGCCCGGACCGCCCGACCCCACCGGGCCCGCCCGAGCCCGACCAGGTCGACGCCGCCGCACAGGTCGTCCATCCGGCGCAGCTCGGCCAGCGCCGCTTCCGGCGGGCCGTCGGCCGGGACCTCCCCGGGTGGACCGCCGACCCCCCGGGGCCCGGCACCGCCGGGGTCACCGGCCCCCCGGGGCCCGGCCGGGGCACCGGCGACGCCCCGGGGAGGGACGTACGCCGGACCGGCGGTCATCGGCAGCGGCGTGTCCGCTGTGGTGGCGAAGCGGTGGGCCAGGGCCAGCAGCGCGGCGCGGGAGCGCGCCCCGGTGCCCCGCACGGTCGGGACGGCCAGGCGTCGGGCGTGGGCGGCGGCCTCGTCGAGCCGCCCGGCCGGAGCGTCGAGGACGACCGCCAGCCACCCCCGCCAGAAGGCGCCGGGGACGCGCGCCTGCCGTTCCCAGCGGGAAACCTCGTGCCGGCTGAGCGTCGGCACGCCCGCCGCGGCGCACAGCTCGGCGGCGAGCCGGGACTGGCTCCAGCCCTTCGCCAGGCGGAGCCGGGCGATCGTCGGCCCGGTCAGGGACGGGGTCATGCGGGGCCTCCCGAGGGGTCGGCGGTGCCGGCGACACCCGGATGCGACCGGCGTGCCGCCGGTGGACGGCTGACCCCCGCGCGGGCCCCCGCGGACCGCCCTGCGGCCCGCCCGCGCGCCCCACTTCTATCCCCGCGGTACGACGTTTTCCCGCGCGACGGGAAGCCGCTGGGGTGCCCGCGCGTCGTGCGGCTAGAGTCGGGGCGTGGCGCTCGGTCTTCCCTCGGTCCTCCCCAACCCGCAGCCAGCGATCGGGGAGCTGATCCGTGACTGCCGGCCGACCTTCTCGTTCGAGTTCTTCCCGCCGAAGACCGCCCCGGGTGAGGTGCTGCTCTGGCAGGCGATCCGCGAACTGGAGTCGCTACGCCCCTCGTTCGTCTCGATCACCTACGGCGCGGGCGGCTCGACCCGGGACACCACGGTGGCGCTGACCGAGCGGATCGCCACGGAGACCACCCTGCTGCCGATGGCCCACCTGACCGCGGTCAACCACTCCGTGGCCGAGCTGCGCAACGTCGTCGGCCGGCTGGCCGCCGCCGGGGTGCGCAACGTGCTGGCCGTGCGGGGCGACCCGCCGGGTGACCCGACCGCCGAGTGGCTCCCGCACCCGCAGGGGGTGCTCTACGCCGAGGATCTGGTGCGGCTGGTCAGGGCCGCCGGGGACTTCAGCGTCGGGGTGGCCGCCTTCCCGTACAAGCACCCCCGCTCGCCCGACATCGACTCCGACACCGCGTACTTCGTGCGCAAGTGCCGGGCCGGCGCGGAGTTCGCCATCACCCAGATGTTCTTCGACGCCGACGACTACCTGCGGCTGCGCGACCGGGTCGCCGCCGCCGGCTGCGACACCCCGATCCTGCCCGGCGTGATGCCGGTGACCCAGATCGGCACGATCGCCCGGTCGGTGCAACTGTCCGGCGCGCCGTTCCCGGCGGCGCTGGCCGCGCGGTTCGAGCGGGTCGCCGACGACCCGGAGGCGGTGCGTCGACTCGGCGTGGAGCAGGCCAGCGAGATGTGCGCCCGCCTGCTGGCCGAGGGCGTTCCGGGCATCCACTTCATCACCCTCAACCGCTCCACGGCCACCCGCGAGGTCTGGCAGAACCTCCAGGTCGGCGCCCGGACGTGACAGTGGGCGTCGCGACACCTGAGCGCCGCCGAGACGGTTGAGCCGTGGTGGGCACACAGCTGAACTGGAACGAGTACGCCACGGCGTGGGCGCGGCTGCACGGGGGCTTCGACCCGCGCGCCGCGACGCCGGTGGTACGCGGCTGGCTGCGTCTCGCCTACCACGTCGGGTACGTGCTGGGTCGGCTCCGGGTCGCCCCGACCGCCGTCACCGTGGCCGGGGTGCTGCTCTGCTTCTGCGTTCCGCTGCTGGCGGTCCGGCCCGGGGACGGGCCGTTCCTCGGGGCGCTGTTCGTGCTGCTGGCCGCCGTCGCCGACAGCGTCGACGGTGCCGTGGCGGTGGCCACGGGCCGCACCAGCCGACTCGGGTACGTCTACGACTCGGTGGCCGACCGGCTCGGCGAGGTCGCCTGGCTGGTCGCGTTCTGGCTGGTCGGTGCGCCGGGCGCGCTGGTCGTCGCCGGTGGGGCGCTGTCCTGGCTGCACGAGTACGTGCGGGCCCGCGCGGTTTCGGCCGGGATGCGGGAACTCGGCGCGGTCACGGTGGGGGAACGACCCACCCGCGTCTCGGTGGCCCTGGTCGGGCTGCTGCTGGCGGGCCTGACAGGTCTGGTCGAGACCGACCTCGCCGCCGGCACGATCACCATGGCGACGGCCGTCTGGGTGCTGTTGGCCGCGTTCGGCCTCGGCCAGCTGCTCTCGGCCGTCCGCCGGGCGCTGATCGACGCCGGCTGACCGCCCCGGCCGGACGGGCCGGGTCACCACCGCCCACCCGGGCCGGGTCACCACCGCCCGTGCCGGTCGGGCACCGCGCGGCGACGGTCGCCGGTCACCAGGCGGGGCCGATCTCCTCGGCGACGATCTGGGCCGACAGGGCCACCATCGGCAGGCCACCGCCGGGGTGGCTGGACCCGCCGACCAGCCACAGTCCGCGCGCCGGGCCACGGTTGGCGGGGCGCAGCAGGCCGCCCGCGGTGCCGTAGATCGCCCCGCCCGGTGCGCCGGTCGCCGCGTCCAGGTCGGCGGGGGTGCGGACCTGGCGGAACAGCAGCCGGTCGCGCACGTCCACGCCGCGTTCGGCGAGCACGTCGAGGACCCGGTCGGCGTACGCCTGCGCCAACCCCGGCCGACGCCAGTCCACAGCACCGGGCGCGGTGCCCTGCCGCGCGGCGTTGACCAGCACGAACCACGCCTCGTGCCCGGCCGGCCGGACCGTCGGGTCGTCGGCGACCGTCACGAAGACCGTCGGGTCGACGGCCGGCCGGGCCCGCAGGCCCCGCCCCGGATCGCCGAAGACGGCATCGAACTCGGCGTCGTAGTCGCGCGGGAAGAAGACGTTGTGGTGGGCCAGCCCGGAGTCGCCGCGCACCCCCAGGAGCAGTACGAAACCGGCGAGGCTGCGGTCGGTGAGGGTGGCCAGCCGGCGCGGGGTGGGCAGCAGGTCCCGGTAGACGGTGAGCGCGTCGACGTTGGCCACCACCACGTCGGCGGGGACGGGCGCGGTCGCGCCGGCGAGGCGTACCCCGTGCACCCGACCGCCCACGGCGTCGATGCCGGTGACCGTGGCGCCGGTCTGCACGACCACGCCCAGGTCGAGGCAGCGCGACAGCAGCGCGTCGGCGAGGGTGCCCAGCCCGCCGCGCAGATACCAGCCGCCGAAGGTCAGCTCCGCGTACGGCACGGCGACCAGCGCCGCCGGGGCGCGGCGCGGGTCCGCGCCCGTGTACGTGGCGTACCGGTCCAGCAGCATCCGCAGCCGGGGGTCCGACAGGTGGCTGCGACCCAGCCCGCGCAGGGTGCGGCCGGGAGCGATGGCGGCCAGGTCGCCCAGCCGCCACGCCAGCGACGCCAGGTCACGCGGGGAGTCGACCCGCCGGCGCAGGATGTCCCGTTCGGACGCCGCCCAGACCCGGCCGGCGCGCCGCCACAACCGCTGCCAGTCGGCGGCGGCCCGGCCGCCGAGCACCGCCCCGATGCGGGCGGCGAACTCGTCCGGGTCGGCGCAGGAGTCCAGCGGTTCGCCGGAGCCGAAGACGTGCCGCACGATCGGGTCCAGGGGGGCCAGGTCGAGATACTCGTCGAGCTTCGCGCCGGTCGCCTCGAACAGGTCGTGGAAGACCTGCGGCAGGGTCAGCAGGCTCGGCCCGGTGTCGAAGTGGAACGTCCCCTCGGGGGTGTCGTGCGTGTGCCGGCCGAGCTTGCCCCCGACGGTGTCGGCCCGTTCGAAGACGGTCACCTCGTGCCCGGTGACGGCCAGCCGGGCGGCGGCGGCCAGCCCGCCGACCCCGGCGCCCACGACCACGATCCGCGCCATGCCGCGCCCTCCTAGGTGACCGGCCGGCCACGCCAGGACAGGCGCCGCCGCTTCCGCAGATGGTACGACCGCGCGGTCAGCCAGCCGAGCACCACGACCGACACGGGGTGGGCCAGCGCGTCGGGCCACCACCGCCCGCCGGTGGCCCGGGCGGCCACCACGCGCCCGGCCACGCCCGCCGCGTACGCGGCCGACGCCAGGCCGGCGACCGCCGGCGCGCCGGCCAGAGCCGCACCCACGGCCACCAGCGGGGGAGCGGTGTAGAGCGTCAGCAGCAGCGCCACCACGGCCGCCGCCGCGCCGGGGTGCCCGAACGAGGCCCACAGCGACTTGGAGTACCCGTCGCGCAGCTGCGGCCAGGTGTCGTACATCCGGCAGGCGGCCAGCCGCGAGCCGTCCGCGAGGGCGACCCGCCCGCCGGCGCGTTTGACGGCCCGCGCCAGCTCCACGTCCTCCAGCACCTTGTCGGACACCGCGGCGTGCCCGCCGGTGGCGACGTAGCCGGCCCGGTCGAGCACCAGGAACTGCCCGCCGGCCGCGGCCAGCGACGGCCGAGGCGAGCGTTCCATCGCCCGCAGCGGCAGGAAGGTCAGCCACAACCACTGCAACAGCGGCTGGACCAGCCGGTCGGCCGCCGTCGCCACCAGGATCCGGGGGTACGGCGACAGCAGCGTCACCCGCGCGGCGCGCAGCTCGCCGACGGCGGCCGCCACCGCGTGGGGGCGCAGCACCACGTCCGCGTCGACGAAGACCAGTGCGGTGGCCGCCGGATCAGCCCGGGTGGCCAGCTGCCAGCAGGCGTGCGGCTTGCCCAGCCAGCCCGGCGGTGGGGCCACCCCGGTCAGCAGGGTGACCCGGGGGTCGTCGCCGGCCACGGCGCGGACCACCTCGGCGGTGCCGTCGGTCGACCCGTCGTCGAGCACCACGATTCGCAGCCCCGGCACGCCCCGCTGGGCGAGCAGGGCCCGCAGGCAGGGGGTGACGCGGTCGGCCTCGTCGCGCAGCGGCAGCAGCACCGCCACGGTCTCGGTGACCTCAGCCGGCCGGTCGGCGGGCCGGCGCAGCCAGCGCCCGGCGTTGACCAGGGCGTGCCCGGTCAGCACGGCGACGCCGAGCAGCAGGGCGAGCGCGCCGGTCATGCCGGCACGTCGACCCGGGTGGGTCGGGGGCGGTCGCCGTCGTCGGCCCGTCGTCGGCCCCGCAGCAGCGTCACCGCCAGCGGCACCGCGACCACCGACATGGCGCCCGCCCCCCACACCGCCGACGCCGGCAGGCCGAGGAAGACCGCGTGGGCCAGCACGCTGGAGAAGTACGTCCACAGGTAGAGGGCGTACATCGGCCGGTCCCGGGCGTCGGTGGCGGCGACGGTCGACCCGGCGAGGGGACGCAGGGCGGTCATCATCAGCACCGCGAACAGCAGCCAGCCCAGGTAGTTGCTGATCGGGATGCCGGGCAGGCCGGGCAGGGCCGGGGTGGCGTCCCGCCAGGTCCAGTGGCCCTCGGCCACCATCTGCGGGTCGAGGAAGAGGTCCCAGGTGGTCAGGCCGAGCGTGGCCAGCGCGATGCGGGGCAGGTGCAGCCGGCGCGACCAGGCGGGCCGCCCCGGTGCGGCCCCCCGACCCGGCCGGCCCCCACCGGTCAGCCGGGTCGCCGCCAGCCAGGCCGGCCAGGCCATCCAGGTCCAGGCGAGGGGGATGATCAGCGGCACTCCGGCGAGCTTCGGCCCGAGCTGGCCCGAGTAGTCGTAGCTGCCGAACGGGAAGCCGGTGGCCACGCCGAGGGCCTCGATGGCGAAGCCGCCGCCGGTGGCCACCGCGACCAGTGCCGCCGCCGCCCGGGGCCCGCGGGTGAGCAGCGCGTGGCCGACCGAGAGCAGGTAGCCCAGCACGACCGTGGCCACGGTCAGCTCCGCCCGGGTCTGCCCGCCGGTCAGCGGGTAGCAGATCTGGGCCAGCACCAGGACCGCCAGCAGGGCCCAGGGCAGCCGGGCGGTCAGCCGGTGGCCGGGGTGGCCGGAGCCGGTGTGGCCGGTCACCGGGCGGCCGGTCCGGGAGGCGCCGGGGTGGCCGGCGCGGGGCCGGGCGCGGGCAGCGGCAGGCTCCGGCCGAGCACCCCGAAGGGGCGCTCGTCGCCGGGGAAGTGGAAGTCGCGCAGCACGTCGAGGAAGCCGAACCGGCGGTACAACCGCCAGGCCCGTGAGGTGCCCTCGTCGGCCTCGGGGGTGGACAGCAGGGTGGTCGTACCCTCCGCCATGGTGAGCAGGGCACGCAGTTGACCGGCACCCAGGCCGTGCCCCTGTGCGGGGGGCCGCACGTGCAACTCGACCACCTCGAAGCAGTCGGTCAGCCAGCGCTGCCGGGCCTCCGGGGACAACGCCCGCCACACCTGGTCGTGCCACCACTGACCGGGGGCGCCGAGATAGCCGTACCCGAAACCGGCCAGGTGGCCCTCGCTGGTGAGGCTGGCCACGGCACGGAAGCCGGGCCGGCGGACGTGGGTGGCGATGTAACCGCGCCGGGCCTGGAGCAGCTCGGCACGGTATCCCATCGCCTCGCCGTAGACGGCCACCACGTCGTCCAGCCGGCGGACGAGATCGTCCGGCGTCCACCGCACCAGCCTCATACCCGCCCATCCTCCGCGATCGTGTCGCCGTCGGCGACCCAGCCCAGCACCGTCCGGTCGCCGACCACGTCACGCACCTCGAACCGCGCGAAGAGTTCCTCCGCGTACCACCCCTCGGTCGGGGTCCGCGTGATCGCGGCGCGGTGCTCCGGGCGACGGTACGCGAAGGCCACCAGGTCCGCCTGGTCACGCCACACGCTGACGGTGCCCTGCCAGCCCAGGGGTGCCTCGCCGACGCCGAAGCGGGCCAGCAGCCCGGGTGCGGCGTGCAGGGCGGCGGCCACCGGCGGGACCGCCCGCCAGAAGGTGGCCGCCCGGCGCAGCCGCAGCCGGGCCCGGGTCAGGGCCAGCACCGGCCCGGCCACCCGCCCGCCGGCCGGGTCGCCGAACGGCCGCCGGCCGGACCATTCGCCCCGGCTGGTCACCGGGCGCAGGTCGACCCGGACCGCCGCGCGGGCGAGCCGGGCCCAGGCGCGACCCACCGGTGAGGCGTCGAAGCCCGCCGCCGCGGCGGGAGAGTCCCACACGGTCAGCGCCGCCCACCGGGTCGGGTCGGCGTCGCCCGGCCCGAAGCCGGTTCCCGTGCCGGTGCCGAGCAGTTTGGCGAACCGGACGCCGGGCAGGGCGCGCAGCCGGCGCGGATCCAGCGCCATCCGGGTCAGCACGCGGGGCAGCGCTGTCCGGGGGACCTGCCACACGTGCAGGGTGACGAGGTCGGGGACGGTGTTCACGCCACGTCGGCCGGGGTGCCGGCGGTGAGCCGCAGCAGCTCCGCGTACGTGGTGGGGAAGACCGCCCGGGGGACGCCACCGGCGGCCCACACCTCGGCGTACGTGGCCAGGGCGGTGTCCACCAGGGTGCGCAGTGTCCGTGGGTGACCCACGGGGGCGACTCCGCCGATCACCTGGCCGGTGTGTTCGCGGACGAAGTCCGGGGCGGCCCGGCGCAGCCGGGTGACCCCGACGGCGGCGGCCAGGGCGGTGGTGTCCACCCGGTGCGCGCCGGAGGTGAGCACCAGCAGCGGCGTGCCGTCGGCGTCGAAGACGAGCGAGTTGGCGATCGCGCCGACCTCGACGCCGAGCGCCTGCGCGGCTGCCGCGGCGGTGTGCACCGCCTCGGGCAGCAGACGCACCGCGCTGGGTGCGCCGGAGCCGTCCCGCGCGCCGGCGCCAGAGAGCGCGTCCTGCACTGCTCGGACGTTCGGGTGTGACTGCATGCCGCCATTGTTCCCGGTACGTCCGTGCGGGGCTCGACCGGCCACGCCGCCGCGTCCCGCCCGGTGCCGTGATCAGCGCAGGGGTGCCGGAGCGGATGCCCCGCCGCGCGCGTCACACGTTGCACTTTCGTCCGGGGGAGGGTGTACTGTCAGCAGTAGTTAGAACGAGTGTTCGATTGCCTCGAACGTTCGTTCCAACCACCCCGGGACGGTGTTTCGCGGCACCGGTCCCGGGCGGTGCGGCACCGCGGGCCGCGCCAGGGGTTCCGGGCAGTCGCGAGTCCGGTCCCGTCAGGCAGGAGCGTCGGCCGCCGCCCACGACCCCCGGGCGGCGGCCGACGAACCCGCCGGTACGCCGGCCGGGTGTGGTGTGGGGAAGCTCCGCACCCGGCCGGCCCCCACAAGCGGTGCGTCTTCCTCCGCACCCACCCGACCCGGCGCCCCGCCGGCGGCCTGTCCGCGCGGGGTGGCGCCTCGGCCACGTGGAGGAGACAGCCCATGCCGACCAATCCGGTTCAGGCGCCGACGGTGCCGGCGCACGTGCTGCCGCACCGCACCCCCGCCCAGCTCCTCGCGGTCTCCCGGCGCGGGCTGGCCGAGGCTGCCCAGACCCGCCCCGACGGTCTCCGTTACGCCGCCGCCCACCTCGCCGCGCTGCGTGCCGCCGCCGCCCTGCTCGCCGCCCGGGCCCGTCCCGCGCCGACCCGGCGGCACCGGGTCACCAGCGTCTGGGTCCTGCTCTGCACCGTCGCCCCCGAGCTCGACGAGTGGGCCCGGTTCTTCGCCGCCGGCGCCGGTAAACGGGCCGCCGCCGAGGCCGGCATCCCCCGCGTCGTCACCGCCCGGGAGGCCGACGACCTGCTCCGCGCCGCCGAGCAGTTCGTCGCGGTGGTGGAGACCGCTCTCGGCCTGGTCCACCAGCCACAGCTCGACGGTCTCGCCGCCTGAGACACGGCGTCCGGCCACCACCGGCGGGACCCAGCGGTGGCCGGACGCCGTCCGGCGCGTCCTCGGTGAGCCAGCCAACTCCTCGGCGCGCCGACCGAACACAGCACCAGCCGCGGGCCGGAACCCGTGGCACACACGACAGGGGGTAGGTCCGATGGCGGGCCGGATGATGGTCGGCTCCGCCGCACTGGCCGAGTTGGTGCGCCCGGCGAGCGCACCCGACCCGGCAGGCGGTCACCGCGTCCTGCCGGTCGCCCCGGAACTGACCGCCCTCCTGCCGGGCCGGGGGCTGCGCCGGGGCAGCACCGTCGCGGTCGCCGCGGCCCAGTCCCCGGGCAGCGGCACCACCTCCCTGGTGCTGGCCCTGCTCGCCGAGGCGTCCCGGGCCGGGTCGTGGTGCGCCGTGGTGGGGGTGCCCACCTTCGGGGCGGGCGCAGCCGCCGAGCTGGGCATCGCCCTCGACCGGCTCGCCCTGGTGCCGCATCCCGGGCCGGAGTGGGCCACCGTCGTCGCCGCCCTGATCGACGGCATGGACGTCGTGGTGACCGCGGTGCCGGGCACCGTCTCCGCCTCGGTCACCGCCCGGTTGGCCGCCCGGGCCCGCCAGCGGGGCAGCGTCCTGGTCCCGTACGGCCGGTGGGACGGCGCCGACGTCACCCTGCGGGTGGTCCGGGGGGCATGGGAGGGCCTCGGGCCGGGGCGGGGCCGGCTGCGCCGCCGGGCGGTCACCATCTCCGCGCGGGGGCGCGGTGCCGCCGCGCGCCCCCGGGAGGCCACGGTGTGGCTACCCGGTGACGGGCTCACCCGGGTGATCCCGGCCCCCGCCCCGACGGCGGTCGCCTCGGCCACCGGCCGGTCGACGGCGGGCCGCCTCCGTGCACTTCCCGCCGCCGCGCCCAGCCCCTTCCGTCCCGCGTTCGCCGTGATGGGGCCGGCATGACCGGAACCGCCCCCCGCCGACCGGACGGGCCGGTGCGCACGATGCTGCTGTGGTGCCCGGACTGGCCGGTGATCGCCGCCGAGATCGTCGACGGGGTGCCCGCCACCGGTCCGGTGGCCGTCCTGCACGCCAACCGGGTGGTCGCCTGCTCGGCGCGGGCCCGCGCCGAGGGGGTGCACCGGGGTCTGCGCAAGCGGGACGCCCAGGGCCGGTGTCCGCAGCTCACCGTCGTCGAGTACGACCCTGGGCGGGACGCCCGGGCGTTCGAGCCGGTGGTCGCGGCCGTGGAGGAACTGGTCGCCGGTGTCGAGGTGGTGCGTCCCGGCGCCTGCGCGATGTCCGCCCGGGGTCCGAGCCGGCATCTCGGCGGCGAGGAGGCGGCCGCGGAGCGGATCGTCGAACACGTGGCGCAGACGTGCGCGGTGGAGGGCCAGATCGGGGTGGCCGACGGCATGTTCGCCGCCGGGCTGGCCGCCCGCACCGGACGGGTGGTCCCGGCCGGGAACAGCCCCCGGTTCCTCGCCGACCTGCCGGTCGAGGCGCTCAGCCGTCCGGCGCTGGCCGACCTGCTGCGCCGGCTCGGCGTGCGGACCCTGGGCGACTTCGCCGCGTTGCCGCCCGGCGACGTGCTGGCCCGGTTCGGCTTCGACGGCGCGTTGGCCCATCGGCTCGCGACCGGGCGGGACCATCGCCTGCCCGCCGCGCGGCGACCCCCGGCCGACCTGACGGTCACCGCCGACCACGACGAGCCGCTCGACCGGGTCGACGCCGCGGCGTTCGCCGCTCGGGCGTTGGCCGAGCGGCTGCACGAGCGGCTCGCCGCGCACGGACTGGCCTGCACCCGGCTCGGCATCGAGGCGGTCACCGCGCACGGGGCGGAGCTGCACCGGGTATGGCGGCACGACGGCCTGCTCACCGCGTCGGCCATCGCCGACCGGGTGCGGTGGCAGCTCGACGGGTGGCTCTCCGGTGCCACCGGTCGGGCCGGTGCCCGGCCGGCCCGACCGACGTCGGGCATCGTCCGGCTGCGGCTGGTGCCCGACGGGGTGGTGGCCAGGGCGAGCCTGCAACCGGGCCTGTGGGGGGAGGTCGGCGAGGAACGGGAGCGGGCGCAACGGGCGCTGAGCCGGGTCCAGGGCATCCTCGGCCCCGAGTCGGTGGTCACGGCGGTGCTCGGTGGCGGGCGGTCCCCGGCCGACCAGACGCATCTGGTGCCGTGGGGCGACGAACGGCTCCCGGCGCGACCGGGGGCCCCGACACCGTCTGCGGCGGTGTCCGCGCAAACGGTGGTGGCGGCCGGGGAGACTGCGGCCGGGCGGGCGGGGGTCCTTGGTGGGGCGGGCGGACCGCCGTGGCCCGGCCGGCTGCCGCCGCCCTCGCCCGCCGTGGTGCTGCCCGTGCCGGTGGCGGCGGTCGTCCAGGACGCCACCGGAGGGCCGGTCGGGGTGAGCGCCCGGCTCCAGCTCAGCGCCCCACCCGCCCGGCTGGCCGTCGACGGCGGCCGGCCGGTGGAGATCGTCGGCTGGGTCGGTCCCTGGCCGGTCGACGAGCGCTGGTGGTCGCCGGCCGAGGCGTGCCGTCGGGCCCGCTTCCAGGTCTGCCTCGCCGACGGGGGAGCCCTGCTGCTCGCGGTCGAGTCGGGCCGGTGGCTGGTGGAGGCGATCTATGACTGACCACCGGGGCGCGGCTGTCATCCACGCGCCCGACCGACCCGGCGCGTGCGTCGTCCACGGTGGGGGAGTGGCACGGTGAGCTTCCACAATCCGGAGCTGCCGTGGTCCGAGTTGGAGCGGGTGCTCTCCGGCCGGTCCGGGGAAGGCGGCCGACCCGCCGACGCCCACCCCGCCGGGGCTGGGCCGGGCCCGGCCGGGGGTGGTGCGCGGGGGCGCGCGGAGCGGCACCTGCACGTGGTGGACCCGCTGGCCGTCGACGCCGACGGGGGCGACGCGCCGGCCTGGAGTCGCCGGCGACAGCACTACCGGCCGCCCGACCTGCCCCGCCCGGACGACCCGGTGCCCTACGCGGAGCTGCACACGCACACCAACTTCAGCTTCCTCGACGGGGCCAGCCACCCCGAGGAACTGGCCGAGGAGGCCGCCCGGCTGGGGCTCACCGCCCTGGCCGTCACCGACCACGACGGCTTCTACGGGGTGGTGCGCTTCGCCGAGGCGGCCCGCGCGCTCCACCTGCCGACGGTGTTCGGCGCGGAGCTGTCCCTCGGGCTGCCGGGGCCACAGAACGGTGAACCCGACCCGCACGGCACGCACCTGCTGCTGCTCGCCCACGGCCACGAGGGGTACGCCCGGCTTGCCACCACCATCGCCCGCGCCCACCTGCGGGGCGGGGAGAAGGGCCGTCCGGTCTACGGCACGCTGGAGGAGGTCGCGGCCGACCTGCGCGACCACGTGCTGGTGCTGACCGGCTGCCGCAAGGGGCACGTGCCGTCGGCACTGCTCACCGAGGGGGTCGACGCGGCGGCCCGCGAGTTGGACCGGCTCACCGTCCTGTTCGGCGCGGAAACCGTGGCGGTGGAACTGACCGACCACGGGCACCCCGTCGACGCCGACCGCAACGACGCCCTGGCCGAGCTGGCCGCCTCAGCCGGGCTGCCCACGGTGGCCACCAACAATGTGCACTACGCGACCCCGGGGCGGCGCCGGCTGGCCACCACCCTGGCCGCGGTGCGGGCCCGGCGCAGCCTGGACGAGATCGACGGCTGGCTGCCCGCGGCCGGCACCGCGCACCTGCGCAGCGGGGCGGAGATGGCGGCCCGGTTCGCCGCGTACCCGGGGTCGGTGGCCCGGGCCGCCGCGTTCGGCGCCGAGCTGGCCTTCGACCTCCAACTGGTGGCGCCGCGGTTGCCGGCGTACCCGGTGCCGCCAGGGCACACCGAGATGAGCTGGCTGCGCCGGCTCACCATGGACGGCGCGCGGGAACGCTACGGCCCGCGTGAGGCGCACCCGCAGGCGTACGCGCAGCTCGACCACGAACTGGACATGATCGAGGCGTTGGACTTCCCCGGCTACTTCCTGGTGGTCTACGACATCGTCACCTTCTGCCGCCAGCAGGACATCTACTGCCAGGGGCGGGGCTCGGCGGCGAACTCGGCGGTCTGCTACGCGCTGCGGATCACCAACGTGGACGCGGTCCGGCACCGGCTGCTGTTCGAGCGGTTCCTCGCCCCCGAACGCGACGGCCCGCCCGACATCGACGTGGACATCGAGTCCGACCGCCGGGAGGAGGTGATCCAGCACGTCTACGCCCGGTACGGCCGGGAGCACACCGCCCAGGTCGCCAACGTCATCTCGTACCGGCCGCGTTCGGCGGTGCGGGACGTGGCCAGGGCGTTCGGTTTCTCCCCCGGCCAGCAGGACGCCTGGAGCAAGCAGATCGACCGGTGGGGCGAGGTGGCCACCGTGGACGTGCCGGACATCCCCGAGCAGGTGGTGGCGTACGCCAACGAGGTGCAGACGTTCCCCCGACACCTGGGCATCCACTCCGGCGGCATGGTGATCTGCGACCGGCCGGTGATCGAGGTGTGCCCGGTGGAGTGGGGGCGGATGCCCGGCCGCAGCGTGCTCCAGTGGGACAAGGACGACTGCGCCGCCGTGGGGCTGGTGAAGTTCGACCTGCTCGGTCTCGGCATGCTCTCCGCGCTGCACTACGGCTACGACATGATCGGTGCCAGTCTCGACCTGGGCGACATGACGCTCGACGATCCCGAGGTGTACGACATGCTGTGCCGGGCCGACTCGGTCGGGGTGTTCCAGGTGGAGAGCCGCGCCCAGATGGCCACGCTGCCCCGGCTGAAGCCGCGGTGCTTCTACGACCTGGTGGTCGAGGTGGCGTTGATCCGTCCGGGCCCCATCCAGGGTGGCTCGGTGCACCCGTACATCCGGCGTAAGAACGGCCAGGAACCGGTGACGTACGCGCACCCGCTGATGCGCAACGCGCTGGAGAAGACCCTCGGGGTGCCGCTGTTCCAGGAGCAGCTGATGCAGCTCGCCATCGACCTGGCCGGCTTCGACGCCGCCGGGGCCGACCAGTTGCGCCGGGCGATGGGGGCTAAACGGTCGGTGGAGCGGATGGCGCAGATCGCCGACCGGCTGTACGCGGGGATGGCGGCTCGCGGCATCACCGGGGAACTGGCCGACGACGTCTACCGCAAGCTCACCGCGTTCGCCAGCTACGGCTTCCCGGAGAGCCACGCGATGAGTTTCGCCTACCTGGTGTACGCCAGCTCCTGGCTCAAGCGCTACCACCCGGGCCCGTTCCTGGCCGCCCTGCTCAACGCGCAGCCGATGGGGTTCTACTCGCCGCAGACCCTGGTCGACGACGCCCGCCGGCACGGCGTGGAGGTCCGCCGGCCGGACGTCAACGCCAGCGGTGCGGCGGCGGTGCTGGAGTCCACCCCGGACACCCGGTGGGGCAGCGTGCCGGGAGAGCCGCCGCACGCCTGGGGGCTGGGCGGGCCGGCCGTGCGGCTCGGGTTGGGCAGCGTGCGTACCCTCGGCGACGCGGTGGCCGAGCGGATCGAGGCGGAGCGGACGGCGGCCGGGCCGTACCGTGACATGCCGGATCTGGCGCGGCGGGTGGGCCTCACCGCCGCGCAGCTGGAGGCGCTGGCCACCGCGGACGCCTTCGCCTGTTTCGGCCTGACCCGGCGGCAGGCCCTCTGGGCTGCCGGCGCGGCGGCCCAGGACCGGCCGGGCCGGCTGCCCGGCACCGTCACCGGTACGACCGCGCCGACCCTGCCGGGCCTGGAGGCGGTGGACCGTCTCGTCGCCGACGTGTGGGCCACCGGGCTGTCCCCGGAGAGCCATCCGGCACGGTTCCTCCGCCCGCAGTTCGACGCCCTCGACGTGGTGCCGATCGACCGGTTGGGTCGGGTGGAGCCGGGCCGGCGGATCCGGGTCGGCGGCATCGTCACCCACCGGCAGCGCCCGGCGACCGCCGGCGGGGTCACCTTCCTCAACCTGGAGGACGAGACGGGCATGCTCAACGTCACCTGCTCGCCAGGGCTGTGGCAGCGCTACCGGCGGGTGGCCCGCAGCAGCCCCGCGCTGGTGGTGCGGGGCCGGTTGCACCGGCACGAGGGGGTCACCAGCCTGACCGCCGACCGGCTCGACCCGATCGAACCACCGGTCAGTCCGCCCTCCCGCGACTTCCGCTGAATCACCACTGGTCGGCAGTGGCTCAGCTCACTGTTTGTCCGACCCGGACGGGGGAGAATTCCGGCACGCGTGGGCAGAGCGGCCCGCGCGGGGAGGGATGAGCAGTGAGCGGAAAGCAGACGTCCTTCGGTGCGGTGGCCAACGCCCGTCGCACGCGGCTCGGCGCGGGGTGGGCGCCAACCCACCACCCTGAGACCCGGGAGTACCAGGTCACCGACGGTCCGGTCGCCAACGTGCGGCGGTCCCGGGCCGAGGAGGAGCAGGCCGGCGGGGCATGACCGGGGCACCGCCGGGTCACTGCCGTGAGGAAGCGGTTCGGGGCCACTGCCGCGGGGAGCGGTTCGGGGCACTGCCGCGGGAGCGCTCGGGGCACTGCCGCGGGGGAGCGCTCGGGGGCGGCGCGGGCTGCGGGAGCGGCCCGGCGGCGCCCCGCGCGCCGGTCGAGGGGCCGGTCGTCGTGCGACGGCGGCCCCGGTGGCGGGGGCCGGGTGGACCGGGTGACTAGGCTCAGCCAGGTGGAGCAGACCCGAGGCCTCGCCGGGCCGCCGCTGACCCCCCGTACCGCTGTCATCTGGTCGGTGCTGCGCGCCGAGTTGGAGCGCCGGCCGGGGGCCGAGCTGACCGTCGTCGACGTGGGTGGTGGCACCGGCGGGTTCGCCGTGCCGCTGGCCCGGGCAGGGCACCGGGTCACGGTGGTCGACGCCAGTCCCGACGCGCTCGCGGCGCTGACCCGTCGGGCCGCCGAGGCCGGGGTCGCCGAGCGGGTCCGCGCCGTGCAGGGCGACGGTGACGCGCTCGCCGGGCTGGTCGAGCCCGCGACGGCCGATCTGGTGCTGTGCCACGCCGTGCTGGAGGTCGTCGACGACCCGGTGCCGGTGGTGTCCGCCGTGGCCGGCGCGTTGCGACCGGGCGGCGCGGCAAGTGTGCTGGTGGCCGGCCGGGCCGCCGCGGTGCTCGGCCGGGCCGTCAACGGCCACCTCGACACGGCCGCCGCGTTGGCCGACGACCCGCACGGCACCGCCGGGCCCCGGGACAATCTGCGCCGGCGCTACGACGTCGAGGGCGCCGCCGCGCTGCTGGCCGCCGCCGGGCTCGTGGTGGAGGAGATCCACGGGGTACGCGTGCTCGCCGACCTGCTGCCCGCCGCGGTCGCCGACGGTCAGCCCGCGACCCTGGTGGAGCTGGAGCGGGCCCTCGCCGCCCGGCCGCCCTGGCGGGACCTCGCGGCGCAGCTGCACCTGTTCGCCCGCCGTCCGGCATGACCGTCACCGGTCCCGGCGTCGGTCCGCCGGCTGTCGACCCGCTGGCGCCGGTGGCGCCCCGCTACGGCGGCGGGAGCCTCGCCGACGTGCTGCCCAGCGCCCTGGCCGTGCTCGGCGTGCCGGGTGTCGCGGACCCGCTCGGGCTCGCCGCCGACCTGGCCGGGGTGCGCCGGGTCGCGGTGCTGCTCGTCGACGGGCTGGGCTGGTACCAGATCCCCACGGCCGCGCCCCACGCGCCGACCCTGGCCGGGCTGGCCGCCACCGTGGGTCGACCGCTGACCTCTGGTTTCCCCTCCACCACCCCCACCAGCCTGGTCACCCTGGGCACCGGTGTGCCGCCGGGCACGCACGGGGTGCTCGGGTTCACCCTGCGGGTGCCGGGCACCGACCGGGTGGTCAACCACATCGAATGGGCGGCCGATCCGGAGCCGCTGCGCTGGCAGCCGGTCCCGACCCGGCTGGAACAGGCACGGGCGGCGGGGATCGCGGTGACCGTGGTCAGCCGCCCGGAGTTCGGCGGCAGCGGGCTGACCGTGGCGGCGAACCGGGGCGGCGACTACCGCGGGGCGGCCGGCGTCGACGCGCTGGTCACCACGATGCTGACGGCCCTGTCCGCCGGTGACGGCCCGACCCTGGTCTCCGGCTACCACCCCGACCTGGACCGGCACGGGCACCTCAGCGGCGTCGACTCGGCACCGTGGCGGGCCGCCGCCACCGAGGTCGACGCGCTGCTGACGCGGCTGGTGGACGGGCTGCCGCCCGACGCGGCGCTGCTGGTCACCGCCGACCACGGGCAGCTCGACGTGCCCGCCGGGCACCGGTTCGACCTGGACACCGATCCCCGGCTGCGGGCCGGGGTGCGGGTCGTCGCCGGTGAGCCGCGGGTGCGTTACCTGCACGTCGCGCCCGGTGCCGACGGTGACGTGGTGGCCGCCTGGTCGGCGGTGCTCGGTGACGCCGCGCGGGTGTTGACCCGGGCGGAGGCGGTGGCGACCGGCTGGTTCGGTCCGGTGCCCGAGGAGCACCTGCGTCGCGTGGGGGACGTCGTGGTGGTCTGCAACGACACGTACGCGGTGCTGGCCAGCCGCTCCGAGCCACCCGTGGTGTCGCGCCTGGTGGCCTTCCACGGCGCGGACACCGCCGCCGAGATGACGATCCCGCTGCTGGTCGTGCGGGGCTGACCGGGCCGATTGTCGGGGCCGGTGGCTACGCTGCCGGAATGGGCCGCAGCCAGTCGTTGCCCCGGGGTGACGACCCCCGGTTCGGGCCGGACGCCGACGACACCGGCTGCCCGATCCTGCACGTCGACATGGACGCCTTCTTCGCCTCGGTCGAGGTGCGTCAGCGGCCGGAGCTGCGCGGCAGGGCCGTCGTGGTCGGCGGGGTCGGCCCGCGCGGGGTGGTCAGCTCGGCCAGCTACGAAGCCCGGCGGTACGGCGTCCGCAGCGCCATGCCGACCGCCCGCGCCCGCGCGTTGTGCCCGCACGCGGTGTACCTGCCGCCCGACTTCGCGCGGTACACGGCGGCCTCCCGCGCGGTCATGCAGATCTTCCGTGACGTCACGCCCCTGGTCGAGCCGTTGTCGCTCGACGAGGCGTTCCTCGACGTGGCCGGGGCGCGGCGGTTGTTCGGCTCGCCGGCGACGATCGCCCGCCGCATCCGCGAACGGGTCGAGGCGGAGCAGAGGCTGACCTGCTCGGTGGGGGTCGCGCCGAGCAAGTTCGTGGCCAAGCTGGGCTCCACCCGCGCCAAGCCCGACGGGATGCTGGTGGTGCCGGCGGGTCGGGTGCTCGACTTCCTCCACCCGCTACCGGTCGCCGCGTTGTGGGGGGTGGGGGAGCGGTCCGCCGAGACGCTGCGCAGGCTGGGTCTCACCACGGTCGGCGACCTGGCGGCGGCCCCGGTCGGCCTGCTGCGCCGGGCCGTCGGCGACACGGCGGCGGCCCACCTGCACGAGCTGGCCTCGGGGCGGGATCCGCGGCGGGTCACCCCGGAGCAGGTGGAGAAGTCGATCGGCGCGGAGCTGACGTTCGACGTGGACGTCGTCGACCCCGGCGAGATCCGTCGTGCGGTGCTGGGTCTCGCCGAGAAGGTGGGAGCGCGGTTGCGGCGGAGCGGTCAGGTGGGGCGGACGGTGTCGGTGAAGGTGCGGTTCACCGACTTCCGCACGGTCACCCGATCCCGCACCCTCGACGTGTCCACGGACGTCGCCCGGGAGATCTTCGACACGGTCTGGGCCCTCTACACCGCGCTCGACCCGGGTGAACCGGTCCGGCTGGTCGGCGTACGGGTGGAGGGGCTGTCCGGGGTGGGCGACACGCCCCGACAGCTCACCCTCGGCGCGCCCGAGCGTGGCTGGCGTGAGGCGGAGGCCGCCGCCGACGCGGCGGCTGCCCGTTTCGGGCGGTCCGTCATAGGTCCGGCGAGTCTGCTCGGGGCCCGGGACCCCCGCCGGAACGAAAATCCGACCCGGCCGTAGGTCGTCCCGCTTTCCGACACGCGGAGGCCCTCGTAGACTTGCGGGTAAGCAGCCGGATGGCTGCCACGGTCTGTCGGTCCGACCGGGCCGACCAACGTGACCGGGGAGGAGTGCCGTGCCGCTCTCGGAGCACGAGCAGCGGCTGTTCGAGCAGATCGAGCGGTCGCTTGCCGAGGACCCCAAATTCGCCTCGGCCGTGCGCGCCAGCGATCCGCGTTTACACACGCGGCGTCGCCTGCTCGTCGCTGCCGGCGTGATCATCGCTGGCCTGGCGTTGTTGGTCTATGGCGCGGTGATCAAGACTCCGCCACTGGCAGTGGCGGGATTCGTTGTCATGCTGGCCTCGGCCGCGTTCGCGGTGCAGTCGCACCGACGGGCGCAGTCACCCGACCTGCACGTGGTGGGGGGCACGACGAGTCGTCGGCGCACCCGCAGCCGCGCGGCGGGCCGGCGGCCGTCTTTCCTGGATCGGATGGAGGACCGGTGGCGGCAGCGCCCGGAGGGGCACCGCTGACGCTGTCCCGCCGCTGAGGCGGGGCGCACATCTGACGGTCAGGCCGTCGAGCTGATGCTCGGCGGCCTCCGCCGTGTTCGGAGGTCGGCGGGCTCGCCGGCCCCGGCGGGCTCGGACCGCCCCGGCGGTCCCGGCGGGTTCGGCGGTCCCGGCGGTCCCGGCGGGTTCGGACCGCCGGTCCCGCCGCCCGGGTACCCGCCCGAGGTGGGTGGTCCGGCCCGGGCTGCACGCGAGATGCGGCATCCGGCGGTATCCGCACTGCTCGTTGGGCCGGTATGCCGCATCTCGCGCCCGGCACCAGCGCGCCCGGCACCAGCGCGCCCGGGGCCGGCGTGGGCTCAGGTCGGACGGGAGGTCAGCGGGCCGCCCGGCCCGCGAGCAGCCGGCGCGGACTCCAGCGCAGCAGCCGCTCCCGCAGTTCGCCGACCCTCACCACGGCGCGCGAGGAGGCGTCCGCGGTGCCCGTACGCCACCGCTGGAGCACCGACGGCGGCAGCACGGCGGCCACCAGTCGGGTACGCCGACCGGCCTTCCTGGCGAGCACGCCGCGTACCGTGCGCAGGGCCGGCAGCAGGGGCTCGCCGGTCAGCGGGTCGCGGGCGTACCGGGCGCGTTCCTCGGCGCGGCCGAGCAGCCGTACCGCCGAATCCGCCTCGGCGTCGTCGACGAGCGCGTCACGGACCAGCCGGTCGGCGGTGGCCCGCGGCGTCTCGGTCCGGTCCACCGGCACCCGGTAGTCGACGAGCGTGTCGATCAGCTCGTCCCAGGCGGCGTGCGCGTCCGCCCGGGCCCGGTCCGGATCCACGGCGACCACCACGGACGGCCGCCCCGCGACAGCCTCCGGGCCGCCGCCGGCCGCGACCGCCGGCCGGGCCGTGGCGAACCGACCGCCCCGCCGGCGCCGCAGCGCCATTCGCCGCAACGCGGGTACGGCCAGCAGCAGGAGCAACCCCAGGATCCCGGCCACCCACAGCGGCCACACCGGCATCCCCCCGGCCGGGGTGTCCGAGCCGGCGGCGACGCCCGGATCCAGCGACTCCTCGAACTGGTTGGGCCGCTGCGGCCCGGCGGACGGGTCGGCACCGTCCGGGCCGTCCGTCGCGCCGGCGGACGGCGTCACCGTCTCAGGCGCGTCGGTGTCGGGCGCCCAGGCCGAACGGGTGGAACCCTGCACCCCGTACGCCGGGGTGGCGTCGAACGGCACCCAGCCGATCCGGTCGAAGTAGACCTCGGTCCACGCGTGCAGGTTGCGGTTGGTCAGGGTGCGCGTGTCCCCGTCCCGGTTGCTGCCGTTGGTGAAGCCGAACGCCACCCGGGCGGGGATGCCCGCGTCGCGGACCATCCACGCCATCGCCGCGGCGTACTGCTGGCAGTAGCCCACCTTGTTGCCGAGGAAGTCGAGGATCTGCTGCCCGCTGGTGCCCTCCTCCGTGCTCAGCCGGTAGCTGAAGCCGTTCTCCGCCGAGAAGTAGTCGTAGATCGCCCGGACCTTGTCGTACTCGGTGCGCTCGCCCCGGGTGAGCGTCTCCACGAGGGCCTCCACCTCGGGCACGTCCGGGGTGCGGGTCTGCTGTCGGCGCAGCGGGCTCTCCGCCGACAGGGGGCCGGCCGTCCGCAGCACCGCCGGGCTGTACGTGGAACGCACGTAGTCGAACTCGTACCGCTTGCCGCGGGAGTTCTCCCGATTCGAGAAGATGATCTGGAGGTTGGGGTCGTACAGCCAGTTGCCGTTGAGGTCGCTGGTACGCACCGGCTCGGCGTACACGGGCATCAGCGGCATGGCGAGGCTGCGGGTCACCTCGACGACCGCCCGGTGTCGGGCCCGGTCCACGCCCGCCAGGTCGCGCCCCGACGGTTCGGGCAGCTCCCGGGTGACGGGGGAACCGGTGGGGCTGCGCACCCGGAAGCCGTCCGTGGTCAGCTCGTCGGCGACCCCGAAGCGCAGGTAGAACGGCTCGGACTCGGTGGTGGTGACCTTGACCAGGTCGGTGACCTCGCTCTGGTTGAGCTGCCCGCTGAGGGCCGCGAACAGGTCGACCCGGCCGGGGACACCGCCCAGCCCCGGGCCACCGGTGCCGGTGCCGGCGCCGCCGCCGAGCGTGGTCAGCAGGCCGCCGGTCATGCCCGGCACGGCCAGCGGCAGCATCACGGCCAGCGCCACCCCGACCACCGCCAGGCGGCGCCCCGCGGCGGCCAGCGGCGAAGCCTCCCAGACGTCGACGTCCCGGCCGTCCCCGGTGAACCGCCGACCGAACCGGCGTACCCGGTCGACGTTGTCGGTGACCAGCAGCCACAGGTAGCCGGCGGCGCCGATGGCGAACGGCACCGGCGGGACGCTGTCGACGTACACCGCCACCGGCACCGAGTAGATGGCCAGCATGGGCAGGCCGGCCAGCGCCGGGCGGCGCAGCCCCACCGCGACCACGTCCACCACCACGGCCACCCCGCCGACGCCGAGAACCGTGATGAACAGCAGCGGATCGGTGTCCGGCACCTCGACGCCGTACGAGCGCATGTCCCGTACCGAGTCGCCGAGCAGGGCGGCGAAGTGCGCGAACGTGTCCGGGGTGGGCAGCACGGCGAGCAGCTCCCCGCCACTCGGGAACAGCCAGGTCAGGGCGAGGGTGAGCCCGGCCGCCATGGCCAGCACCTGGGCCCACAGCGGGGCCCGCAGCATCCGGGCCAGCGCCGCCGCCGCCGCGACGGCGGCGACCGCGATGATCGACTGCACCAGCCACGTCCAGCGGTCGAAGATGGCCGACAGCGGCGCGGCGGCCAGCAACGTCGCCGCCGCCGCGACGAGGCCCAGGTTCCGGTGGGCGGTCATGAGGGGACCCTTCCGTTCATCGCGCGCCGGCAACTGTCTCGGCCATCGCCGCCCGCAGCGCGAAGCCCTGCGAACCGCGGCCCGCCTGGGGCCACAGCGCGGGCAGCCGGCCGCCGTGGTCGACCCCGACGACCCGCCAGCCGCTCTGCAACAGCGCCAGCGCGGCGGCGTCGTGGGCCTGGTCGGCCTCGACCCGAGCCTTTGCGGGCAGGTTGAGCCAGGCGGCGGAGTCCAGCAGGAAGGCCACGCAGGTCGCCCCGTTGCCGCGCAGACCGGCCAGGAGTTCGGCCTCGGCGGTGCTCAACGACCCGAGCAGGGCGATGATCAGGCCGCCGTCGGCCCGCTGCCGGACCCGCTGCACCAGGTCGGTGATCTCGACCCGCTGGTCCAGGTGGACCTCCGCCAGATGGTCGAGCAGCAGCCCCTCGCCGGCCGCCTCGGTGGCGTCGACGTCGGTGCCCGAGCCGGTGACCAGGCGCAGCTTGTAGCCGGCCTGGCGCAGGTGCACGGCGACACTGGCGGCGGCCGACACGGCCCACTCGAAGCTGGCCGTCGGTCCCTCACCCTGGTGCCCGAACGCGCGGGTGTCCAGCAGGACCGTCGCCCGGCTCTCCCAGGGCTGCTCCTCCCGGCGCACCATCAACTCGCCGGTGCGCGCCGTCGACTTCCAGTGCACCCGGCGCAGGTCGTCGCCGCGCCGGTACTCCCGAGTCGCCGCGTCGTCCTCGCCGTGCACCGCCACGGAACGGGCCCGGCTGTCGCCGCTGCCCGCGTACTCCCCGGGAAGCCGGACCGGCGGCAGCGGGGTGACCTGCGGGATCACCGTGAGCCGGTCGGTGCTCGGGAAGGCCCGGCTCAGTTCGCACAGGCCGAACGGGTCGGTCAGCCGAACCACCAGCGGACCGACCTCGTAGCGCCCGCGCACGTCCGCCCGCACGGTGTACGCCACCGAACTGGCCTGGTGGGCACCCAGCCGCTCCAGCACCACGCGGGGTCGGCTGCCCAGGGCGTAGGGCAGCCGGTCCTCCAGCAGCAGGGTGCCGGTGGGCAGCCGGGACAGGTTCTGCAGGCGCAACATCACCCGGGCGCTGGCACCGGCCGGAACCCGGGGCGGCTCCAGCGACCGCGTGCAGGCCAGCTTGTAACGGCTGCGCCCGACGTAGAGCGCGGCGAGCAGCGGCAGGATGGCGAGCAGCACGGCCACCCGGAGCAGGTCCTTCTCGCCGAGGATGCCCGCCGAGACACCCGCGGCGACCGCCGCGGCCAGGAATGAGCGGCCCCGGGTGGTCAGCCCCCGCAGCCCGTCGCGCACGTCACGGCCTCCGCGGCTCGTACGGCGCGCGGCCGTTGCTGGGTGCCGGCGGCCGGGTGTCGTACGGCGAACGGTGCCGGTCGTGCGGCAGTGGCAGCCGGTGCACCAGCTCGGCGACGATCGCGTCGGTGGTGCGCCGGGCGAGCTGCGCGTCGGCGGTGGGGATGATCCGGTGCGCCAGCACCGGCACCGCCAGCACCTGCAGGTCGTCGGGGAGCACGTAGTCGCGGCCCTCCAGGGCGGCCACCGCGCGGGCGGTGCGCAGCAACTGGAGGGTGGCCCGGGGGAGGCCCCCAGCCGCAGGTCCGGTGACTCGCGGGTGGCGGTGACCAGGTCGATGGCGTACTGCTTGACCGCGTCGGCCACGTGCACCTGCCGGACGTGGCCGATCAGCTGGCGCACGGTGTCGGCGTCGGAGACCGCCCGCAGGCCGGCGAGGGGGTCGACCTTGCCGTGGGCGTCGAGCATGGCCAGTTCCGCGCCCACGTCCGGGTAGCCCATCGCGATCCGGGCGGTGAACCGGTCGCGCTGCGCCTCCGGCAGCGGGTACGTGCCCTCCATCTCGATCGGGTTCTGGGTCGCGATCACCATGAACGGCGTCTGCAACTGGTAGGTCACCCCGTCGACGGTGACCTGCCGTTCCTCCATGCACTCCAGCAGCGCCGACTGGGTCTTCGGCGAGGCCCGGTTGATCTCGTCGCCGACCACCAGGTTGGCGAAGACGGCACCGGGGCGGAACTCGAAGTCGTGGGTCTCCTGGTTGTAGACGCTGACTCCGGTGACATCGCTGGGCAGCAGATCGGGCGTGAACTGGATGCGGCGCACCGAGCAGTCGATCGACCGGGCCAGGGCCTTGGCCAACTTCGTCTTCCCGACGCCCGGTACGTCCTCGATGAGCAGGTGGCCCTCGGCGAGCAGCACGGCCAGGGCCAGCCGTACGGTGGCGGTCTTGCCCTCGATCACCTGCTCGATGTTGCTCACGATGGCGTCACTGGCGGCGCGGAACTCGTCGTGCGGCAGCAGACCGCCCACCTCGTCCCAGGTCTGTTGTGTCACGGGCCTCCTCCTCGTCGCCGTCACGGCAGCTCTGTATAGAGCACCTGGACCCGCCGTTGGGTTCGCGACGTGCGAGCCTCGTCTGCCGCAGCAATCTCACTGGCCTCTCAGGCTAACCATGTTTGTCGTCAACGCCGACAGCCGCAGGTGTTTGACCGGTTACGCAGTGATTCACCGGTCACGCAACGCATGCTCCCGGTTCGTCGGGGTAAGCGCCGCCAGCCCCGCGCCCTCGGACGGAGGACCATGAGCGAGTCGAGCCCGCCGATCAACCCGGGCTCGTGGCTGCTCGCGATCCGGTGGCCGGCGGTGCCGCGCCGCGCCGGGCCGGACCTGCGGGTGTCGGCTGCCTACCTGCGGGGCGACGCCGCCGCGCCCGGTTCCTAGAGCCGCCCGATGGCTGCTCGCCCACTGCGGCCGCAACCGTCGCGGCCCGGCCCGCGACGCGTGCCGGACCGTGCTTCCCCGCGTCGCGCCCAGGTCCGTGCTTCCCCGCGTCGCGCCCAGGCCCGTGCTTCCCCGCGTCGCGCCCAGGTCAGTTGTTCCTCGCACCGTGCGCCGGACCATCCCGGCTCGCGCCGACCGGAACCCGGGCGCCGGCCGTGATCCTCGCCGTCGTGCTCGGCTGGCAGACCGCCCTGGCCGTCATCTCCCCGCTGCTCACCCGGTGGCTCGGCCGGAACGCGGGCTACGTGTTGGCCGTCGGCTACCTGATCGCCGCGGGGCTGCTGCTCACCCGGCTACCGGTGATCCTCGACGACCGGGCCGTGGCGGTCTCCTGGCGGTGGCTGCCCTCGCTGGAGGTCAGCGCCGCGCTGCGGATGGACGCCCTCAGCATGGTCTTCGCCCTGCTCGCGCTCGGTGTCGGGGCGTTCATCATGGCCTACTGCCCGCGCTATCTCAGCGCCGACGTCCGGCACGGCGGGTTGTACGCCACGATGACCCTCTTCGCCACCTCGATGCTGGGCGTGGTGCTCGCCAACGAACTGGTCGTGCTGCTCGTCTTCTGGGAGACGACCTCGATCCTGTCGTTCGTGCTGATCGGGCTGGGCGGCCGGCCCGACGCCACCGGCCCCGCCGTCCGGGCCCTGCTCGTCACCGTCGCCGGTGGGCTCGCCCTGCTGGCCGGTGTCGTGGTGCTGACGGTGCACCTCGGCACCAGCGACCTCGACGCCATCCTGGCCGACCCGCAACGGCTGACCGGCGGGCCCGCCCTGGCAGCCGGCGCCCTGATCGTCGTCGCGGCGTTCACCAAGTCGGCCCAGGTGCCGTTCCACTTCTGGCTGCCCGGCGCGATGGTGGCCATCACCCCGGTCAGCGCCTACCTGCACGCCGCGACGATGGTCAAGGCCGGCATCTACCTGCTGATGCGGTTCTCGGCGATGTTCGGTGGCCGATGGCCCTGGGACGTGACCCTGATCGTGGTCGGGCTGCTCACCGCCGTCGTCGGTGCACTGATCGCGTTGCGCCAGTACGACCTCAAGGCGCTGCTGGCGTACTCGACTATCAGTCAGCTCGGCCTGCTGGTCGGGGTGGTCGGCGTGGGCACCCCGGCCTCCGACGCGGCGGCGATCCTCTACACCGTCGCCCACGCGCTGTTCAAGGCGACCCTGTTCATGCTGGTGGGGATCATCGACCGCCAGGCCGGCAGCCGGGATCTGCGAAGACTGTCCGGCCTGCGCCAGGTCATGCCGGTGACGGTCGGGCTCACCGCGTTGGCCGCGATGTCCATGGCCGGGCTGCCACCCACGATCGGATTCGTCGGCAAGGAGGCGATCTTCGAGTCGCTGTCCGGCGCGCAGGGTGCCCCCCTGCTGGGCTGGTCCGCAGCCGCTCTCGGCGTCCTCGCCTCGGTGCTCACCTTCGCGTACGCCGCCCGCCTCGTCCACGGGATCTACGCCGGCGCGGTCCAGCAGCGGCAGTTGCGGGAGCCGTCCTGGTCGTTCCTCGCCCCGGCGGCCGTGGCGGCGGTGATCGCGACGGTGCTGGGGCCGACCGTGGGCGTGCTCAGCCCGCTGGTGCAGCGGGCCGCCGACGACGCCCGCCCGCAGGGCGTTCCGCCGTACCTCGCGTTCTGGCACGGCTTCACCCCGGCACTCGGGCTCTCCGCGCTCACCGTGCTGCTCGGCGTACTGCTGTTCGCGTTCCGCGCCCGGACCGACCGGATCGTGCGGGCCGTGCCGACCACCCGGCCCTTCGCCGAATCGTGGGAGCGTGCCAGAGCGGGGCTGCTGCGCCTCGGCGCCCTGGTGGCCCGGCCGGCCCACCCGCCGGAGCCGGCCCCGTACCTGGCCCGGCCGGTGCTGGCCCTGGTCGTGCTCGCGGCGGTCGCGGTGGGGACCAGCGGCCGGCTGCCGGCCCCGGCCGGCGACCCCGACCGGTGGGGCGACTGGCTGCTGCTGGCCCTGCTCGTCGGCATCCTGGGCGCCCTGGTGCTGACCCGCTCGGCACTGGCCGCGATCGGGCTGACCGGGGTCGTCGGGCTGCTGCTGTCGGCGTGGTTCCTGACGGCCGGGGCACCGGACGTCGCACTGACCCTGATGCTGGTGGAGGTGCTGACCGTCGTCGTGGTCATGCTCGTGCTGCGGCAGCAGCCGGCCCGGCTGGCCTCCGTCGGCCGGCCGGTCGGGGTGGCCGCCAGCGCACTGCTCGCGGTGGCGGCGGGCGTCGCCGCCACCGCGGTCACCGCCGCCTCGGCCGGGCGCCGCGAGCTGTCGGCGGCGGGCCGCTGGTATCTCGACCGGGCCGAGGAGTTGACCGGCGGCGCGAACACCGTCAACACCATCCTGGTGGACTTCCGTGCCCTGGACACCCTCGGCGAGGCGGTGGTGCTCGCGGCGGTGGCACTGGGACTGGTCCGCCTCGGCCGGGACGTCGCCCGTCCGGCCGGGCCGGGCGGGGTGGAGGCCATCGGCGGGGACGTGGTGCTGACCCTGGCCCACCGGGTGCTCGCGCCGGTCATGCTGGCCGCCTCGGTGGTGCTGTTCCTGCGGGGACACGAGCAGACCGGTGGCGGTTTCATCGGCGCACTGCTCGCCGGCACCGCCGTGGGGCTGGGTCAGCTCGCCCACCCCGGCGGGACACCGCTGCTGGGCCGGCTGCGGGCGGTGCCGCTGCTGGCCGTCGGACTGCTGGTGGCCGTCGGCGTCGGAGTCGCGCCGGCCGTGGCCGGCCGGCCCCTGCTCACCCCCGTCACGGTCAGCCTGCCGGCCCCGGTTCCGTCGGTGTCCTCCTCGCTGCTGTTCGACCTGGGTGTCTACCTGATGGTGCTGGCCCTGGTGGTGGCGGCGGTCCGGCGCCTGGCCGGTACGCCGGGCGGGCGGCTGCCGGATCCGGAGGTCGTACGATGAGCGCCGCCCTGGTCACGGGCGTCCTCGTGGCCGCCGGTGTCTTCCTGCTGCTGCGGCCCGGGCAGTTGCGGGTGGTGCTCGGCTTCGTCCTGCTCGGGCACGCCGTCAACGTGCTGCTGCTGGCGGCGGGCGGACTCCAGCGGCGGACGTCCGCGCTGGAGGGGCCGGCGCCGGACGCGGCGGATCCACTGCCGCAGGCGTTCGTGCTGACCGCGATCGTGATCACCTTCGGGATCACCGTGCACCTGCTCGGGCTCCTCCGCCGTGATCCAGCGGCCCCCGGGCCGCACGCCGACGGTCCCGGAGGACCGGGGCCGAGCGCCGGCCGCCCGCGAGGACCGGGACCCGACGCCGACAGTCCCCGGGGGCCGGGGTCCGACGCCGACAGTCCCCGGGGGCCGGGGACCGGGGCGCCCCCTGCCGCGGACGGTGCCCCCCGGACCGCCGCTGGTGGTGGCCCCGAACCGGGCCCCGCGTCTCGTCACGACGGGACCGACGCGGGAACCGGCGGAGGTCGACCGTGATCGCGTTGGTCCTGCTGCTGCCGGTGGCCGGGCCACTGCTGGCCGCCGGCGTCCTGCTCGCGGCGCCGCGTCGGCCGGTGCTGCACCGGGTGGCCGCCTCCACCGTGACGATCGCGGTGCTGGTCACGGGTGGGGTGCTCCTGGCGGCCACCCGTGGCGGTGCCGTGCCGGTGCTCCGGGCCGGCGGGTGGCCGCCTGTCGTCGCCATCAGCCTGGCCGCCGATCCGCTCAGCGCCCTGCTGGTCACGGTGGCCGCGCTGGTGGTGCTCGGCTGCCTCGTCTCGGCCGCCGCCACCGGGGAGGACCGCCAGCCGTACCTGCTCCCGCTGGCGCTGGTGCTCTCCGCCGGGGCGTACGGCGCGTTCCTCACCACCGACCTGTTCAACCTGTTCGTGCTGATCGAGGTCATGCTGGTGCCGTCGTACGTGCTGCTCGGCCTGGCCGGCGGGACGCGGCGCACGTCCGCCGGCCGGGTGTACGTCGCCACGAACCTGCTCGGCTCCACGATCCTGCTGGCCGGCGTGGGCCTGGTCTACGGGGTGACCGGAGTGGTCGGCCTGGGGGATCTCGCCGGTGCGGCCCGGGACGACCCGATGGTCGCGGCGGCCGGCGGTGTGGTCCTGGTGGCCCTGGCGATCAAGAGTGCGTTCGTGCCGCTGCACGACTGGCTGCCCCGCACCTATCCGGCCGCCTCGCCGGTGGTGGTGGCGCTGTTCTCCGGCCTGCTCACCAAGGTCGGCCTGTACGCGGTCATCCGGATCTTCGCGGTGGTCTACGACGGCGACCCCACCTACCACGTGCTGCTCGGCGCGGTGGCGTTGACCTCCATGGTGGTGGGTGTGCTCGGCGCGGTCGGCGAGAACTCGATGCGCCGCATCCTGTCGTTCCACATGGTCAGCCAGATCGGGTACGTGCTGCTCGGGCTCGCCCTGTTCACCGCCGCGAGCCTGGCGGCGGCCGTGTACTACCTGGCCCAGTACATCGTGGTGAAGGCCGCGCTGTTCCTGTGCGCGGCGGCGGTGCGGGCCTCCCGGGGCTCCGACCGGCTCGACGGGCCGGGTGGGCTCTACGTGGCCCGGCCCATGCTGGCCCTGGCGTTCGCCTGGGCGGCCCTGTCCCTGGCCGGTCTGCCCCCGTACAGCGGTTTCCTGGCCAAGTTCGTGCTGCTGCGGGCTGCCACCGAGGCCGGGCAGTGGCTCGCCGTGACGGTGGCGGTGCTGGTCAGCCTCATCACCCTGCTGTCCATGCTCAAGATCTGGAGCGCCTTGTTCGCCGGTGACCCGCCCGAGGCGCCGACGTCGGCGGAGTGGACCGGGCAGCGGCTGGTGGTCGCGCCGCTGGTGTTGGCCGGACTGTCGTTGGTCGCGGGGCTGGTCGCGCAGCCGCTGCTGGACGTGGCCGACGCGGCGGCGGCCGGCCTGCTCGACCCGGACGGCTACGTACGGGCGGTGACGGGACGATGAGCCCTCGGGCCGGGCTGCCCCGGCGGGTGGTGTGGCGAACCGGGCGGATCCTGCGCTTCGCCGGCTTCTTCACCGTCCGGCTGGTGCAGGCGAATCTGGTGGTGGCGCGGGAGATCCTGACCCCCGGCCACGCGCTGTGCCCGGCGATCGTGCGGGTGCCGCTGCGCGCCGGGACGGACACCGAGGTGGCGGCCATGGCCCTGGCGGTGAGCCTCACCCCCGGCACCCTGACCGTGGGGGTGCACCGGGATCCGCCTGCGTTGTCCGTGCACGGCATGCACGCCGGCGACGCGGAGACGTTCCGCCGGCAGTTGGCCGAGTTGGAGGGGTACCTGTTGGCGGCGTTGCGCCCCGTCGGCGGCGCGCACCCTATCGGCGGCGCGAACCGTAATGGAGGTGAACGATGACGATCCTGCTCGACGTGGCGCTGCTGGTGCTCGCGTCCGCCATGGTGGTGGTCGTCGGCCGACTGGTGGCCGGTCCGACCGACGCCGACCGGGCGGCGGCCCTCGACCTCGGCTTCTTCGTCTTCCTGGCGGCCGTGGCGGTGCTCGCCGTCCGGTTGGACCAGCCGAACCTGCTCGACCTCGTGCTCACCGGCACACTGGTCAGCTTCCTGGCCACGGTCGCCCTGGCCCGGCTCGTGCACCGGGAGCAGCGGTGATCCGGGTCGTGGCGGGGACGGCCCTGCTGGGGGTCGGCGTGCTGCTGGTGGCCATCAGCGCCGTGGGCCTGGTCCGGCTGCCGGACGTCTACAACAGGATGAACGCCGTGGCGAAGGCGGCGAGCCTGGGCCTGGTCTGCGTGCTGCTCGGGGTGCTGCTGCTGATGCCGGGGGTACGCACCGCCGTGGTGGTGCTGGTGGCCGTCGGGCTGCAACTGTTCACCGCCCCGGTCGGCGGCTACGCCCTGGCCCGGGCGGCGTACCGGGCGGGTGCCCCGCTGGCGGCCGGCACCCTGTTCCACGACCACGACCACGACCACGACGGGCCGCCGGTCGCCGGGGGAGGGGACCGGCCGGGCCGCCCCGACCGTCCCACCTGACGGTGGCGACATCCGCAAGCCGCCGGCACGGTACACTGCCGTGCATGGCCGGAGTCTTCCTGCTTCTTACCGGGCCGTGCTGATGCGCTGAGCGCGACAGCACGGCGGCCCCTCATGCGTGAGGGGCTTTTTCGTGCCCGCGGGTGGTCGTCCGCCCCGCCGGGCGGTGAGCACGGGACCAGCCAGCGAGAGACTCCGCCGAGCCACGCGAGGAGAGGCCATGAGCGAGCAGAGCGAGCGAATCATCAGGATCAGTGCGGTGGTGCCTCATGTCGGCGCGGAGCGCAGCGGAGCGCCGGCATGAGCGAGCAGAGCGAGATTCCCCCGTACCGCTACACGGCGGCGATGGCCGACGAGATCGAACGCCGCTGGCAGGACACCTGGGAACGCGAGGGCACCTTCCACGCCCCGAACCCGACCGGCCCGCTGGCCGACCCCGGTCACCCGCGCGCCGGCGCGGAGAAGCTGTACGTGCTGGACATGTTCCCCTATCCGTCGGGCGCCGGCCTGCACGTCGGGCACCCGCTGGGCTACATCGGCACCGACTGCTTCGCCCGCTACCAGCGGATGGCGGGCCGCAACGTGCTGCACGCGATGGGCTTCGACGCGTTCGGCCTGCCCGCCGAGCAGTACGCGGTGCAGACCGGCACCCACCCGCGCACCACCACCGAGGCGAACATCGGCCGGTACCGGGAGCAGCTGCGCCGGCTGGGCCTGGCCCACGACGAGCGCCGTTCGGTGGCCACCATCGACACCGACTTCTACCGCTGGACCCAGTGGGTCTTCCTGCAGGTGTTCAACTCGTGGTACGACCCGGACGCGAAGCGGGCCCGGCCGATCGCCGAGCTGATCGCCGAGTTCGAGGGCGGGAACCGGCCCACCCCCGACGGCCGCCCCTGGGCCGCGCTGACCGTCGCCGAGCGCCGGGCGGTCGTCGACGACCACCGGCTGGCGTACGTCTCGCAGGCCCCGGTGAACTGGTGCCCGGGGCTGGGCACCGTGCTGGCCAACGAGGAGGTCACCGCCGACGGCCGTTCGGAGCGGGGCAACTTCCCCGTCTTCAAGCGGAACCTGAAGCAGTGGATGATGCGGATCACCGCGTACGCGGACCGGCTGCTGGACGACCTGGACACCCTGGACTGGCCGGAACCGATCAAGCTGATGCAGCGCAACTGGATCGGCCGTTCGCAGGGCGCGCACATCGACTTCGCGACGAGCGTCGCCCCCGTCCGGGTGTTCACCACCCGCCCCGACACGATCTTCGGCGCCACCTACATGGTGCTGGCTCCCGAACACGAGCTGGTCGACGCGCTGGTGCCGGCGGCCTGGCCGGACGGTACGCGGGACGCCTGGACCGGCGGGCACGCCAGCCCGCGGGCGGCGGTGGAGGCGTACCGCAAGGCGGCGGCGGCCAAGACCGACGTCGAGCGGCAGGCCGACACGAAGGACAAGACCGGCGTCTTCATCGGCGCGTACGCCGTCAACCCGGTCACCGACACCGAGATCCCGATCTTCATCGCCGACTACGTGCTGGCCGGCTACGGCACCGGCGCGATCATGGCGGTGCCGGCACAGGACGAGCGGGACTGGGCCTTCGCCGAGGTGTTCGACCTGCCCATCGTGCGCACGGTGCAGCCGCCGGAGGGCTTCGCCGGCAAGGCGTACACCGGTGACGGCCCGGCGGTCAACAGCGCCGCACCCGAGCGCGGCCTGAACCTGGACGGCCTGGAGGTGGCCGACGCGAAGGCCCGCATCATCGGGTGGCTGGAGGCCGAGGGACACGGCAGCGGGGCGGTCACCTACCGGCTGCGGGACTGGCTGTTCTCCCGGCAGCGCTACTGGGGCGAGCCGTTCCCCATCGTGTACGACGAGACCGGAGCGGCGATCGCGCTGCCCGAGTCGATGCTGCCCGTCGAGCTGCCCGAGGTGGCCGACTTCTCGCCGAAGACGTTCGAACCGGACGACGCCGACAGCAACCCGGAGACCCCGCTGTCGCGCCGCCGCGACTGGGTCGAGGTGGAGCTGGACCTGGGCGACGGGCCGAAGCGCTACACCCGCGAGACCAACGTGATGCCGCAGTGGGCCGGTTCGTGCTGGTACGAGCTGCGCTACCTGGACCCGACCAACCCGGACCGGTTCGTCGACGCCGAGAACGAGGCGTACTGGATGGGGCCGCGCGGCGAGGGCGACTGCGGCGGGACCGACCTGTACGTCGGCGGCGCCGAACACGCCGTGCTGCACCTGCTGTACGCCCGGTTCTGGCACAAGGTCCTGTACGACCTGGGCCACGTCTCGTCGTTCGAGCCGTTCCGCAAGCTGTTCAACCAGGGCTACATCCAGGCGTACGCCTACACCGACGAACGCGGCGCGTACGTGCCCGCCGAGGAGGTCGTCGAGCGTGACGGCGGCTACTACCTGGGCGACACGCAGGTCAGCCGCGAGTACGGCAAGATGGGCAAGTCGCTGAAGAACGTCGTCACCCCCGACGAGATGTGCGCCGCGTACGGCGCCGACACCTTCCGGGTGTACGAGATGTCGATGGGCCCGCTGGAGGTGTCCCGCCCCTGGGAGACCCGGGCGGTCGTCGGCTCGTACCGGTTCCTGCAACGGGTGTGGCGGGCGATCGTCGACGAGTCGACCGGCGCGCCGCGGGTCACCGACGCGCCGGCCGACGAGGCCACCCGGCGGCTGCTGCACAAGGTCGTCGACGGGGTCCGCGCCGACATGGAGGCGATCCGGTTCAACACCGCGATCGCCAAGCTGATCGAGCTGACCAACGGGCTGACCCGGCTGTCGCAGACCCCGCGCGAGGTGGCCGAACCGCTGGTGCTGATGCTGGCGCCGTTCGCCCCGCACGTCGCCGAGGAACTGTGGCACCGGCTGGGGCACGACACCTCGCTGACGTACGTGGACTTCCCGACCGCCGACCCGGCGCTGCTGGTGGCCGAGTCGGTGACGTACCCGGTGCAGGTCAACGGCAAGGTCCGGGGTCGGGTCGAGATGCCCGCCGACGCCGCCGAGGCCGACGTCCGCGCGGCGGCCCTGGAGGCGGTCGCCGCCGTCCTGGCCGGCCGGGAACCCCGCAAGGTGATCGTGGTCCCGGGCCGGATGGTCTCGGTCGTCGCCTGACCGCCGGGTCGAAGACGAAGGACGGTACGCGTCAGGTGGGGGTGGGGCGGCGGCGCTCGGCGCGCCACCAGCGGTGGACGAGCACGGCGCTGGCGATCACGCCGAGGCCGGCGGGGGCGGCGGCGAACCAGTTGACGTCACCCGACGTGGTGACCGCCGCCCCCACCGCCGCGTACCCGAAGGCGGTGGGGGCGGAGGCGATCACGCTGCCGGCGAGGAACGGCAGCAGCCGCGCCCCGGTGGTGCCGTAGCCGTAGCTGACCATGCCGAAACCGGAGATCGGCAGCAGCCGCACGGTGATCACCCCGAGCACGCTCTGCCGGGCGAACCAGCCGTCCAGCCGGGCCAGCCGCCCCCGGACCCGCTCGGCCACGAACTCGCGCCCGAGCAACCGGCCCACCGCGAAGCCCAGCGCCGCCGCGAGCAGCGCGGCCCCCAGGGCGTACGCGGCCCCCTCCCACGCGCCGAAGATGGCCCCCGAGGCGAGTGTGACGAACGTGCGGGGCACCAGCGCCACCAGCAACAGCGCCCCGCCGACGATCGCGGCCATCGGGGCGTACCCGCCGAGCTGGTCGGCCCGCTCCGGCAGCTCCGACAGCTCCGGCCGGGGCGCCAGCAGCGCCACCGGGGTGAGGATCGCGAGCAGGAGCAGCAGCCCGGCGAAACGCACGGCCGACGGCTGCCGCAGCAGCCGCCGGACGGCGGGGATCATGCCCGGTCGGCGGCGGCCACCGCGGCGCGGCGCTCGGACCGGAGCCGGTCGGACCAGGTGTCGTCCAGCGGCGGAAGCTGGTGGACGCCGGTGGCCCAGCGCAGCAGCAGGTCGGCCAGGGCCGGGTTGCGGGCCAGCGCCGGCCCGTGCGAGTACGTGCCGAGCAGCTTGCCCCGCCACGCGCCCTCGGTCGCCCCGTCGTTGCCCACCCCGGCGGTGACCCGTGCCAGCGGTGCGGCACCGGGGCCGAGGTGGGTGCGGCCGCCGTGATTCTCGAAGCCGGTCAGCGGCGGCAGGCCCAGCCGCGGGTCGACGTCGCCGGCCAGCTCGCCGACCGCCCGGCTGGGCCCGCGGTCGGAGCTGATGTCGAGCAGTTCCAGCCCGGCGCACCGGGTGCCCTTGGCGAAGAAGGACACGCCGAGCAACTGGTAGCCGGCGCACACCCCGAACACCACGGAGCCCTGCGCGACGGCGCGGTGCAGGCCACCGTCGGTGATCAGCCGCTGCGCGCCCAGCGCCTGCGGGCCGTCCTCGCCCCCGCCGATCAGGTAGATGTCGGCCGACGCGGGCAGCCGCTGGTCGGAGCGGACCTCCAGCACCTCGACGGGGAAGCCGCGCTGCTGCGCCCGCCGGGCGAGGATCAGCGCGTTGCCCCGGTCGCCGTAGGTGGACAGCAGGTCGGGGTAGACCCAGACGATACGCAGGCTCTCAGTTGACACGGTCCAACTCCGCTCGGATGTCCTGGAACGCGGTGTAGTTCGCGATGACCTCCAGGCGCCCCGGAGGCACCGCCCGGACGGCTTCGTCGAACGTGCGTACGTGCTGGAACGGCACGTCGTTGACGTCGAGACGGACGGCGAGGTCGTACGCCCGGTCGCCGGTGATCAGCACGTGCCGGCCGCGCAGCGGGGCGAAGTCGACGTCGAAGAGCCAGGAGGTGTCCAGCCCGTCGGGGTCGCGGGCGTTGATGGACAGCAGTGTCGGCGCCTCGTCGGCCATGTCGAACGCCTCCAGCCAACTGGCCGGATTCTTGGCCAGCAGCAGCCGGATGTTGCGCCCGTCCCGCTCCACCTGGGCGTAGCGGCCGGCGACGGAGGTGACGTCCTTGAGCTTGAGCGAGGCGTCCACCGGGCGGACGCCGAACTCGGCGGCCACGGCCAGCGCGGTCGCCGCGTTACCCAGGTTGACCTTGCCCGGGAGCTGGAGCTTGACCCGGTGCCAGGCGCCGGTCGGGTCGACCACGCCGTCGTCCTCCACCGTCCACTGCGGCTCGGGGCGGCGCAGCGGGCACCCGGTGCACCACCACTGTCCCTCGGCGCGCTGGATCGTCGAACCGCACTCGGGGCAGACCCACGAGTCGTCGTGCCAGCGTTGACCGGCGGAGAACCACACCACCTGGGGTGGGGTGATCCGGTGGTCGTGGGCCGGTGGTGGGCTGGCCGCCCAGACCACCATCGGGTCGTCGGCGTTGGCGATGACGCGCACGTCGGGGTGGCGGACCAGGGCCGCGCGCCAGAGCTGCGCCATCATGGCGACCTCCTTGGCGCGGTCGAGCTGGTCGCGGGAGAGGTTGAGCAGCGCGACCACGTGCGGTTCGGTCGCCTCCAACACCTGCGCGAGGTAGTGCTCGTCGACCTCCAGCACGGCGTAGGGGGTGCTGCCGGCCTTGGCGAGCGCCGAGGTGTGGCCGGTGGGCATGTTGGCGCCGAAGGAGTTGGTGGCGACCCGGCCGAGCACCCCCACGGCGGCGGCGGCGAGCCGGGTGGTCGTGGTCTTGCCGTTGGTGCCGGAGATCAGCGCGATGGCCCGACCGGCAGCCAGATGGGCCAGCAGGTCCGGATCGATCTTCAGGCCGATCCAACCACCGATCACCGAGCCGTCGCCACGGCCGGCGGCCCGCGACAGCGCCGCCGCGGTCCGCGACACGGAGCTGGCCACCTTCGCCCGCAGGGGCATCTTCGCGTCCGTCACCCGAGCGAGGTTACCGGACCCCGGCACCCGCCAGACCGGGGCCGAGGGCGTTCCGTCCGCCGGGGCCGAGGGCGTTCCGTCCGCCGGGGCGGACATGGCTGTGCGGTCCGCTCGGGCGGACGTGGCTGTGCGGTCCGCCGGGGCGGACGTGGCCGTGCGGTCCGCTCGGGCCGACGTGGCTGTGCGGTCCGCCCGGGCGGACGTGGCCGGTGCGGGGGTGGGCGGGTCTTGCGGCAAGTCGGCGCATCTTCAGCTCTGGATAGCGCAGCATGCCGCATGCTGCGACGCCCCGCCGACGCGCCCGCCGACGCGCCGCCGACGGGCCCGTCCGGGCCTGCCGCACGATGACCCGGGACGGCGTGGGTCGATCGATGTCGGAAAGCGGACCCGGCGGGGGCGCCGGGGCCCTCCACTCCGCTCCACCCGTGTTGACGTGCGGTTTTGCGCGCCGAGACGGCGCGCCGTGGGGCCGAATCTGGTTGCGGGTGGAGGGAAGTGGAGTAGAGTGGGGCGCATTGGTGAGGCCGGGAGGGCCCACCGGCCCGGGGGGTCAGCGGCGCGCGAACGCCGCTACAAGGGCGAGGGGGTTGGGCCGATGTTCCTCGGCACCCACACCCCACGCCTGGACGACAAGGGCCGGTTGATCCTTCCGGCGAAGTTCCGGGACGAGTTGGCGGGGGGTGTCGTGATCACCAAAGGGCAGGAGCGCTGCCTGTACGTCTTCCCGACGCCCGAGTTCCAACGGATCGCGGAGCAGTTGCGCGCGCAGCCGATGACGCACAAGGCGGCCCGGGCCTACAGCCGGGTCTTCTTCGCCAGCGCCCACGACGAGGTGCCCGACAAGCAGGGCCGGGTGACTATCCCGGCACACCTGCGCACGTACGCGGCCCTCGAGCGGGAGCTGGTGGTCATCGGGGCGAGCACCCGGGTGGAGATCTGGGACAGGGCGGCCTGGGACAACTACCTCGCGGAGAGCGAAGACGACTTCGCCGACATCTCCGAGGGGGTGTTGCCCGGCGGTCTGTAGGGCGTGACGACGTCCGGCGTACTGCGAGATCTCCAGCCGCTTTCGAGTTCCTGGCATCCCTTCCCCGGTGCCAGGCGCACGATCCGTCACGGTGGGCCGTGGCCCGGCGGGCGGGCGGGAGCGGATGGGGATCTGGCGGTACGGCGGCACGGCGTCGTCCGACGAACAGAACGCGGAACGAGAAGAACAGGCGCAACCAGTGGGGGTCGACATGGGGGAGCTTCGCGGCACGCACGTGCCGGTGCTGCTCGAGCGGTGTCTCGAGCTGCTCGCCCCCGCGCTGGGCAGGGGTGACCGGACAGTCCACGTCGACGCGACGCTGGGGTTGGCCGGGCACGCCGAGGCGGTGCTGGAACGGCACCCGAGCACCCTGTTGATCGGCCTGGATCGGGACACCGAGGCCCTCGCGCACGCGCGGGTCCGGCTGGCCCGCTTCGCCGACCGGGTCCACCTGGAGCACGCCGTCTACGACGAGTTGCCGGATGTGCTCGCCCGGCTGGGTTACCCCGGCATCGACGGGATCCTGTTCGACCTGGGGGTCTCCTCGTTGCAGCTCGACGCGCCCGATCGCGGGTTCGCGTACGCGCAGGACGCCCCGCTGGACATGCGGATGGACCAGACCCGGGGGGTGACCGCCGAGGAGGTGGTCAACACCTACGGCCACCCGGAGCTGGCCCGGGTGCTGCGGGTGTACGGCGAGGAGAAGTTCGCCGGGCGGATCGCCTCGGCGATCATCCGGGACCGGGAACGGGTCCGGATCACCTCGTCGGCGCGACTGGCCGAGCTGGTCCGGGAGGCTATTCCGGCACCGGCCCGACGAACGGGCGGTCACCCGGCAAAGAGAACGTTTCAGGCTTTACGGATCGAGGTAAACAGGGAACTGGCGGTGCTGGAGACGGCACTGCCGGCTGCCCTCGACGCGCTCACGGTGGGCGGTCGCCTGGTGGTCCTGTCCTACCACTCGCTGGAGGACCGGCTCACCAAGCAGGCGCTCGCCGACCGGGTCCGCAGCAAGGGCCCGGTCGACCTCCCGGTCGAGCTGCCCGGCTCGGGTCCGACGTTCCGGCTGCTGAGCCGGGGCGCGGAGCTGGCCGGGGAGGCGGAGGTCGCCGCGAACCCGCGGGCCGCCTCCGTGCGGTTGCGGGCCGCGGAGCGCCTCGACCCGGAGGAACGGCAGCAGGGGCGGGCCGACCGCGAACGGTACCGCCGCAGGGCCACGACGACGCAGGAACCGGGGGCGGGATCGGCCGTGACACCCGCACGGGGGTCACGGCGGATGCCGAGGGACGGGACAGGGACGGACGAAGAGGGGGAGGGATATGGACGTCAACAAGCGTGAGCGCCGGGAGTTCGCCGGCGTGCCGCGCGCACCGCGGTCGGGGGGCCGGACCGCGGCGCAGCGGACCACGCGGGCCGGGGGCGGCACACCGCACGCGGACCGGATGAACCGGCTGGAGGAGACTCGTGCCCGGGGGGCGCACGAGTACCTCACCCAGGGCAGCGCCGCGCTGCGTCCGGTCGAGAAGGCCGGCGCCGCCGAGCAGGCGAACCCGCCGCGTCTGCGGGTCGCGCCGCCGCCGCCGGTGAAGGCACCCCGGGCACCGTTCGCGGCGCTCGTCGTGGTGCTGGTCGTCGGCGGGGTGCTGGGCATCCTCGCGGTCAACACGAAGATCAACGAGAACGCCTTCCGGTTGGAGAAGCTCCAGCAGCAGCAGGCCAGGCTCGACGTCGAGCAGCAGCAGCTGAAGAAGCAGATCGCCGAGGCGGAGGCACCGGGCAACCTGGCCGCCGAGGCCCGCAGGCTGGGCCTGGTCGAGTCCGGGGAGCCGGCGTACATCCGGCTGCCCGACGGCAAGGTCATCGGCGTGCCGCAGCCGGCCGACGGGCAGCCGTCGGTCACCAGCCAGCAGGGCGCGGAGGGGTAGGCCGTGCCACCGAGATCCGAGGAACCGCGCCGGGACGCCACAGGCTCCCGGCGCGGCTCGTCGCGTGCCACGGGCGGCCGGGCCGCGGGGGCACGCGGTGGCGAGGCGGCCGGTGGGATCTCCGGCGCCCGCGCGTACACCCCCCGGGGCCGCACGATCCGTGAGGAGAGCGCCGGCCAGGCCGGCACCGGCCGGGCCGAACAACAGGACCGTCCGGGCCGCGCCGAACAGCGACGCACCCCGCGCGGCAGCACCCGTTCCGCCGATCCGTTCCGCCCCGCCCTCCAGGTGCTCGACGGGGGCCGCGCCGCCGCCCGCTCCGGGCGGCGGGAGACCACCGCCGTCGTGCGTACGGTCACGCCGCGGGGTCCGGGTTCCACCGACGACGGGCCGCCGCCCGCGCCGCGTCGGCGTACCACCCCGGCTCCGGGCCGCCGCCCGGCCGCCGCGCGCCGCCCGTCCCGGAAACCGCCACGCCCGCCGAAGCTCGCCGATCCGGGTCGCCGGCTGCGTCTCGGCACGGCGCTCACCCTGGCCCTGTTCGCCGCCGTCGGCATCCGGCTGGTGCACCTGCAGACCGTGGAGACCCCGGCGTACGCCGACGGTGGGCTCTCCGACCGCACCCGGACGGTGCAACTGCTCGCCCCGCGCGGGGCGATCTACGACCGGGACGGCGCTCCGCTGGCACACAGCGTCGAGGCCCGCTACGTCTACGCCGACCCGACCCAGGTGGAGGACATCGCGGCCACCGCGAAGGCGCTGTCCCCGCTGCTCGGCGTGCCCGCCTCGGAGCTGGCGGAGAAGATGCAGCCACGCAAGCGGATCAACGGCGTCGACTCCCAGTTCGAGTACCTCGCACGGGGGGTGGAGATCGGTCGGGCCCGCCAGATCATGGCACTGGAGCTGCCGGGCATCAACACCCACCGCGACGAGCGGCGGGAGGTGCCCGGCGGTGACCTGGCGGCCAACCTGCTCGGCTTCACCAGCCCCGACATGGTCGGCCTGGAGGGGCTGGAGGCCCGCTACGACGACCTGCTGCACGGCGAGGACGGTCAGCGGGTGTTCGAGGTCGGCCTCGGTGATCTGGCCGCGCCGATCCCCGGCGGCTACAGCCGCACCACGCCGGCCGAGCCGGGCAGCTCGGTGCGGCTGACCATCGACCGTGACCTGCAGTTCATGGTGCAGCGCATCCTCAGCGAGCGGATGGCCGAGGTGAAGGGCAGCACCGGCGCCGCCGTGGTCATCGAGATCCCGAGCGGGGAGGTGCTGGCCCAGGCCAGCCACCCGACGTACAACGCGGCCCGGCCGGAGGCCAGCCGACCCTCCGACCGGGAGGACGCGGCCACCAGCTTCGTGGTCGATCCCGGCTCGGTGCACAAGGCGATCACCTTCGGGGCGGCGTTGCAGGAGGGCGTGATCACCCCCGACACGTCGTTCCCGGTGGCCAACGGCATCCGCAAGGGCGACACCTGGTTCTCCGACACCCACCAGGCGAACGGGCGGCGGATGAGCCTGGCGGGGATGATGGCGTACTCGTCGAACGTCGGCACCATCCAGATCGCCGACAAGCTCGGCCAGGAACGACTGATCGACTACCAGGGCCGCTTCGGGCTGGGCCGGGCGACCGGGGTGGGCATGCCGGGGGAGGCCAGCGGCCGGCTGCTGCCCGCACAGGAGTGGAGCGACTCGTCGTACGGGTCGGTGCCCATCGGGCACAGCGTCGACGCCACCCCGTTGCAGATGGCCGCGGCGTACGCCGCCATCGCCAACGACGGCACCTACGTGCAGCCGCACCTGGTCAAGGAGATCATCGAGCCGGACGGCACCCGGGTGCCCGCCGAGCCGCCGGTCACCCGTCCGGTGCTGAGCCCCGACAACGCCGCCGCGCTGCGCACCATCCTGGAGGCGGTGACCACCGTCGAGGGCGCCACCGGTCGGGCCGCGGCCGTTCCCGGCTACCGGGTCGCCGGCAAGACCGGCACCGGCTGGCGGCTGGTGAACGGGCAGAAGCAGCCGGGCGAGGTCGCGTCCTTCATCGGGATGGCACCCGCCGAGAAGCCCCGCTACGTCATCGCGGTGTTCGCGCACACCCCCGGCGGTGGCGGCGGTGACATCGCCGCGCCCGCGTTCCGGGAGATGATGCAGTTCGCGCTGCGGCACGACCGGGTGCCCCCGTCGGGTGCCGGGACGGCCCCGAAGTTCGTGGTCTATCCACGCTGACCAGTCACGGCGGGACATGATCGGTGAGTGCGGACGAACCACCGGGGCGGCTGTGCGGCCGGAACCGGACGACCGGGTAGGGTCTGACGCCGTGCCCGGCAATCCTCGTCCCCGTACCCTGACCGGAACCCCGCTCGGCGACCTCGCCGCCCGGCTCGCCGTGGCGGCCCCGTCAGGTGCGGACCCGCTGGTCACCGGTGTGACGCACGCCAGTGCGGAGGTCCACCCCGGCGACCTGTACGCGGCCCTGCCCGGTGCCCGCCGGCACGGCGCGGAGTTCGCCGCCGACGCCGCGGCGGCCGGCGCGGTCGCGCTGCTGACCGACCCGGCCGGTGCGGAACTCGCCGCCGCCGCGGGCCTGCCGGCGCTGGTCGTGCCCGACCCCCGCGCGGTGCTCGGCGTACTCGCCTCGACCGTGTACGGCGATCCGACGTCGACGCTGACCGTGGTCGGGGTGACCGGCACCGCCGGCAAGACCTCCACGGCGTACCTGGTCGAGTCGGGCCTGCGGGCCGCCGGTCACACCACCGGGCTGATCGGCACCGTGGAGACCCGCCTGGGCGACCTGGTCGTCGACAGCGTGCGGACCACCCCGGAGGCCACCGACCTGCACGCGATGCTGGCCGCCGCGCGCGAGCGCGGGGTGACCGCGCTGGTCATGGAGGTCTCCAGCCACGCGCTGGCGATGGGCCGGGTCGGCGGGGTGCGGTTCACCGTGGGCGGCTACACCAACTTCGGCTCCGACCACCTGGACTTCCACGCCGACGTCGAGGACTACTTCGCGGCCAAGGCCCGGCTGTTCGACGGTCGCTGCGACGTCGAGGTGCTCAACCACGACGACCCGGCCCTGCGGCCCCTGTACAAGGCCCGCACGGTGACCTACTCGGCGGCCGGTGACCGGTCGGCGACCTGGTGGGCCGACGGCGTCGACGGCGCGGGGTACGCGCAGCGGTTCACCCTGCACGGCCCGGACGGGCTCACCCTGCCCGCCGGGGTGGCGCTGCCCGGCCGGCACAACGTGGCGAACGCCCTGCTGGCCGTGGCGATGCTGGTCGGTGCCGGGGTGGACCCGAAGACGGCCGTCGACGGGGTGGCCGCCTGCGGCGGGGTGCCCGGCCGGCTGGAACTGGTCGACGCGCCCGGCCCGGTGCGCGGTGTCGTCGACTACGCGCACAAGACCGACGCCATCGTGGCGGCGCTGGCCGCCCTCCGGGAGTTGAGCAGCGGCCGGCTGATCTGCGTGATCGGTGCCGGTGGCGACCGGGACCGGGGCAAGCGCCCGCACATGGGTGCCGCGGCGGCGCGGGGGGCCGACCTGGTGCTGGTGACCGACGACAATCCCCGTACGGCTGATCCGGCGGTGATCCGCGCCGAGGTGCTCGCCGGCGCGTACGCCGCGGGCGCGTCGGCCCGGATCCTGGAGGTGGCCGGCCGGCGGGCGGCCATCGGCGAGGCGGTCCGGCTGGCCGAACCCGGCGACGTGGTGGCGCTGCTGGGCAAGGGACACGAGCAGGGGCAGGAGGTGGCCGGGCAGGTGCATCCGTTCGACGACCGCGTCGAACTGGCCACCGCCCTGCGGGCCCGCTTCGGCGACCCGGCGGGTCGGCAGTGATCCCGCTGCGCCTGGCCGAGGTCGCCCAGGTGGTCGACGGGCGGCTGGTCGCCGCCGACCCGCACGTGCGGGTGAGCGGCAGCGTGGAGTTCGACTCCCGCAAGGTCGCCCCGGGGTGCCTGTTCGTCGCCTTCCCCGGCGAGAAGGTCGACGGCCACGACTACGCCGCCGCGGCGGTGGCCGCCGGTGCCGTGGCGGTGCTGGGCACCCGCGAGGTGCCCGGGGTGCCCATGGTGCTGGTGGACGACGCCCTCGCGGCGATGGGCCGGCTGGCCCGGGCCGTGGTGGACCGGCTGCCCGACCTGACGGTGATCGGGCTGACCGGCTCCTCCGGAAAGACCACCACGAAGGACCTGATCGCCCAGTTGACCGCGCGGCTCGGCCCCACGGTGGCGCCGCCCGGATCGTTCAACAACGAGCTGGGGCACCCGTACACGGCGTTGCAGGCCGGGCCGGACACCCGCTACCTGGTGATGGAGAAGGGCGCGCGGGGGGTGGGGCACGTGCGTTACCTGTGCGACGTGGTGCCGCCCCGGATCTCCGTGGTGCTCAACGTCGGGGTGGCGCACATCGGCGAGTTCGGCTCCCGGGAGATGATCGCGGTGGCCAAGGGGGAACTGGTGGAGGCGCTGCCGGCCGACGGCCTGGCGGTGCTCAACGCCGACGACCCGCTGGTCGACGCGATGGCCACCCGTACGGTGGCCCGCGTCATCCGCTACGGCGAGGCCGCGCACGCCGACGTTCGCGCCGAGGACGTGACCCTCGACGAGCGGGGGCGGCCCGCGTACACGCTGGTGACGCCGGAGGGCGACGCGCCGGTGCGGTTGGGCCTGACCGGGCGGCACCAGGTGTCGAACTCGCTCGCCGCCGCGGCGGTGGCCCGGGAGCTGGGCATGCCGCTGGCCGAGCTGGCCACGGCGCTCGGCGGGCTCGGACTGGTCTCGACCCGTCGGATGGACGTCTTCGAACGCCCCGACGGGGTGACCGTGATCGACGACTCGTACAACGCCAACCCGGCCTCGATGGCGGTGGCGCTGCGTGCGCTGGCCGGGATCGGGCGGGGGCGGCGCACCGTCGCGGTGCTGGGCTACATGGCCGAGCTGGGGTCGTACGAGGCCGAGGGGCACGCCGAGGTGGGTCGGCTCGCGGCCGAACTGGGCGTGGACCGGCTGCTCGTGGTGGGCGAGCCGGCGGCCCCGATCCACGGGGGCGCGACATCGGTAGGTGACTGGGGAGGAGAGTCGGTGCTGCTCACCGATCAGGCGGCGGCCGTCGAGGTGCTGCGGGACGAGTTAGGGCCGGGCGACGTCGTCCTGGTGAAGGGCTCCCGGTACCGGACCTGGGAGGTGGCCGACGCGCTGCGCGCCGGGGCCGTCGTCGCGGGCGAGGCGGGCCCCGCAGCCGCGACCGAGGGCGGCACGGGGAGTGCGAGGAGTGAGCTTGCGAGCCCCGCAGCCGCGACCGAGGACGGCACGGGGAGTGCGAGGAGTGAGCTTGCGAGCCCCGCAGCCGCGACCGAGGACGGCACCGCGTGAGGGCGGTCATCGTGGCCATCGGGGTGGCCTTCCTGGTTTCGCTGTTCTGCACCCCGATCGCGATCAAGGTGTTCACCCGGCTCAAGGCCGGGCAGCCCATCCGGGCCGAGGGTCCGCAGATGCACCAGGGCAAGAAGGGCACGCCGACGATGGGCGGCGTGGTGTTCATCCTGGCCACGGTCATCGCGTACGTGGCGGGTCACCTCGCGTTGACCACGCTGCCGGACGCCCAGATCGCCCAGGTCGAGCCGACGATCACCGCGCTGGTGCTGCTGGGCCTGATGGTCTTCTCCGGAGCCGTCGGCTTCATCGACGACTTCCTCAAGGTCCGCAAGCGGCACAGCGGCGGCCTGAGCGCTCGCGGCAAGCTGCTCGGGCAGATCCTGGTCGGTGCGGTGTTCGGGGTGGTCGCCCTCTGGTTCCCGTCGACCATGACCGACGCCTCCGGCGCGGTGACCAACACCGAGACCGTCGGCAGCACGACGCTGAGCTTCATCCGGGACATCCCGGCGCTGGAGCTCACCAAGGTCGGCGCGGTGATCATCTTCATCTTCGTGGTGATGGCGGCGACCAACGGCGTCAACCTCACCGACGGTCTCGACGGCCTGGCCACCGGGGCCTCGGTGATGGTTCTCGCGGCGTACGCCCTGATCGCGTTCTGGCAGTACCGGCACTGGTGCGCGGACCCCTCGTACACCGCCAACCCGGAGAACTACTGCTACACGGTCCGGGATCCGCTGGAGATCGCGCTGATCGCGGGCGCCGCCGCCGGCGCCTGCGTGGGCTTCCTGTGGTGGAACACCTCGCCGGCCCGGATCTTCATGGGCGACACCGGCGCGCTCGGCCTCGGCGGCCTGATCGCCGGCATGGCGATGTCCACCCGCACCATCATGCTGCTGCCGATCATCGGCGGCCTGTTCGTGATCATCACCATGTCCGTGGTGATCCAGATCATCTCGTTCAAGACCACCGGTAAGCGGGTGTTCCGGATGTCGCCGCTCCAGCACCACTTCGAGTTGGCCGGCTGGAGCGAGGTCAACATCGTGGTCCGCTTCTGGATCATCGCCGGTATCGGCGTGGCGATCGCGCTGGGCCTGTTCTACAGCGACTTCCTGGCCAACATGGGCTGAGTGCGCCACCCTGCCCGGGCGGGACGACCCTCCTGCCCGGGCGGTGGGCGGCGACTCTCCTGCCCGGGCGGCGGGCGGGCGGCGACTCCCCTGCCGGCGCGGATAGGCCGAGCGTGTCCGCGTGACGGCGTGGGGTGACCGGCGCAAGCACGACACGCCGACGGGCCCGTTGCGCCGGTGCCGACCCGCGCCACCCGCGATGATGGCGGGGTGGGGGAGGCATCTGGAACCGAGGGCGGCACCGATCCGGGCACCCGCCGGGCGGCGGGCGGTTCGCGAACCGGGCGGGGGCCGGCGGGGCACGGACCGGCTACCGGCGGTGCGGCCACGGCGACGCGACCGGTCGGCCCCGCGTCGGCCGGTGGCCTCCCGGAGGCGGACGGCGCGTGGCGCGGCATGGACGCCGCCGGTGGCCTGGCCGCCCTGCGTGGCCTGCTGGAGCGCCCGCTGGCCTCCTACTACCTGCTGATCTCCAGTGCCGGCCTGCTGCTGCTGATCGGCCTGACCATGGTCTTCTCGGCGACCAGCGTGCGCGACTACGCCGTGGACGGCAACGCGTCGGCCTCGCTGACCAAACAGGCGATCTTCGCGGTGATCGGCATCGTCGCCTTCTGGGCCTGCCAGCGGCTGCCCGCCCGCACCTACCGGGTGCTGGGCCGGCCGCTGCTGCTCGTCGCCGTGGTGCTGCTGCTGGTGCTCAACCTGCTGGTCGCCTACGGACTGCTCACCAACGGTCCCGCCCGGATCGGCCCGCTGGAGGCCGAGCTGCTCTGGCTGTTCGTCGGCGGCCTCCAGCTACAGCCGTCCGAACTGGCGAAGTTCGCCCTGGTGCTGTGGGGCGCGCACGTGATCGCCCGCAAGGGTGCGGCGCTGGGTTGGTGGCGGGAGCTGGCGACGCCGCTGTTTCCCGTGGTCGGGCTGCTGTTCGTCCTGGTCGGCTACAACGACCTGGGCACCATGCTCTGCCTGTTGGCGCTGGTGGTGGGCCTGTTGTGGGCGGCCGGGGTGCGCAAGCGGGTGTTCGCCGCCCTCAGCGCGGTCGGCCTGATGGGCATCGGCCTGCTGGTCGCGGTGGCCTCCCTCGGTGCCGGCTCCGGGGTCGCGGGCCAGGAGAACTACCGCCTGGCCCGGCTGACCAACTTCGTCAACCCGCCGCCGCCGCAGCAGTGCAAGGAGACCGACTGCTGGCAGATCGCCCAGGCCCGGTACGCCATCGAGAACGGCGGCTGGTTCGGCACCGGGCTGGGGCAGGGGCGCTCCAAGTGGGCCTGGCTGCCGGCGGCGGAGAACGACTTCATCTTCGCCGTCATCGCCGAGGAGTTGGGCGTGGTCGGCTGCGTGGTGGTGGTGACGCTGTTCGCCGTGCTCGCGTACACCGGGTTGCGGATCGCCCGGCGGGTCGAGGACCCGTTCCGGCGGCTCGCCGCCGCCGGGGTGACCGCCTGGCTGGTCGGCCAGGCGATGATCAACATCGGGGGGGTGGTCGGTCTGCTGCCGCTGACCGGCGTACCGCTGCCGTTCATCTCCGACGGCGGCAGCGCCCTGGTCGTCACCCTCGCCGCCGTCGGCATGCTCGCCTCGTTCGCCCGCGCCGAACCCGATGCGGCCAGAGCGCTGCATGCCCGTCCGCCGGCCCGATGGGTCCGACTAGTGTGGGCTCCGTTGCCGCCGCTTCCCGGGCGGCGGCGCCGCCCGACGGCGCCGCCGGCTGCCCGGGGGTCCGTGCCCAGAGCCCGGGAGCGGCGCAGGGACGACCAGGCCGCACCGCGCGGCGCCCGGGGGAACCGGGCGCGCGACAGGTCGGCGGACGAGAGGAGACGTTGATGGGTCCGCTGCGTTCGGTGGTGCTCGCGGGAGGTGGCACCGGGGGGCACATCTACCCGCTGCTCGCCTTCGCCGACTGCCTGCGCCGACACGACCCCGGCGTCAAGATCACCTGCCTCGGCACCCCGAAGGGCCTGGAGAACGAGCTGATCCCGCCCGCCGGCTACGACCTGCGGCAGATTCCCGCCTATCAGCTGCCCCGGTCGATCAACATGAACCTGGTGCGCACCCCGGGCCGGATGTGGACCGCCGCCCGCGCGGCGGGCAAGGTCATCGACGAGGTGCGCGCCGAGGTGGTGGTGGGCTTCGGCGGGTACGTCTCGGTGCCGGCCTACCTGGCCGCGTGGCGGCGGGAACTGCCCATCGTGATCCACGAGGTGAATGTGCCGCCGGGGGTGGCCAACCGGCTCGGCATGAAGTTCACCCGGCACGTGGCTGTCGGCTTCCCCCACCAGCCGGCGCAGTCCGAGGCGCTGCGCGACGCCCGGGTGGTCGGCGTGCCGCTGCGTCGGGGCATCGCCGGGCTGGACCGGCAGGCCATGCGGGGGGCGGCCCGTGCCCACTTCGGACTCCGCCCCGACCTGCCGGTGCTCTTCGTGGCCGGTGGTTCCCAGGGCGCCCGCTCGATCAACCTCGCGGTGGCCGGCGCCGCCAAGGAACTGGCCCGCAACGGCATCCAGGTGCTGCACGTCATGGGTGCCCGCAACGAGCCGGTGCCCATCCCCACCGACCTGCCGGTGCCCTACGTGACCCTGCCGTACCTGTCCGACATGGACGCCGGTTACGCCGCCGCCGACCTGATGGTCGGTCGGGGTGGGGCGATGACCTGCGCGGAGGTCGCCGCGATCGGGCTGCCCACGATCTATGTGCCGTACCCGCACAGCAACCAGGAGCAGAAGCGCAACGCGCTGCCGGTGGTCGAGGCCGGTGGCGGCCTGCTGGTCGACGACGCCGAACTGACCCCCGACTGGATCGAACGGACGGTGATCCCGCTGGTCCGTGACCCGCAGCGGCTGCACGCGATGGGCGCGGCGGCGTCCGCGTACGGGCGGCGCGACGGCGACGAGGCGCTGCTGAACTTCGTCTACGAGGCGGTGGCCCGATGACCACCCGGTTCAGTCCGGCCGGCGCGCTGACCGCCGAGGATCTCGGCCGCATCCACCTGATCGGGGTGGGCGGGGTCGGCATGAGCGGCCTGGCCCGCCTGTTCCTCACCCGGGGGCTGCCGGTCTCCGGCAGCGAGCTGCGGGAGTGGCCGTCCCTGGCGGGCATGCGCGCCCTGGGCGGCACCATCCACATGACCCACGAGGCGGCGAACCTCGACGGCGTGGACACGGTGGTCTACTCCTCGGCGATTCCGCAGGACCACCTGGAGATGGTCGAGGCCCGCCGGCGGGGCCTGCGGGTGCTGCACCGGTCCGAGGCGCTGGCGGCGGCCATGACCGGTCGACGCACGGTCGCGGTGGCCGGCACCCACGGCAAGACCACCACCACCTCGATGGTCACCATGGTGCTCCAGCAGGCCGGGGTGGATCCGTCCTTCGTCATCGGCGGGGAGATCTCCGAGGGCGGCTCGGGCGCCCACCACGGCACCGGTGAGTACTTCGTTGTCGAGGCCGACGAGAGCGACAAGTCCTTCCTGGTCTACCGCCCGTTCGTCTCGATCGTCACGAACGTCGAGGCCGACCACCTCAACACGTACGGGGACCTGGCCACGCTGGAGGCCACCTTCGCCGAGTTCGCGCGGCTGACCGACCCGGCCGGTTTCGTCATCACCTGCGCCGACGATCCGGGCGGCCGGCGGCTGGCGGCGACGCTGCGCGCCGAGGGTCGCCGGGTGTGGACCTACGGCGAGGCCGCCGACGCCGACCTGCGGTTGACCGAGATGGCCTCGTCGGCGCGGGGGGTGCGCTATCTGGCCGCGATCGACGGCCGCTCGCTGGGCGAGTTCCGGATGCCCGTGCCGGGCCGCCACATGGGGCTCAACAGCGCCTCGGCCGTGCTGGCGGCCTACCTGCTGGAGCTGCCGCTGGAGGCGGCCGAGGCCGCGCTGGGAACCTTCCCGGGCGTGCGCCGGCGCTTCGAGCGCAAGGGCGTGGTCGACGACGTGCTGGTCTACGACGAGTACGCCTACCACCCCACGTCGATGACGCTGGCCCTGCGCACGCTGCGCGAGGTGGCCGGTGACGGTCGGCTGATCGTGGTCTTCCAGCCGTACCGGCTCTACCGCACCCGCGATCTCCAGGCGGAGATCGCCGAGGCCCTGGCGATCGCCGACGAGTTGGTGCTGCTGGAGGTCTTCGGGCCGGGTGAGCTGCGGGCCCCGGGTGAGGGGTCGGCGGCGCTGGTGGAGGCGGTGACGCTGCCGGCGGGGCGGAAGGTGTTCGTCGACTCCTGGGAGGACGCGCCGGTCGAGGTGGCCCGCCGGGCCCGCCCGGGTGACGTGGTGGTGACCATGGGTGCGCCGCCGATCTCGCTGATGGGTGACGAGCTGCTGGCCGCGCTGGCGGCGCGTACCGCAGATCCGGCGGCCCCCGACGGTGCGGCCTCCGACGGTGTGGCCTCCGGCACGGTGGCCGGGGACTCACCGCAGGCCGGCGGCACGGTGGCCGGGGAGCCGCCGAGTGTCGGCGGCACGGTGGCCGGGGAGCCGCCGAGTGTCGGCGGCACGGTGCCCGGCGTGCCGAGCGCGGGCGGAGGCGGCCCGGCTTCCCCGGTCGGATGAGTCCCGGCCCGGCACGTGGCCGCACCAGCGGCGCGGACGGCTCCGGCCGGCGCGGGCCGGTGCGCCGCTGGCAGCTGGTGCGGGCCGGCAGCGACGCGGTGCCCGCCTCGACCCGCCGGTTCATGGCCCGGGCACGGCAGCGCCGGATGCGCGCGGCGCTGCCGTGGGCGGTGGCCGGCGGGCTGCTCGCGGTGGCCGGGCTGGTCGCCTGGACGCTGCTGGGCACCGGGCTGTTCGGGGTGCGCGAGGTACGGGTGGAGGGTGCCGAACTGGTGACCCGGGTGCAGGTCCGGGACGCGGCGGGGGTGCCCGACGGGGCTCCACTCGCCCGGATCGACCTGGCCGAGACGGCCCGCCGGGTGGGGGCGCTGGCTCCGGTGGAGCGGGCCTCGGTGACCCGGGAGTGGCCGGACACGCTGGTGGTGCGGGTGACCGAGCGCACCGCCGTGGCGGCGGTGCCGCGCGGGGAGCGGTTCGTGCTGGTGGACGCCGCCGGCGTGGCCTTCCGGACGGTGCCGCAGCGGCCGGCGGCGTTGCCCGTGCTGCGGGTCGCCGCGCCGGGGCCGCAGGATCCGGGCACCCTCGCCGGGCTGGAGGTGCTCGGCGCGCTCACCCCGCAACTGCGGGGGGAGTTGGTGGACGTGACCGTCGAGAGCCTGGCCCGGATCAGCGTGCGGCTGCGCGACGACCGTACGGTCTTCTGGGGGGACGCGACCCGGGGCGCCGAGAAGGCGCGGGTGGCCACCGCGCTGCTCGGTCGGGATGCCGCCCGGATCGACGTCAGCGCCCCCGACGTGGTGACCTTCCGATGAGTGGCGGCTCAGCGGTGGCGCGGACGTGACCTGTTCCGCTCGGTGGGCGACACGCCGGGCAGGTCCTTGGCTCATCGCTCAGGTGCGCTTACGTTGCCCCGAAGGGGATCGGTGGTTGACATAACCGTAACCCTCTAGTAGAGGGTGAGGGTTTGCCTCGCGGCCCCGCTGGTGACAGCTGTCGTCGACCGCCGGTCCGGCCACGCCGTACCGGGTCGGGGAGTAGCCAATCTCGAAGGGAAAGGACCGGAGATGACACCTCCGCACAACTATCTGGCGGTCATCAAGGTCGTCGGCATCGGGGGCGGCGGCGTCAACGCCGTCAACCGGATGATCGAGGTTGGGCTCAAGGGCGTCGAGTTCATCGCGATCAACACCGACGCGCAGGCGTTGCTGATGAGCGACGCCGACGTCAAGCTCGACGTCGGCCGCGAGCTGACCCGGGGGCTGGGCGCGGGTGCCAACCCCGACGTCGGCAAGAACGCCGCCGAGGACCACCGCGACGAGATCGAGGAGGTGCTCAAGGGCGCCGACATGGTCTTCGTGACCTGCGGCGAGGGCGGCGGCACCGGCACCGGCGGCGCGCCCGTGGTGGCGAACATCGCCCGTAAGCTCGGCGCGCTCACCATCGGTGTGGTGACCCGACCGTTCTCCTTCGAGGGCAAGCGCCGCCAGGTGCAGGCCGAGGCGGGGATAGACGAGCTGCGCAACCAGTGCGACACCCTCATCGTCATCCCGAACGACCGGCTGCTCGCGCTGGGCGACCGCAACATCTCCATGATGGACGCGTTCCGCACCGCCGACCAGGTGCTTCTCTCCGGTGTCCAGGGCATCACCGACCTGATCACCACCCCGGGTCTGATCAACCTGGACTTCGCCGACGTCAAGAGCGTCATGAGCGGCGCCGGCAGCGCGCTGATGGGCATCGGCAGCGCCCGTGGTGAGAACCGCGCGGTCGAGGCGGCCGAGGCGGCCATCTCCAGCCCGCTGCTGGAGCAGAGCATGGACGGCGCGCGGGGCGTGTTGCTGTCCATCGCCGGCGGCTCCGACCTGGGCCTGTTCGAGATCAACGACGCGGCGCAGCTGGTCACCGACGCGGCCCACCCGGATGCGAACATCATCTTCGGCGCGGTCATCGACGACGCGCTCGGCGACGAGGTGCGGGTGACCGTGATCGCGGCGGGCTTCGACGGGGGTGCCCCGGCGTACAAGGCCGCGGAGCCGGCCCGCAAGACCAACCAGAATCAGCCGGCGCAGCCCAGCGTCCCGGTGGCGCCGCCGGCCACCCCGCCCGCCCCGCAGCAGTCCCCGCGCCGCGTGCTCTTCGACGACGTGGACGTGCCCGACTTCCTCAAGAACGGATCCTGAGCGCCTCCATGGTCGACAGCCCCTCCACTGTCCGCCCCGACCGGCGGGCCGAACTCGCGGCCGGTCTGGCCCGGGTCAGGTCCAGGATCGCCGACGCCTGCGCGGCGGCGGACCGGGACCGCGCCGAGGTCACGATGATCGCGGTGACCAAGACGTACCCGGCCAGCGACGTGGTGGCCCTGGCCGGGCTGGGTGTCGCCGACGTGGGGGAGAACCGCGACCAGGAGGCGGCCGGCAAGGCCGCCGAGGTCGCCGCCGCGGGCGTCAGTCCCCGGTGGCACTTCGTCGGCCAGTTGCAGCGCAACAAGGCCAGATCGGTGGTCCGCTACGCCGACGTGGTTCACTCGGTCGACAGCGTCCGGCTGGCCCGGGCCCTGGACGCGGCCTCGGCCAGCGGCCGGGACCGGCCGCTGGACGTGCTGGTGCAGGTCAGCATCGACGGCGACCCGGCGCGGGGTGGCGCGGTGCCGGACTCGGCCGACCCGGACACCGGGCTCGGCCCGGTCACCGACGCGGTGGCCGGCACGGCCGCGCTGCGGTTGACCGGGCTGATGGCGGTCGCTCCGCTGGGCTGGGAACCGGAGCGCGCGTTCGCCCGGCTCGCCGAGATCGCGACGGCCGTGCGTGCCGTCCATCCGGCGGCGACCGCGCTGTCCGCCGGAATGAGCGGCGACCTGGAGGTCGCCATCCGGTTCGGTGCGACACATGTCCGCGTCGGCAGCGCGTTGCTCGGAATGCGTCCCACGCTGCGGTAGCCTGGCCGCGGGAGAAGCAAATTACATCAGTGTTGTTTTGAGGAACCGGTATCCCCTCGTCGGGGGTCGTGGTGTGCGACGCGAATCGTGCGCCAGGGGATTGCCGGTCCGGTCCGGTGGGCAGGAAAAGCCTACTCGCGACAGGCGACACGCATCGGGGGCGTGTGCCGCACGGCGGACGGGAAGGGCGCGGGATGGGTGCACTGCGCAAGGCGGGGGTCTGGCTCGGCCTGGTCGAGGAGGACGACGAGCGGGCCTACGACGACGGCGGCTACGACAAGGGCGGCTACCGGGAGTCGCGGTACCGGCAGAGTCGGTACGCCGAGGAGTTCGCCGACGAGGAGGAGGACGACGCCGACGAGGCGCCGGCTCCCCGGTCGCGGCTCGGCGACCGTGGTCGTCTGGGCGAGCGGTCGAGTGGTCGGACCGTCGAGTCCGAGCGGGCGGAGCCCGAGCGCCCGGAGCGGCCCGAGCGGTCCAGCGTCCGGTCGATCACCCGGTCCTCGGGTGAGACGTCGGGCGCGCTGACCTACCACACGCGGGACAATCTCGCCCTGGCTCCGCAGGTCCAGCCCCGCGAGCGGGTGATGCCCGAGGAGGAGCAGCGTTATCAGATCACCACGCTGCACCCGACCACCTACCGGGAGGCGCGCACCATCGGCGAGCATTTCCGCGACGGTGTCCCTGTGATCATCAATCTCACCGAGATGGATGAGGCGGACGCCCGCCGTCTGGTGGACTTCGCCGCCGGTCTGGCGTTCGGGCTGCGCGGTACGATCGAGCGCGTGACCAACCGGGTGTTCCTGCTCTCACCAGCAAACGTCCAGGTCACCGCTGAGGACAAGGCCAAGATCGCTGAGGGCGGTTTCTTCAGCCTGAGTTGACCCGCCCGACCCGAGGGACGTCGCTTACCGTGTTGTCGATCGTGCTCCAGGTGCTCTACCTGATCCTGTATGTCTTCCTGATCCTTCTTCTGGCCCGGTTCGTCCTCAGCGCTGTTCTCCAGTACGGCCGACGCTGGCAACCTGGCCGCGGAGCGTCGGCCGGACTGGAATCCGTGTGGAGCGTCACTGATCCCCCTCTCTGGGCGTTGAGGCGTGTGATCCCTCCGCTGCGAATTGGTACCGTGAGCATCGACCTGGCCTCCCTTGTGCTCCTGGTTATCCTGTTCGTGCTGATGAGGTTTGTGTTAGAGCCGGCGATCATCAGGACCGCCTGATGACCGACGCGCTATCGCGGCCGCAACTGACCCGAGGAGTTTCGATGCCGCTGACCCCGGCCGACGTCCACAACGTCGCCTTCAAGAAGCCGCCGATCGGCAAGCGGGGCTACGACGAGGAGGAGGTCGACGCCTTCCTGGACGAGGTCGAGCGCGAACTCGCCCGTCTGATCGAGGAGAACAACGAGCTGCGTGCCCAGGTGGAGCGCGGCGGCCGGGGCGGCGCTCCCGCCGGTCCGGGGGGCGACGCCCGCCTCGCGGCCGAACTCAACGAGGTCAAGGCCCAGCTCGACCGGGTGCAGCGCGACAAGGCCGCCGCCGAGCAGGCCGCCCGCGCCATGCAGGCGGAGCTGGAGCAGGTCCGCACCACCGGTGGTCCGGTGCCGGGCGGTGATGGCGAGCAGCAGGCGCTGCGGGTGCTGATGATGGCCCAGCGCACTGCCGACGACCACGTCTCCGACGCCCGCCGCGAGGCCGACCAGCTGCTCTCCGAGGCCCGTTCCAAGGCCGAGGAGGTCACCCGTGAGGCGCGGGCCAAGGCCGACGCCCTCGAGCGGGACGCGCGCCAGCGGCACCAGGAGGCCATGGGCGGCCTGGACGCCAAGCGCACCGCGCTGCAGAAGCACATCGAGGAGCTCAAGCAGTTCGAGCGGGAGTACCGCACCCGTCTCAAGGCCTACCTGGAGAGCCAGCTTCGGGACCTCGACGGGCGTGGCCAGGGCCTGGAGGCCGAGCTGACCCGGGGCGAGGGCGGTCGGGGTGGCAACGGGCTCGCCGCTGCCGGCCTCGCCGGTTCCTACGGCGGCGGTCGCTCCGGAGCGCTCGAAGCCGGTCGCTGATCTCCGGTCGGCGACCGTCGCAGCCGCGCCGGTCGCCGACTCGCCTCTTCGACACGACCAGGCGGAGGTGAGCCGTGATCGTCGCGAGCATCCTGCTCATCCTCGTCGCGGTGGTGTTGCTGGTCCTCGGCCTGGCCGAGGGCTCCAGCGGCCTGCTGGTGGTCTCCATCGCGGCCAGCCTGCTGGCGGCCGTCGCATTGGTCGTGGGCGCCCGCCAGGCGGCTGCGGTCCGGGCGGCGTCCGGCGCCGAGTCCTTTCCGCGGGGGCGCGGTGCCGGTGACCGACCGGCGTCTGCGGCGACCGGGCCGGGCATCCCGGCCCAGCACGTTCCTTCGACGGTCGAGACCGGCGACTCCGGGTGGCGGCAACCACCTGGGTCACCGGTGACCGGTCCTCCCGGTTCCCCGGCTGTGGCACCGGGCGAGGACCCGTCTGCCGTCAGCGCGGACCCTGTGGGCGTGGGTGACGACGAACCGGCCGCCCAACTCGTCACCACCACCGAGGTGGCACGGCTGGCGAACCTGCCCGTCGAGGTCGTGGTGGTCGACGGTCGGCCCCGTTTCCACCTGGCCTCCTGCCCGCATCTCGTCGGGCGCGCCCAGGAGGCGCTGCCGGTCGCCGAGGCTGTCGAACTGGGTTTCACCCCCTGCGCCCACTGCGCGCCGGCCACCGCCCTGCTCGCCGACGCCGGCCGTTCCTGAGCCTGGCCCGCCGGTGGACGACGCGATCACCGTCGCGGTCCGGGTGAAGCCGGGTTCCTCCCGGGCCCGGGTCGGGGGCCGCTTCGACGGCCCGAACGGCCCCGCCCTGGTGATCGCGGTGAACGCGCCCGCGGTCGACGGCCGGGCCACCGAGGCTGCCCGGCGTGCCCTGGCCGAGGCCCTGGGGGTGCGGCCCGGTGCCGTGTCCCTGCGGAGCGGTGCGGCCAGTCGGGACAAGCTCTTCCACGTCGACCCGGCGGGTCCGCAGCTGGCGGCGGTGCTGGCCCGGCTCCGTGACGGTTGCGGCGGGTGACCGGCCCCGGCGGCCGCCGGGGGCCTACGGCCTTCTGCTTTTGATGAGTACGACGGGGTCAGCCCCGATGATCTGCTAGCGTTCCCTTTGCCCCGATAAGGCAGGTCTCGGGGTCGGGACGCTCTCCGGCGGTGCGCCACATTGTCGGACGCCTGTACGTTCCGTATCCTTGCCAACCTCCGGAGTGCACGGCGTGCCCGCCGTGCGCCCCTTTTCGTACCTGGGGCGGCCGATGTCGGCGGCCCCTGTCCAGGTGCCGCGGACCGCCGCGGCTCCGCGGCCGAGGGAGCGACGATGGCGAAGCCAGCCGAGACCAGGACCGCCGGCCGCAAACCGGCGGCGAAGGCCACCCGTAGCGCCGCGGAGACGGAGAAGATCCGGGCGGCCCTGGCGGCGCGGCGAGACGAACTGCGTGCCGAGTACGATCAGACGCTGAGCGAGATCACCGAGCTGCAGCGCGACCGGCTGACCGACTCGGCCGGGGACGACCAGGCCGACACCGGCAGCAAGACGCTCGAGCGGGAGCAGGAGATCTCTCTCGCCAACAACATCCTGGAACGGATCACGCAGGTCGAGCGCGCGTTGGAGCGGCTCGACGAGGGTGGTTACGGCTGGTGCGAGCGGTGCGGCAACCCCATCCCGGTGGAGCGGCTCGCCGCCTTCCCGTCGGCCACCCTCTGCGTGACGTGCAAGCAGCTGGAGGAGCGGCGCTGAGGTCCGCTCCCCGGCGGCCGTGAAGGGGCGGTGTCTCACACCGCCGCGAGTGTCGATGGGGAGCACATGAGCGCAGCACCGCCCGGCGTCGCCGGGCCCGCCACCCGGGATGGATCCCGGGGACGGGCCGTCACGATCCTGTTCACCATCGCGGCACTGCTGCTGGCGCTCGACCTGCTCACCAAGCACCTGGCGCTGGTCAACCTGGAGGGCCGCGAACCGGTGCGGGTGCTCGGCGGCCTGGTCTGGTTCTCGCTGGTGCGTAACAGTGGTGCCGCGTGGGGCCTCGGCTCGGACTACACGTGGGTCTTCCCGCTGATCACCCTCGGGGTGGTCGGCTGGATCGTCTGGATGGCCCGGACCCTGCGGTCACTACCCTGGGCGCTCTCGCTCGGCCTGGTTCTCGGCGGTGCGCTGGGCAACCTGGCCGACCGGATCTTCCGCGCCCCCGGCGTGTTCGTCGGCCACGTGGTGGACATGGTGAGCGTCCTCGAGCCGTACGGCCGGACCTTCCCGGTGTTCAACCTGGCCGACAGCGCCCTGTTCTGCGGTGTGGTGCTGGCCGTCGGTCTGGAACTGACCGGCCGGCGGCGCGAGGGCGGTCGCGTCGGGTCCGGTGCCGACTCGCCGGTCGACGACCCCGCCGGACAGAAGGAGACGGCGTGAGCGGCGACCAGCGGTCCCTGCCGGTGCCCGACGGCCTCGACGGGATGCGCCTCGACCAGGCCGTCTCGCGCCTGTTCGGGTTGTCCCGCACCGCCGCCGCCGCGCTCGTCGACGCCGGTGACGCCCTGGTCGACGGCGCGGCCCGGGCGAACTCCCACAAGGTCAAGGCGGGTTCCTGGCTCGAGGTCACCCTGCCCGCGCCGGTGGCCCCGCCCACCGTGGTGCCGCAGGCCGTGCCCGGCCTGCGGGTGATCCATGCCGACGACGACATCGTGGTGGTCGACAAGCCGGTCGGCGTCGCCGCGCACCCCAGCCCCGGCTGGACCGGCCCGACGGTGATCGGCGGCCTGGCGGCGGTCGGGCACCGGATCTCCACCAGCGGTGCCGCCGAGCGGCAGGGCGTGGTGCACCGGCTCGACGTGGGCACCACCGGGATCATGGTGGTCGCCAAGAGCGAGCAGGCGTACACGGTGTTGAAGCGGGCCTTCAAGTACCGCGAGGTGGAGAAGCGTTACCACGCCGTGGTGCAGGGCCACCTCGACCCGCTGCGCGGCACCATCGACGCCCCGATCGACCGGCACCCGCACCACGACTACCGCTGGGCGGTGGTCTCCGGCGGCAAGCCGAGCATCACCCACTACGACACGCTGGAGGCGTTCCCCGCCGCGAGCCTGCTGGACGTCCGGCTGGAGACCGGGCGTACCCACCAGATCCGGGTGCACCTGTCGACCCTGCGCCATCCCTGCGTGGGCGACCTCACCTACGGCGCGGACCCCACCCTGGCGGCCCGGTTGACACTCGGCCGACAGTGGCTGCACGCCCGCGAGTTGAGCTTCGCGCACCCCCGAACGGGGGACGAGGTCCGCTTCGTCAGCGACTACCCTGACGACCTGGGACGCGCGCTGGAGATCCTCCGCGACTAGCGCGGCGGCCCGTCCGACCCCGACGGTGACGAGGAGTCCGCCCGTGCGCGCCGGCGATCTGCTGCGGCAGTTGGACCAGCGTCTCTTGCCCCGCCTGGTCGGGGCCGTGACCTGCTGGGGGCAGGGCCCGACCCGCCCCCCGGTGCTGTCCTGGGTGGCGGTGTTCTGCGCCGCCGCGGTCATGGCCACCGCCATGTGGGCCGCCGACTCCCGGCCCGTCGGCGACCCGACCCTCGGCGACGTGACCCGGGTGGGGGTGTCCGACGGCGACTCGATTCCCGGCTACGTGCAGGCCGCGGCGGCGGACCTGGCGGCCCTGCCGGCGTCCGTCACCGTGCCGCGCGACGGGACGTACGCCCTGGTCACCCTGTCGGAGTACCTGACCCCGCAGTCGCTTCCGGGGGTGGTCGGGGACGTCCGGGTCGCCGCCGTGCTCGGTCGGGTCCCGCTGCCCGACCGGCAGACCGAGATCGTGCGCATCGCCGCCCAGCGGCTCCCCGACGACGTGACCGCCGGCATGACCGTGCTGGCCGATCGCAAGGACCGTGAGGCGGCCGACTACCGGGCGCGGGCCGCCGTGCTGGCCGGCGGCAACGCCCAGGAGCGGGAGCTGCGCCAGTTCTACGAGGTCGGGGCCCGGGTGGCGGCGGAGGAGGCGGCGGCCTACCGCTCCGGCTGCGCCTGCCTGTACGCGGTGGTGGTGCGCGCCCAGCCGGGGGTGCTGCGCGGTGTGGCGAACCGGCCCGGCGTACGGGCGGTCGACCCGGCGCCCGAGGTCGACCGGTTGGAGCGTGCGGTGTTCACCCCGCCGCTGCCCGAGCAGCGTGACGTGGTGCGACCGACCGTCGACGCGGGGCTCGACGCGGCACCGTCCATCGAGGACCGTTCCGGCGGGCCGACGGGCGTTCCGTCGCCTGAGGCGGTACCGTCCCCACCGGACGTGACGTCTTCGTCACCCCGGCCCGCGTCCACGCCGTCGTCGGTCGTCCCGTCCCCGGTTGCTTCGACCTGGGGGGACGTGCCCGAGAGGGGCTCGGCGACCCCGGCCGGCTGAGCGCGGGTGGGCGGTGAGGGTACGGCTACGGGTGTGGCCCGAATAGGGTTTCGTTCGTAGCCTGTCAGGCAGAGATGAACAGTGCTGGGAGGGCGAGCCGTGGACGGCAGCGAGACCGGCTGGGGGCGGCCGGCCGAACCAGCACCTCGGTGGCGGGCGCTGCTCGACCGGGCCCGGCTCGGCGGTCGCGGTGGCGACCAGGCCGAGCCGGAGCGGCGTGCCGAGGAGCCGCCGCCGACCCCGCCGGAGCCGCTGCCCCGACGCGGGTCGGCCGCCGGCTACGCCGCTCGGTTCCCGGCCCCGCCGCCGGTGGAGCCCGGTTACTCTGCGGAGCCCGGTTACGCTGCGGAGCCCGGTTACGCTGCGGAGCCCGGCTACCGGGCGGAGGCGGCCTTCCGGGTCGACCCGGCGTACCGGGCGGATCCCGGCTATCCGGCTGAGCCGGTGCCACGGCAGTCCGGCTACCCGGCCGAGCCCGCGCCGCGGCAGTCCGGCCATCCGGCCGAGCCCGCGCCGCGGCAGTCCGGCTACCCGGCCGATCCGGGTCCGCGGCAGCCCGGCCATCCGCCGGAGCCGGTGCGCCCGCCGGTGCCGGAGCAGCGTCGGCCGGAGTCGCGGTACGCGGTGCTGGACAACGGCTACCGACACGCCGCGCCGCCGGTGGAGTCCCGCTACGCGGTGCTGGACAACGGCTACCGATCCGCTCCGCCCCCGCCCGCCCCGCCCGCTGTTCCGGTCGTGCCGCCGGCCGTGCCGGCCGCGTCCACCGCCGTCGACCGGGGTTACCCACCCCGCCTTGAGTGGCGGCCCCGGGGCGGGGAGAACGACCTGGAGCGCGCCGCCGGGGTGCTGCGCCGGGACCTGGGCGCCCCCCGGGTGCTCGCGTTCGCCAACCCCAAGGGCGGCGTCCACAAGACCACCGCCACCGTGCTGGCCGCCGCCACGGTGGGCAGCGTGCGGGGCCGGGGCGTGCTGGCCTGGGACGACAACGAGCTGCGCGGCACCCTCGGGCTGCGCGCGGGCAGCGCCCGGCACGCCCGGACCATCCGACACCTGGTCTCGGACCTGGCACACATCGAGATCCGGGAGGGCAACGACCTGCTGGAGGCGCTGGACGACTACCTGCGGCACGCCTCCGACGGCTCGTACGACGTGCTCGCCGGCGAGGAGAGCCCACGCTTCGCGCAGCGGCTGGACCAGTTCACCGTCAGGCGGGTGCTGGAGCTGCTGCGGCGCACCCACGACGTGGTCTGCGTGGACACCGGCAACAACGTGGAGAGCGCCAACTGGCGCAGCGTGATGCAGGCCGCCGACCAGCTCGTCGTCACCACCGTTCCCCGGGAGGACGCGGCCTTCAGCGCCGACTGGATGCTCGACCTGCTGCACGAGGTGGGCATGGGCGAGCTGGCCGACAACGCGGTCACCCTGATCTCCTGCCCGACGCCCGGCCGCTCGTCGTTGCAGAACGACCTGGAACGTCACTTCGCCACCCGTACCCGCGCCGTGGCCGTGGTGCCCTACGACCCGGCGCTGGAGACCGGCTCGTCGATCGAGTACCACCAGCTCCAGCCGGAGACCCGGCAGGCCTGGTTGCGGGCGGCCGCGGTGATGCTGGAACCGTTCGCCCGGTGACCGGCCGCCACGACCGCCCCCGGACCCCACGGCTAACTGCGAGGATCATCGGGTGAGCCCGGACACCCCTGACCCCGAACGGCCCGTCGCCACGCCCGCCCCGGCGGGCCCCAGCCCCACGCCCGCCCCGGCGGGCCCCAGCCCCACGCCCGCCCCGGCGGGCCCCAGCCCCACGCCCGCCTCGGCGGGCCCCAGCCCCACGCCCGCCTCGGCGGGCCCCGGTTCCACGCCCACCCCGGCGGCTCCCGGCCCCGCCGCTCCGGCCGTGCCCGCGGCCCCGGCGGTGCGCGCCGTGCTCGCCGTGACACTCGTCGGCGCGCTGCTGGGCGTGCCGTTCGGTCTGGTCTGGGCGGCCCTCGCCCCCGACACGCCGGTGCTCAAGACCCCCGACGGGGCGGTGTACGCGCAGGCGCAGCCGGAGCAGCCGATCGCCGCCGACGGGTGGTTCAGCTTCCTCGGTGCCGGTTTCGGGGTGCTCGCCGCCCTGGCCGTGTGGTTCCTGCTGCGCCGGTGGCGCGGGCCCGTGGGCCTGTTCGCGGTGGTGCTGGGTGCGCTGGGCGCCGCGCCGGTGGCCTGGCAGGTCGGGCGGCGCATCGGACTGGCCGGCTACGAGCGGCTGTTGGCGACCGCCCCGGAGGGCCGTGCCTTCGCCAAGCCGGCCGACCTGCGCGCCGGCGGCGTCGACTGGCTGCTCGGCGTCCTGCCCGTGCCGCACGGCAACCTGCTGCTGCCGGCGTTCGCCGCCGCCGTGACGTACACCCTGCTGGCGGGCTGGTCGCGGTGGCCGTCGCTGCGACCCGAGCCCGAGCCGGCCATCGCCTGGTCGCCGTCGCCCGCGGCACCCGGCGGCGGTGACGGTGGGCCGGCCCCGGACGGGGCTCCCGGTGGCGGCGACCAGGCGACAGCCCCGGGCGGGGCTCCCGGCGGCGGTGACGGTGGGCCGGCCCCGGGCGAACTCAGTTGGGGGCCGGCGGGGCAGCGGCCAGTTCCGCCAGCGGCACCGGAACCGCCCGCACCTGGCGCAGGAGGGCCGCCTCGCGGTTGAGCAGCCGCAGCTCGGCGCGCAGCCGGGCGGCGGTGTCGTCGATGGCGAGCAGCCGCTGCCGGTCGGCCACGGTCAGCGCGGCGGTGGCGGCGACCAGGTGCGACAGCACCGTCGGGTCCTCCGGCAGCTGCTCGGAGATCTCCTCCGGGTCGGCGCGGATGAGGCCCAGGTACTGCCGGAAGACCGCGATCACCCGAGCGGCCAGCACCTCGGCGGCCTCGTCGGGGCCGCTCGCCTCGGGTAGCCACTGCACCTCGGCCGTCAGGTACGGCGTGGAGCGCGCGTCGACGTCGGTGATGCGGAACCGCCGGCGGCCCACCGTGACGATGTCGAAGCCGCCGTCGTCGAGTTCGGTGACCTGCCGCAGCTCGGCGGTGCAGCCCACCTCGTGCAGGGTCACCTCGCCGCCGCCGGGGGTGGCCCGGCCGGCGGCGGGCGCGACCTCCCAGCCCCTGCGGATGGCCACCACCCCGAACTCGCGCGGGGCCCCGTCGGGCAGGGCGACGAGGTGGCGGACCAGGGCCCGGTAGCGCTCCTCGAAGATGTGCAGCGGCAGCACCAGGCCGGGAAAGAGCACCGTCGTGAGCGGGAACACCGGCAGCCGTGCGGTCACGTGGTCGAGCGTAGCCCGATCCGCCGACGGCGCGCGTGTCCCGGCTCACCGTCCCGCCGAGCGGGCGGCGCGGGGTGCTCCCGGGCGGGCCGCCTAGACTCGCAGGCGTGTTGAATCGGATCGACCTGCGCGGCGGCGTGCGTGACCCCCGCCGCCTGCTGCCCCGTGCCCAGCTCGACGTGTCCGTCGCCGTCGAGCGGATCCGCCCCCTCGTGGAGGCGGTCCGGGAGCATGGCTACCAGGCGGTCCGGGAGGCCAGCGAGCGGTTCGACGGTGTGGCTCCCGAGGTGCTGCGGGTGCCCGCCGAGGCGATCGCCTCGGCCGAGGGCACGCTGGAGCCACAGGTCCGCGCCGCGCTGCTGGAGTCGATCACGCGGGCCCGCAGGGTGCACGACGACCAGCGCCGCACCGACCACACCACCCAGGTGGTGCCGGGCGGCACGGTCACCGAGCGCTGGGTGCCGGTCGACCGGGTGGGCCTGTACGTGCCCGGCGGCCTGGCGATGTACCCGTCGACCGTGGTGATGAACGTCGTCCCGGCCCAGGCGGCCGGGGTCCGGTCGCTGGTGGTGGCCAGCCCACCGCAGAAGGACAACGGCGGCCTGCCCGACCCGCGGGTGCTCGCCGCCTGCGCGCTGCTCGGCGTCGACGAGGTGTACGCCGTCGGCGGTGCCCAGGCCGTGGCGATGCTGGCCTACGGCTGCGCGGTCGACGCCGCCGGCAGCGCCCACTGCGACCCCGTCGACATGATCACCGGGCCGGGCAACATCTGGGTCACCGCCGCCAAACGGCTGCTGCGCGGGGTGGTCGGCATCGACGCCGAGGCCGGCCCGACCGAGATCGCGATCCTGGCCGACGACACCGCCGACCCGGCGCACGTGGCCGCCGACCTGATCAGCCAGGCCGAGCACGACCCCCTCGCGGCGAGCGTGCTGGTCACCCCGTCGGTGGCGCTGGCCGACGCCGTGGATTGCGAGCTGGCCCGGCAGGTGCCGGCGACCAAGCACGTCGAGCGGGTCACCACCGCGCTGCGCGGCGAGCAGAGCGGTGTGGTGCTGGTCGACGACCTGGCGGCCGGGCTGCGGGTGGTCGACGCGTACGCGGCCGAGCACCTGGAGATCCAGACCGTGGACGCCCGGCAGTGGGCGCTGCGGGTGCGCAACGCCGGGGCGATCTTCGTGGGCGCGTGGTCGCCGGTGTCGTTGGGCGACTACTGCGCGGGTTCCAACCACGTGCTGCCCACCGGCGGCTGCGCCCGGCACTCCTCGGGGCTGTCCGTGCAGTCCTTCCTGCGCGGTGTGCACCTGGTGGAGTACACCCGGGAGGCACTGCGCGAGGTGGCCCCGCACGTGGTCACCCTGGCCACGGTGGAGGACCTGCCGGCGCACGGCCGGGCGGTCGCCGCCCGCTTCCCGCAGGAGCTGGCATGACCAGCCTCGACGACCTGCCGATCCGCGACGACCTGCGCGGGCTCACCCCGTACGGGGCGCCGCAGCTGGACGTGGCGGTGCGGCTGAACACCAACGAGAACTCCTATCCGGTGCCCGAGCCGGTGGTCGAGGCGATCGGCAAGGCCCTCGCCGCCGAGCTGCGGGACCTGAACCGTTACCCGGACCGCGACGCCGTGGCGCTGCGCGCCGACCTGGCCGGCTACCTGGGACACGACCTCACCGTCGAGCACGTGTGGGCGGCCAACGGCTCCAACGAGATCCAGCAGCAGCTCCTCCAGGCGTTCGGCGGGCCGGGGCGCACGGCGCTGGGTTTCGTGCCCGCGTACTCGATGCATCCGCTGCTGGCGATGGGCACCGGCACCCGTTGGGTGCCCGCCCGGCGTGGTGCCGACTTCGGGCTGACCGCCGACGAGGCGGTCGCCCAGGTGCGTGAGCACGCCCCGGACGTGGTGTTCCTGTGTTCGCCGAACAATCCCACCGGCACCGCGCTCGACCCGGCGGTCGTCGCCGCCGTGCTCGACGTCGCGCCCGGCATGGTGGTGGTCGACGAGGCGTACGCCGAGTTCGCCCGACCCGGCACGGTCAGCGCCCTGGCGGTGCTGCCCGGTCACCCGCGGCTCGTGGTCACCCGCACCATGAGCAAGGCGTTCGGGTTCGCCGGGGGGCGGCTGGGCTACCTCGCCGCCGACCCGGCGGTGGTGGCGGCGGTGCAGCTGGTACGTCTGCCGTACCACCTGTCGGCGCTCACCCAGGCCGCCGCCCGGGCGGCGCTCGCCCACCGTGACGCCCTGCTCGGCACCGTGGCCGAGATCATGCGCCAGCGCGACCGGATCGTGACCGTGCTGCGGTCGCGCGGCCGGCGCGTCGCGGACAGCGACGCCAACTTCGTGCTCTACGAGGTCGGCGGCGACCAGGCCGCCGCCTGGCGCACCCTGTTGGAGGCGGGTGTGCTGGTGCGGGACGTCGGGCTGCCGGGCTGGTTGCGGGTCACCGCCGGCACCCCCGCCGAGACCGACGCCTTCCTGACCGCGATGGAGACGCTCTAGTGGGAGCGCGAGCAGTGGGCCCGTGGGCCCCGCAGCCGAGACCGAAAGGCACGCCATGAGTCGCACCGCCCGGGTCGAGCGGGTCACCAAGGAGACCGAGGTCCTGGTCGAGGTCGACCTCGACGGCACCGGCCGGGCCGAGATCAGCACCGGGGTCGGCTTCTACGACCACATGCTGCACCAGATCGCCCGGCACGGCGGCTTCGACGTGACCGTCCGCACCGTCGGTGACCTGGAGATCGACGCCCACCACACGATGGAGGACACGGCGCTGGCCCTGGGGGCCGCGTTCGACCAGGCGCTGGGCGACAAGGCCGGCATCCGGCGGTACGGCTCGGCCACGATCCCGATGGACGAGGTCCTCGTCCGGGCGGCGGTCGACCTGTCCGGCCGGCCGTACGTGGTGCACGACGAGCCGGTGCTCGCCCCGTACATCGGGCCGGTCTACGCGACCAGCATGACCCGGCACATCTTCGAGTCATTCGGCCAGGCGGCCCGGATGACCCTGCACGTCGACGTGCTGCGGGCGGCCCGTCCCGGCGGCCACCCGGATGCGCACCACGTGGTGGAGGCCCAGTTCAAGGCGGTCGCCCGGGCGCTGCGCGAGGCGACCGCGGTCGACCCGCGCGCGGCGGGCGCGATCCCCAGCACCAAGGGGGCGCTGTGAGCGGCGTGGGGAACCCGACCGCACCGGTCGGGGGGTGGCGCTGATGGGGGGCGTGCTGCCGACCCTGGTCCTGATCCTGGCCGGCGTGCTGGTCGGGGGAGCCGTGTCGTTGCACCGGCAGGGGGCGCCGCGCGCCGCCGTGGTGGTCACCGCGCTGCTCGCCGTGCTGGCCACGATCGCCGGCGTGCTCTGGCTTCTTCCGGGGGAGGGTTCGTGAACAGGGTGGTGGTGCTCGACTACGGGTCGGGCAACCTGCGGTCGGCCGAGCGGGCCCTCGCGGCGGCCGGTGCGGACGTGACGGTGACCGACGACCTGTCCGCCGCCGCCGAGGCGGACGGCCTGGTGGTGCCCGGGGTGGGGGCCTTCGCCGCCTGCATGGCCGGCATCGAGGCCCTCGGCGCGGGCCCGGTGATCGCCGAGCGGGTGGCGGCGGGCCGGCCGGTGCTCGGCATCTGCGTGGGCATGCAGGTGCTGTTCGAGCACGGCGACGAGCACGGCGTGGTCACCAAGGGGCTCGGGTTGCTGCCCGGGGCCGTGACGCGGCTGCCCGCCACCCGGCTGCCGCACATGGGCTGGAACACGGTGCAGGTGCCCGTGGGGTCGGTGCTGTTCGCCGGCCTGCCGGCGGACAGCCGGTTCTACTTCGTCCACTCGTACGCGGTGTCGGACGTCGCGGCCCTGACCGCTGCGGGGGCCACGGTGACCACCGCCCATCACGAGGCCGCGTTCGTGGCCGGGGTGGAGCGCGGGTCGCTGTCGGCGGCCCAGTTCCACCCGGAGAAGTCCGCCGACACCGGTGCCGTGTTGCTGCGCAACTGGCTGGCCACGCTGCCCACCGGTGGCTGAGCCGGTGGCCGGGCCTCGGGCGGGGGCACGCCCGGCCGGTGAGGGCTCCCTCGCCCGCCGGGTGGGGGCGTCCGCGTGAGCAAGGAACGGGCCCGTCGGCGGGCGGTGCGGGAGGCCGAGGCGGCCCGGGCGCGGGCGACCCGGGAGCGGCGGCGGACCCGCCGGGCGCGGCGGCGGGCGCTGGTGCGCCGGCTGACCCCGACCTGGCGGCGGGGCCGCACCGGTCGACTGCCCCGCCACAGCCGGGGTGAACGGGCCGCCATCGTGCTGCTCACCCTGGCCGCGATCGCCCTGATCTGGGTGTTCGTGCCGGACGTGGCGCTGCGCATCGGACTGATCGCGTTGCTGCTGCTCGTACTACCGGCGATCGTGGTGATCGCCCTGGACCGTCGTACCTGACCCGAGGAGAGACAGACCGTGAGCCTCACCCTGTTGCCCGCCGTGGACGTCGTCGACGGCCAGGCCGTCCGGCTCGTGCAGGGCGCTGCCGGTAGCGAGACCGGGTACGGCGATCCCCTGGAGGCCGCGCTGGCCTGGCAGCGCGACGGGGCGGAGTGGATCCACCTGGTGGACCTGGACGCCGCCTTCGGCCGGGGGTCGAACGCGGCGCTGCTCGCCGACCTGGTGCGCCGCCTCGACGTGCGGGTGGAGCTGTCGGGCGGCATCCGCGACGACGCCTCGCTGCGCGCCGCGCTGGCCACCGGCGCGGCCCGGGTGAACATCGGCACGGCGGCGCTGGAGGACCCCGACTGGTGCGACCGGGTCTGCGGCGAGTACGGCGACCGGGTCGCGATCGGGCTGGACGTGCGCGGGTCGACCCTCGCCGCGCGGGGCTGGACCCGCGACGGCGGTGACCTGTACGAGGTGTTGGCGCGGCTGGACAAGGCGGGCGCGTCGCGGTATGTGGTGACCGACATCACCAAGGACGGCACGATGAAGGGTCCGAACCTGGATCTGCTGCGCGAGGTGTGTGCGCGCACCACGGCCCCGGTGATCGCGTCCGGCGGTGTCTCGACCCTGGACGACCTGCGGGCCCTGGCCACTCTGGAGCCGGTGGGTGTGGAGGGCGTGATCGCCGGTAAGGCGCTGTACGCGGGCGCGTTCACCGTTGCGGAGGCCCTGGCGGTGCTCGCTCGGGCCTGACGGTCGCAACACGTCGCCAGCGGCCGGGTGCGGATGTGCCCGGCCGCTGCGGTGTCCGTCCGCACAATCGAGTTGTGCGCAACTTGATTGCACGCTACCTTTCCTCGGTGACCGACGATCTGGAGCTGCGACGGCAGGTGTGCTTCGCGCTCTACGCCGCCTCCCGGGCGCTGACCGACGTCTACCGGCCGATCCTCGACGGGTTCGGGCTCACCTACCCGCAGTACCTGGTGCTGCTGGTGCTCTGGGAGCACGACACCGGTCCCGGCCGCGACGGGCACGACGACGGGCCCACGGTCTCCGAACTCGGCGCGCGGCTGCGCCTGGACTCCGGAACCCTCTCCCCGCTGCTGAAGCGGCTGGAGGGGGCGGGCCTGGTCGTCCGGCGGCGCTCCGCGACCGACGAGCGGCGGGTGGCGGTGGGCCTGACCCCGCAGGGGTGGGCGCTGCGCGAGCGGATGGCGGACGTGCCGCTGCGGGTGGCCCGGGCGACCGGGCTGTCCGCCGCGGATCTCGTCGAGCTGCGCGACACCCTCACCCGGGTCACCGACCGGATCCACCGACAGCAGAAGGAGCAGTGACCATGCAGGTGCTCTACACCGCCCACGCCACGGCCACCGGCGACGGCCGCGACGGCCACGTCCGCACCTCGGACGACACCGTCGCACTCGACCTCGCGGTGCCGAAGGAGATGGGCGGCGCCGGCAACGCCGCCAACCCGGAGCAGCTGTTCGCCGCCGGCTACGCGGCCTGCTTCCACTCGGCCCTGCGCCTGGTGGCCCGCACGGCCAGGGCCGACGTCACGGGATCGGTCGTCGAGGCGGAGGTCGGCATCGGCCCCGACGACGACGGTGGTTTCGGGCTGGCCGTGGCCCTCGTCGTCGACCTGCCCGCCGTCCCGCGGGAGGCCGCCGAGCAGCTGGTCGAGCGGGCCCACCAGGTCTGCCCCTACTCCAACGCCACCCGGGGCAACGTCGAGGTCGCGCTCCGCGTCCGCGAGACCCTGGCGGCGTGAGCCCCGCCTGCAGGCCCGTCTACCGCAGCCGAAAGGACGCCCGTGAGCAGCAACCGTGAGATCCACCTGGCCTCCCGCCCGCAGGGCTGGCCCACCGAGGACAACTTCCGCCTCGTCGAGACGGAGGTCCCCAGCCCCGGTCCGGGGCAGATCGTGGTCCGTAACCAGTACATCTCGGTCGACCCGTACATGCGCGGACGGATGAACGACGTCAAGTCCTACGTGCCGCCGTTCGCCCTCGACGCCCCGCTCGACGGGGGCGCGGTCGGCGAGGTGGTGGCCGGCGAGGCCGAGGGCGTCCGGCCCGGCGACACCGTGCTGCACGGGCTCGGCTGGCGGGAGTACGCGCTGCTCGACGCGCGTGCCGCCCGGGTCGTCGACCCGAGCCTCGCCCCGGTGGCCGCGTACCTCGGCGTGCTCGGCATGACCGGGCTGACCGCGTACGCGGGGCTGCTCGACGTGGCCGCGATGAAGCCGGGGGAGACCGTGTTCGTCTCGGGCGCGGCCGGCGCGGTGGGCAGCATGGTCGGCCAGATCGCCCGGCTCAGGGGCGCGGGCCGGGTGGTCGGCAGCGCCGGGTCCGCGGCCAAGGTGCAGCGGCTGCGGGCTCTCGGCTTCGACGCCGCGTTCGACTACCACGACGGCCCGGTTCGCGACCTGCTGAAGGAGGCCGCCCCCGACGGCGTGGACGTGTACTTCGACAACGTCGGCGGCGAGCACCTGGAGGCGGCGATCTCGTCGCTGCGGCTGCACGGCCGGGCCGCCATCTGCGGCATGATCGCGCAGTACAACGACACCGAGCCGGCCGCCGCCCCGCACAACCTGGCGATGCTCATCGGCAAGCGGCTCACCCTGCGCGGCTTCCTCGTCAGCGATTTCGGGCACCTGCGGGAGCAGTTCGAGCAGGAGGTCTCCGGCTGGCTGCGCGACGGCACGCTGTCCTACGACGAGACGGTCGTCGACGGCATCGAGAACGCCCCGTCGGCCTTCCTCGGCCTGCTGCGCGGCGAGAACCTGGGCAAGATGCTCGTCCGGGTGTGACCCACGGCTCATCGGCGGTGGCCGGCCCGGTCGGGTCGGCCACCGCCGTACGCGCATTGGATAGGCTCACGGCATGACCGTGGCGGTACGGGTGATCCCCTGTCTCGACGTGGACGCCGGGCGGGTGGTCAAGGGCGTCAACTTCCTCGACCTGCGCGACGCGGGCGACCCGGTGGAGCTGGCCGCCGCCTACGACCGCGCCGGGGCCGACGAGCTGACCTTCCTGGACGTGACGGCCTCCTCCAGCGACCGGGGCACCATGCTCGACGTGGTCCGGCGTACCGCCGAGTCGGTGTTCATTCCGCTGACCGTCGGCGGCGGTGTCCGGCAGGTCGCCGATGTCGACACCCTGCTGCGCGCCGGTGCCGACAAGGTGGGGGTGAACACCGCCGCCATCGCCCGTCCCGAGTTGATCGCCGAGATCGCCGACCGGTTCGGCCGGCAGGTGCTCGTGCTCTCCCTCGACGTGCGACGGGCGCCCGCCGGCACGACGCCCAGCGGCTTCGAGGTCACCACCCACGGCGGGCGGCGCGGCACCGGCATCGACGCGGTCGGCTGGGCGCGGCGCGGCGCGGAACTCGGCGCGGGTGAGATCCTGCTCAACTCGATGGACGCCGACGGCACCAAGGCCGGGTTCGACCTGGCGCTGATCGCCGCGGTGCGCGCGGTGGTCGACGTGCCGGTGGTGGCCAGCGGCGGGGCCGGTGAGGTGGCACACTTCCCGCCCGCGATCGGCGCGGGCGCGGACGCCGTGCTCGCCGCGAGTGTCTTCCACTTCGGCGAGCTGACCGTCGGCGAGGTCAAGGCCGCGTTGCGCGGCGCGGGGCACCCCGTCCGCTAGCGCGGCTCAGCCCCGCCCGGAGTGGCCCTCCGGCGAGCGGCGCGGCATCGGGATCGACCGCACCACGTACTCCTGGACGGCCGCGGCGTGGTCGGCCTCGTCGAGGTTCCAGTCGGCGCTGCCCGGCGTGTGTCGCCGGCTGAGCGCCCCCTGCACGGTGTCCACTGTGGTGGCCAAACCGGCGTTGGGTCGGCTGCGCCAGAACTGCTCCCCCTCGGCCGTGATCCGGAACCAGCCGTCGGACACGTCGACCAGGCCCGCGCCGACGAGGCGGCGGACCGCCTCCTCCACCTCGTGCCGTTCGGGGATCGTCTGGTTGAGATGGTCGGCTGTGGACAGCACGTCGGCCAGTCGTACTCCCTCGGGCCGACGGCTCGACGCCGCGCGCCGGTGCCGGCCGGCGCCGCTGGCGATCACCAACGAGACGAAGATCCAGGCGTCGGTACGACGCCACCCGTTCTCCCCCATGCGCAGATTCTGCCGGGCGCCCGCCCGGTTGGGAACACCCGGCGGCGCATCACGACCGTGGGTGATCTCTCCGCCGCCGAGGGTTGCGGCCGGGCGGTAACGGGCGGACGACGACGGTCACGGTCGGGACGACGACGGTCACGGTCGGGACGACGACGGTCATGGTCGGGACGACGACGGGGCGGTTCGGGGCGCGTCGACGGGTTCGTCCGGCACGGCGGTCGGGGTCGGCCCGGCACCGGCCGTCGGCCTGGCTGCCCCGCCCACCCCCGCCGCGCCGCCAGCCAGCGGTCGGGGTGGTCCGGCCACGTCGAACATCGGCACGAACAGTTGGGCGAGCGGGCCGATGGCCAGGGCGTAGGCGACCGTGCCGAGACCCACCGTGCCGCCGAGCAGCCATCCCGCGGCCAGCACGCCGACCTCGATGGCGGTGCGGACCACCCGGATCGACCGGCCGGGGCGCCGGGCGACGAAGCCGGTCATCAGCCCGTCGCGGGGGCCGGGCCCGAGCCGCGCGCCGAGGTAGAGGCCGGTGGCCGCGCCGTTGCCCACGATGCCGACCACGAGCAGAGCGATCCGCGCCGGCAGCGGACCGCCGGACGGCAGCAGGGCCAGGCTCGCGTCCACCACCAGGCCGATCACCAGCACGTTGCTCACCGTGCCGATCCCCGGCCGCTGGCGCAGGGGGATCCACGCCAGGAGCACCACCACGCCGACGGCGATGGTCACGGTGCCGAACGACAGCCCGGTCAGCCGGGACAACCCCTGGTGGAAGACGTCCCACGGGTTCAGGCCGAGCCCGGAGCGGATCATCATCGCCATGCTGGCCCCGTAGAGCACCAGTCCGGCGAAGAGCTGGGTCAGTCGTCGCGCCGGACGGTGTCGGACGTTGCCAATTTCTGCCATGCGTGCCACTCTAGAGGCCAATTTGTGGGATCGAAGAGGCCAATAGGCGGGAAGTGGCCATGGCGAGTGGGGAGTGGCCATGACGAGTCAGGTGCGGGGCAGTCAACTGGCCCGTCTGCTCGGGCAGTGGCACGCCCTCCCGGGCCGCCGGCGCAACCCCGACTACGCCGCGCTCGCCGGCGCCGTGCGCGGCCTGCTCGCCGATGGTCGGCTGCCGCTCGGCGTACGCCTGCCGGCCGAGCGGGAACTGGCCGAGGCGCTGCGGATCAGCCGGACCACGGTCACCGCCGCGTACCGGGAACTGCGCGACAGCGGCCACCTGGCCAGCCGGCGCGGCGCGGGCAGCTGGACCATGCTGCCCGGCACCCACCGCGTCGCCAGCACCGGCCTGTGGACCCCGCACGACGACCGCGACATGATCGACCTCGGGGTGGCCGCCCTGGCCGCCCCGCCGGAGCTGCTGTCCGCCGCCCGCGCCGCCACCGAGGACCTGCCCCGGTATCTGGGCGGGGCCGGCTACCACCCCACCGGGATCGTCGAGCTGCGCGAGGCGGTCGCCCACGGCTACACCGCACGGGGCCTGCCCACGTCGCCCGACCAGATCATGGTCACCAACGGCACGCAGCACGCCCTGGACCTGGTGCTGCGCCTCACGCTCGTGCCCGGCGGCAACGTCCTGGTGGAGTCCCCCAGCTACCCCAACGCCCTCGCCGCCCTCGGCGCCCGCCGCGCCCGGATCAGCACCCACGGCCTGGCCGGGCGGGAACCCGGCTGGGACGCCGACCTGCTGCTGGGCAGCCTGCGTCAGACCCGGCCGAAGCTGGCCTACCTGATCCCCGACTTCCAGAACCCGACCGGGCACCTGATGCCGGCGGAGCTGCGCGAACGGCTGGTGGCCACCGCGCACGCCACCGGCATCGACCTGGTCGTCGACGAGTCGTTCGTGGACCTGCCGCTGGACGGCACCCCCGTGCCACCCCCCACCGCCAGCTTCGACCGGCACTCGCGGGTGGTCAGCATCGGCGGCATGAGCAAGCCGTTCTGGGGTGGCCTGCGCATCGGCTGGGTCCGCGCCTCCGCACCCCAGGTGCAGCGCCTGGCCGCCGCCCGGGTCGGGGTGGACATGGCCAGCCCCGTGCTCGACCAGCTCGTCGCCGTCCACCTGCTCGCCGCCGCGCCGACCATCGTGGCCGCCCGCCGCCGGCAGCTCGCCGCCCAACGCGACACGCTGCTCGACGCGCTGGCGGAGCGGCTGCCCGACTGGCGGGTCACCGTGCCGCGCGGCGGGGTGACCCTCTGGGCGGAACTCGACGGACCCATCTCCAGCGCGCTCGCCCGCGCCGCGGAGGAGGCCGGCGTACGGCTGGCACCCGGCCCCCGCTTCGGCCTGGACGGGACGCTGGAGCGCTTCCTGCGCCTGCCGTTCACGTTGCCCGCCACCGACCTGGTCGAGGCGGTCGCGCGGATCGCCGCCGTGCGCTACGACCTGGACCGGGCGGGGCTGCCCCCGTGGCGGGAGCCCGCCGTCATCGCCTGACCCGGGGCGGGGCGGCCGTCGCAGGTAGCGCCGGTCGGGGCCGCTCGACGACAGTGCCGCGGTCGGACAGTGCCGCGGTCGGACAGTGCCGCGGGCGGACAGTGCCGCGGGCGGACAGCGCTGGCAGCGCGGCGGGCGGACAGCGCTGGCAGCGCGGCGGGCGGAGGGGGCTGGCAGCGCGGCGGCCCCGCACCCGACCGGGTACGGGGCCGCCGCGACGGACCGGTCAGATCTCGGCGACCGTCCCGGCGTACATCTTGTCGATCTCGGCGGCGAAGTTGCCCTCCACACCCCGGCGCTTGATCTTCAGCGAGGGGGTGATCTCGCCGTCCTCGATGGTCAGGTCGCGCGGCAGGATGGTGACCTTCTTGATGGTCTCCCAGCGGTTGAGCTTGCTGTTGAGCTGCGCGACGTACTCCTCGACCATGGCCTGCGCCTCGGGCGAGGCGACGATCTCCGCGTACGGGCGGCCCTCCAGCGGGGTGCCCGCGGCCCAGCCGACGATCGCGTCCGGGTCGAGGGTCACCAGCATGGTGCAGAAGTTGCGGGCCTGACCGATGACCACCGCCTGGGAGGTGTACGGGCAGGTGGCCTTGAACAGGCCCTCGATGTGCGAGGGCGCGATGTACTTGCCACCGGAGGTCTTGACCAGGTCCTTCTTGCGGTCGGTGATCTTCAGGTAGCCGTCGGCGTCGAGCTCGCCGATGTCGCCGGTGCGGAAGAAGCCGTCCTCGGTGAACGCGGCGGCGGTCTCCTCGGGCAGGTTGTGGTAGCCGCGCATGACCGGCCGGCCCTTGAGCAGGATCTCGCCGTCGCTGTCGATGCGGCACTGGAGGTCGCCCATCGCCGTGCCGACGGTGCCGATGCGCAGGGCACCCGGTCGGCCGACGAAGGCTCCGGCGCAGTTCTCGGTCAGGCCGTAGCCCTCGAGGATCGGCAGGTTGGCCGCGGCGAAGAACTCGGCGATCTCGGGGCTGAGCGGGGCGGCCCCCGACACCAGCACCCTGATCCGGCCGCCGAGACGGGCCTGGAGCTTGCTGAACACCAGCTTCTCGGCCAGGGCGTACTTCAGCTTCAACCCGGCGGGCAGCGGCTTGCCGGCCTGCTCCAGGCCGACCTTCTTCCGGCCGACCTCGACACCCCAGGCGAAGATCTTCGCCTTCGCGCCGCCCGCGCTCCGCGCGGTGGTCACCGCCTTGTTGTAGACCTTCTCGAAGATCCGGGGTGCGCCGCACAGCAGCGTCGGCTTGACCACGGCGAGCAGCTCGACCAGCTTGTCGACCCGCCCGTCGACGTACGTCGGCAGCCCGGTGTGGATCACACCGCAGAGCAGGGTCTTGCCGAACGAGTGGGACAGGGGGAGCCACAGGTACTGCACGTCGTCGTCGCGCAGCAGCCCGCTCTCCGCCTGCGCCACGCCCTCCCAGCACCAGCCGCCGTGCAGCAGCTCGACGCCCTTGGGGCGGCCGGTGGTGCCCGAGGTGTAGATCAGGGTGGCCAGGTTCTCCGGGCCGATGCCGGCGACGAGTTCCTCGATCAGGTTCGGCTGCTCGGCCAGCCGCCGGTTGCCCTGCTCCTCCAGTTCGGCGAGGGTGAGCTGGGGCACGGCCGCGGACGGGTCGGCCGCGCCGTCGAAGAGCACGACGTGGGTCAGCGCCGGCAGCGTCGCCCCGGCGATCTTCGCGGCCTGGGCGGGGTTCTCGGCGAACAGCACCCGCGAGCCGGAATCCGCGATGATGTAGCTCGCGTCCTCCGGCTCGGTGGTCGGGTAGACCGTGGTGGTGGCGCCGCCGGCGCACATGATCCCGAGGTCGGCGAGCACCCAGTCGAGCCGGGTGTTCGCCAGGATCGCGACCCGGTCCTCCTGTTCGACGCCGAGGCCGTGCAGCCCGGCGGCGACGGCCTTGGCGCGCTTGGCGACCTGCCCCCAGGTCAGCCAGACCGGTCCGGAGTCGTCGGCGGCCGGGTGGGCGAAAGCGTGGCGGTCGGGAGTCGCCGCCACGCGCTTGAGGAACATGTCAGGAATGGAGCGGTACGGTACATCGAGAGCCATCGCTGTAGCCGCCTTCGAGGGTGGAGGCGTGACAGTCGTCACGTCGGTGTTCGTTACCGAAGGGTATTGCGTGCACCCGCGCATCGGCTAGCCCCGACGATCATCCGATGGCCCGGTTCGCGGGACGAACGGGCAGTTCAGGCGTACCTGGCCACCGCCAGGGACCAGTCGTAGGTCGCCCGGACCCAGTTGCACCGGACCGCCAACGCCCGGTCGACGCCGGGGGCCGGGTCGGCCCGCAGCACCCGTTCCACCCGTACGAAGGCGTCCAACCCTCGGTTGAACCGGCCCGCGGCGGCCCGCAGCGCCGCCGCCTCACCGTCGCCGTCTCCGGCGGCGAGCACCGTGACCAGGTTGTGCGGGTCGGGTGCGACGTGTTGCTCCTTGCCGTAGGACACGACGTCGTTGCACCAGCACACCAGGTCGGTGGCGAGCAGGTCCAGCACGACCCAGTCGGGGGCGGCCCGCCAATCGGCCGACGGCGGCACGCCCAACGCCAGGTCGGTCAGGGTCAGGCAGGGGCGCACCCCTCCGGTGTGGCGGCGCATCTGCGCGTACTCGTCCGGCGGCGGCACCCGGCGATGCTCCCGGTTGCCCGCCTCCCAGAGCAGGGCGAGCAGGTACTCCCGCATCTCCGCGACGAAGCGCAGCAGCGTCGCCGGGCGACCCCGGGCGCGGACCCGCCGGCACAGGTCGTCGAGCGCGACGCCCAGTTCGGCGGCACCCGGGGGCGGCGGGCCGGGGGCGCCGTGTCGGTCCAGCACGTCGAGCAGCCCGCAGACCGTGGGGTTCAGGCGGGTCGGCGTGGCGCCGAGACCGTCCTCGTCGCAGGCGTCGTCCATCACGAACAGCCAGGTGATCAGGTCGGCCAGCAGGCGCAGCCGGTCGAGCGGCGCGTCGGGCCCCGCCCGGCCGGCCAGCCCCGCCGCGTCGGCCCGCCGCAGCCGGTCCAGCCGCCGGCCGGACGGGATCAGGTCGTGCTCGCGGGCCCAGTTGACGCTGTCCCGGGCCACCTGTTCCGTGCCGTCGTGCCGGCCAGCCGGGAAGGGGGGTTCCCGCAGTGTCGAGACCGCAAAGGTCCGCATGGTGCTCCCTGTCGCGCCGCCCGGGGCGGGCGGTGCGGGACAGCGTAACGGGAGCAGCCGATCGGGACGGGTCGATCGGTGAGTAACAATTCGGGCAGTACGGTGACGGTCTCCGTACCCTGTGTCAGAAGCCCAGGTGGGTGCTCCGCAGCCGCTCCGTCAGGGGCGCCGACCCGTCGATCTGGACCCGGGAGACCCGCTGCCGGCCCGACAGGAACAGCGTCAGCTCGCCCGGTGGCCCCACCAGGCGCAGCGGCTCGCCACCCCGGCCCACCGACCGCTCGCCGTGCCCCGGCGCCTGCACGCGCAGGGCGGCGGGGAAGCGACGCAGCGCCAGCCGGGCCATCGCGGAGGTGCGTCGCCACAGCGCGGCCTGCAGGCCGGGCGGCAGGTCGCGCGGCTGCCACTCCGGCTGGGCGCGCCGCACGTCCTCGTGGTGGATGAAGAACTCCATGGTGTTGACCAGCTCGTCGGTCAACGGGTTGCTCGTCGGGCTCCACAGCGGCGGCCGTCGCACCTGGTCGAGCAGATCCGCCCAGGGGCGCGCGGCGACCGAGAGCCGGACCCGCTCGGTGTAGCCCGCCAGGGGCTTGATCACGATGCCGCCGGCCGCGTCCGGCCGGCGTTCCCGCACCACCAGGTGGGCGGCGAGGTCACGGACCGTCCAGCCCTCGTTGACCGTCGGTGCGTCAGGTCCCAGGGTTGACATCAGGTCGGTGAGCGCCTCGCGCTCCGAACGGGCGTACCGCGACATGCCAGTGATCGTAGGGCCGCGCGGCTCGTTCGGCGCGTCGGGGACTGCCAGGGTCGGCCGTGGCGCCCGTGGGTCGGGCGGGTGGCCCGGGCGGCCGGGCGGTGCGGCGTCGGCGCGGTAGGTGGCGCGGGTGGGCGGCGCTGTGGTGGTCCGGGTGACGGGACGATGGTGACGGCAGACATATCGCCCCCGGGTCGGCACGGGGGTTCCCGACCCGTAAGGATGAGGGAGATAATGGCGGCTTACGGCGGGGGAGAGCGTTGGCGAGCAGGACAAATCGGGATGTGCTCGGCCGTGGCCTGGGCGTTCTCGGGCGGGCGATCCGGGAACAACCGCGGATCTTCGCGGTCGCGGTCAGTGGGAGCGTGCTGTTCGGCCTGATGGTGATCGGCAGCGCCTTCGTGGTCGGCGCGGTGGTCGGCGAGGTGGTCGTCCCGGCGGTGGAGCGCGGCTCGGTCGGGGTCGGGGTGCTGGCCCTCGCCGCGGCGGCCCTGATCGGGATCAGCGTGCTGCGGGTGGTCGGCATCTTCGGCCGCCGGCTGGGCGCCGGCTACATGCAGTTCCGCCTCCAGGCCGCCTACCGCCGGCGGGTCACCCGTCGCTACCTCGACCTGCCGCTGTCCTGGCACCACCGCAACGCCACCGGCACCCTGCTGTCCAACGCCAACTCCGACGTGGAGGCCGCCTGGTACCCGATCGCCCCGCTGCCCTTCGCCGTGGGCACGCTGGTGATGCTGATCGGCGCCGTGGTCTCGCTGTTCGTCACCGACTGGGCGCTGGCCCTCGTCGGCCTGGCCGTCTTCCCGGCGCTGTTCGCGCTCAACGTCGTCTACTCCCGACGGATGGCCCCCCGCCAGGCCCGCGCCCAGCGGCTGCGCGCCGAGGTCAGCGGCATCGCCCACGAGAGCTTCGACGGGGCGCTCGTGGTCAAGACGATGGGTCGCGAGGCGCAGGAGGCCGACCGGTTCGCGGCCCGCGCCGGTGAGCTGCGCGACGCGCTGATCTCCGTGGGCAGGCTGCGGGGCGTGTTCGACCCGATGCTGGAGACCCTGCCCAGCCTCGGCACCCTCGCCGTGCTGGTGGTCGGCGCGATCCGGCTGCGCGGGGGCGCCATCACGGTCACCGAGCTGGTCAGCGTGGCGTTCCTGTTCACGGTGCTGGCGTTCCCGGTGCGGGCCATCGGCTGGGTGCTGGCCGAGCTGCCGCGCAGCGTCGCCGGCTGGGACCGGGTCAGCCGGGTGCTCGACGCCACCGGCGAGATGCCGTACGGCGACACCGTCCTGGATCCGGCCGACCCCCGCCCGGCCACCCTGACCTTCACCGGCGTCGGCTTCGGCTACGAGCCGGCCGAGGCGCACCTGCCCGGTGCGCAGGTGCTCGGCGAGGTCTCCTTCACCGTCCCGGCGGGTCGCACCGTGGCCCTGGTCGGGCCGACCGGCGCCGGCAAGTCGACCGTCGCCTCGTTGGCCGTGCGGCTGGTCGACCCGCTGGCCGGCACGGTCGCCATCGACGGGGTGGACGTGCGGGAGCTGACGGCCGACTCGCTGGCCCGCACCGCCGCCCTGGTCGCCCAGGTGCCGTTCGTCTTCGACGACACCGTGCGGGCGAACATCGCCCTGGACCGGCCGGGCATCGACGACGAGACCGTCTGGGCGGCGTTGCGGCTGGCCGAGGCCGACGGGTTCGTCGCGGCCCTGCCCGACGGGCTGGACACCATGGTCGGCGAGCGTGGCACGTCGCTGTCCGGCGGGCAGCGACAGCGGCTCACCCTGGCCCGCGCCCTCGCCGGCAGCCCCCGGCTGCTGGTGCTCGACGACGCGACCAGCGCCGTCGACCCCCGGGTGGAGGCGGCGATCCTGGCGGGGCTGCGCGCCTCGGCGGGCGGCGGACCGGCCGCGTCGATCCTGGTGGTGGCGTACCGGCGGGCCACCATCGCCCTCGCCGACGAGGTGATCTATGTGGAGCAGGGGCGGGTGCTGGCCCGGGGCACCCACACCGAGCTGCTCGCCACGGTGCCCGGCTACATCGACCTGGTCACCGCCTACGAGCAGGCCGAGGTGGACGACGACCCGCACCGCGGTTTCGACGAGGTCACGCAGGTGTCCTCCGGCCTGGAGGTGGACCGGTGAGTGCGACGCGGTGCGGCGCGGCGGCGGACGGAAGGCGGGCCCGATGAGCGCGACGGTGACCGGGAAGCCCGTGGTGGCCGAGAAGCCCGTGGCGGCGGCCGAGTCGACCTGGCACACCCTGCGCCGAGGGCTGTCGCTCTCCCCGGAGCTGCGCGTCGGTCTGGTCGGCACCCTGGGGCTGGCACTGGTCTACATGGTCGGCCGGGTGGCCGTGCCTGTGGCGGTGCAGCAGGGCATCGACAACGGCATCAGCGGCGGCCTGGATCTCGGCGCGCTCTACGGCGTGGTCGCCGTGACCGCTTCCGTGCTGGTGGTGACCACCACCTGCGGCTACCTGATGATGCGCCGACTGTTCACCGTCAGCGAGACGGCCCTGGCGGGCGTCCGGGTGCGGGCGTTCCGCCATGTGCACGACCTGTCGATGCTGCACCAGCAGTCGGAGCGGCGCGGGTCCCTGGTGTCCCGGGTGACCAGCGACGTCGACCAGATCACCCAGTTCCTCCAGTGGGGCGGCGTGATCCTGCTGGTCAACCTGGGGCAGCTCGCGGTCACCACGGCGGTGATGGTCGTGTACTCCTGGCAGTTGACGCTGGTGGTGTTCGCCGCGTTCCTGCCCGCGGTGTTCATCATCCGGTCGTTGCAGCAGCGGCTGGGGGCCGCCTACGGGGTGGTGCGCCAGCGCACCGGCGCGCTGCTGGGCGCGATCGGGGAGAGCGTGGTCGGTGCGCCGGTGATCCGCGCGTACGGGATCGCGGGGCGGACGGCCCGCCGGTTGGACGAGGCGATCGACGGCCAGCGTCAGGCCCAGCAGAAGGCGATCCGGATCAGCATCCTGGGCAGTTCGGTGGGCGAGCTGGCGGCGGGGCTGGCGTTGGCCGGGGTGGTGGCGCTGGGGGTGGTCCTCGGGGCCGACCAGACGCTGACCATCGGTGAGGTGACCGCGTTCCTGTTCCTGGTGACCCTGTTCATCCAGCCGGTGCAGATCGCCACCGAGGTGCTCAACGAGGCGCAGAACGCCATCGCGGGCTGGCGACGGGTGCTGGACGTGCTGGACATGGCCCCGGACGTCGCCGACCCGGGCGAGCGGGGCCGGGCGTTGCCGTCGGGGCCGCTGGACGTCCGGTTCGCGGGGGTCGGCTTCGCCTATCCGGGCGGCCCGCCGGTGCTGCACGACGTCACGCTGGACATCGCGGCGAAGAGCCGGGTGGCGGTGGTCGGCGAGACGGGCAGCGGCAAGACCACGTTCGCGAAGCTGCTCACCCGGCTGATGGATCCGACCGAGGGGGAGGTGCTGCTGTCCGGGGTGCCGCTGACGCAGGTGCGGTTCGACTCGCTGCGGGCCCGGGTGGTGATGGTGCCGCAGGACGGCTTCCTGTTCGACGCGACGGTGGCGGAGAATGTCCGCTTCGCTCGTCCGGAGCTGACCGACGCGCAGCTCACCACCGCGTTCACCGAGCTGGGGCTGGCCGACTGGCTGGACGGTCTGCCGTCGGGCCTGCTCACCCCGGTCGGGGAGCGGGGTGAGGCGCTGAGCGTGGGGGAGCGGCAGCTGGTCGCGCTGGCCCGGGCGTACGTGGCCGACCCGGATCTGCTGGTGCTGGACGAGGCGACGAGCGCGGTGGACCCGGCGACCGAGGTGCGGCTGCAACGCACCCTGGACGCGGTGACCCGGGGTCGGACGACGCTCGCGATCGCGCACCGGTTGTCCACGGCCCAGGCCGCCGACGAGGTGATCGTGGTGGACCGGGGCCGGATCGTGCAGCGCGGGCCGCACGACGAGCTGGTCCGGGATCCGGAGTCGGTGTACGCGCTGCTCTACGCCTCGTGGTTGGAGCAGACCAGGTAGACGGGGCCGGCGCGGTGCTCTACCCTCCGAGTTAGGTAAGCCTAACCTTAAGGAGGTCGTGCCATGCGGCCCAGCCCCGCCGAGATCGTCCGCACCCTCGTCGCGGGCCGGCTTCCCGGTCTCGCCCACCTGGCGCACCGGCCCGGCCCCTACCACGTGCGGCACGCCACCGACCCCGACGGGCGGGTGCTGCTGCTCGTGCCGGTGGTCAGCGACCTGGCCGGCGCGCTGCGCCCCACCGGGGGTGGCGGGGAGGTCGCGGTGGTGCTGGACGTGCTCGACCTGCCCCCGGCGGCCGGTGCGCCGTCACTGGGCCGTGCCTGGGTCTCCGGCTGGGCGGGGCGACTCGACGGTGACGAGGCCCGCAGCGCAGCGCTCGACTTCGCCGCCGTGGAGCCCACCGGCGACCTGCTCGACGTGGGCACCCGGTTCCGGCTGTACCGATTCGAGGTGGTCGAGGTCCGCTGGGAACGCGCCGGCACCGTCCGCCGGATCGATCCCGTCGAGTACGCCGGGGCCGAACCCGACCCGCTGCACCCGGTGGAGGCGGAACTGCTGACCGAACTCGCCGAGCGGCACAGCGAGCGGCTGACCGGGTACCTGCGCCGGCAGCTCGGCCTGGTCGCCGACGATCCGCGGTGGACGCCCCGGGTGGAGCGCGTCGACCGGTACGGCCTGCTGGTCTCCTTCGGTCGACCGGGCGCGCGGCGCCGGGCCCGGCTCGCGTTCACCGACCCGGTGACCGACCGGGCGGGGTTGGCCCGTGCCCTGCACCCGGTGCTCTGCCCCCGGGCGGCCGTCCGGGGGACCGCCGACCAGCGTTGATCCGCCCCGCCGGCCGCTGACCCGCCCCACCGTGCGGGCCGTCGATGCCCCCGGTCCGGGGCGGCTAGCGGTGCGCCACGGCGCCCGCCGGATCGTCGAAGACGCCGGCCAGGTCGCCGGTCAGGTAGCGCTGCACGGTGGGCCCGACGGCCGCGACGAGAGCCTGCGGCGTGGCGGAGGCGACCGGCTCCAGCCGGATCACGTAGCGCATCATGACCAGCCCGAGCAGCTGGCTGGCGGCCAGCGAACCACGCAGTGGGAGCTGCCTCCGGTCGCCGGGGAGGTGCTCCTGGATGCGGCGCAGCACCTGGGTGACCAGGAACTCCCGGAGCAGCCGCGCGGCCCACTCGGTGGTCACCGCCGTGCGCAGCAGCGCCACCCCGGCGGTACCGGCGGGTGAGTCCCACACCCCGAGGAACGCCCGGACGAGGCGTTCGCCGACGCCCTCGGGGTCGCCGGCCAGGATCCGCGGCACCAGCTCGCCCGGGTCCAGCGGGGCCTGCATGGCGGCGAGGAACAGCTTGTCCTTGCTGCCGAAGTAGTGGTGCACCAGCGCCGGGTCGACACCCGCCGAGGCGGCCACCGACCGGATCGTGGTCGCGTCGAAGCCCCGGTCGGCGAATGCCGCCCGGGCGGCTGTCAGGATCGCCTCCCGGGTGTCCGGGTTGCCGGGTCGACGTCCGGTCCGCCGTGTCATCGTCACCCTTCGCTCGTCGTCGCGCGTCTCCGGTCGGGCCGCCGGCAGCCCGACCGGAGACACGGGTCAGCCGCTGCGGCGGCGCAGGGTGGCCGCCGAGAGAACCAGCGCCAGCACCACCGCCCCGCCGACCACCGCGACGTCGCGCCACATCGTGGCCGTCGGGTCGGCGTGCGCGCCGACCTCCTGAAGGGCCTCGACGGCGTACGACAGGGGCAGTACGTCGCTGACCGCCTGCAACCAGCCGGCCATCTCGTCGCGCGGTACGAACAGCCCGCACAGCAGCAGCTGCGGGACGACCACGACCGGCATGAACTGTACGGCCTGGAACTCCGTGCGGGCGAAGGCGGAGCAGAACAGCCCGAGGGCCACGGCGAGTACGGCGTTCAGCGCGGCGATCATGATGACCAGGCCGCTGCCGCCGGCGGTGTGCAGGCCGAGGAGGCCGTACGCGACGGCCGAGGCGACCACCGCCTGCCCGACGGCGGCCAGCCCGAACGCGATGCCGTAGCCGAAGAGCAGGTCGAGCCTGCCCAGCGGGGTGGTCAGCAGCCGTTCCAGGGTGCCGGTGGTGCGTTCCCGGAGCATCGCGATGCTGGTCACCAGGAACATGATCACGAAGGGGAAGACGCCGAGCATCACCAGCGCCACCCGGTCGAAGGTCGACGGCTGTCCCGGCGGCGTCGGCTGGTCGACGTACATGAAGTGGACCAGGGCCAGCAGCACCGCCGGCACCACCACCAGCAGCGCGACGGTGCGCCGGTCGTGGCGCAGCTGGCGCAGGATGCGGCCGGTCGTGGCGGTCAGGATCCGTGGGTTCACGACGACACCTCCCGTTCGGCGTCGGCGTCCGACGCGGCGCGTTCGGTGGCCCGGATCAGGCGCAGGAACGCTTCGTCCAGGTCGTCGACCCCGGCGGCGGCGCGTACCGCGTCGGGGGTGTCGTCGGCGACGATCCGCCCGGCGCGGACCAGTAGCAGCCGGTCGCAGCGTGCCGCCTCGTCCATCACGTGGCTGGAGACGAGCAGGGTGGTGCCGGCGGCGGCCAGCGCGTGGAACCGGGCCCACAGGTCGGCCCGCAGCACCGGGTCCTGCCCGACGGTGGGTTCGTCGAGCACCAGCAGCTCCGGCTCGCCGACCAACGCACAGGCCAGCGAGGCCCGGCTGCGCTGGCCGCCGGACAGGGTGCCCACCAGTTGGCCGGCGGCCGGGGCGAGCCCCACGTCGGCGACGGCCCGGTCGGCCTCGGCCCGGCCGCGTCCGTGCAGGGCGGCGAAGTAGCGGGCGTTCTCCCGCACGGTCAGGTCGGCGTAGACGCTGGGCGCCTGGGTCAGGTAGCCGACCCGGTGTCGCAGCTCGGCGGTGCCGGCTGGTCGGCCCAGCACGGTGACCGTGCCGGCGGCGACCCGCTGCACCCCGACCACGGCCCGCATCAGGGTCGTCTTGCCGCTGCCGCTCGGGCCGAGCAGCCCGGTGACCGCGCCGGCCGGCACGGTGGTGCTGAGCCCGTGCAGCACCCGCCGCCCGCCCCGGTCCACGACCAGGTCCCGGACGGCGATCGCGTTCTCCATCGCCCACCTCCCCAAAACTCATCGGACGTTGAACTCAACGCTAGATGACATATGCCCGGTCGCGCAACGACCCGTCGACCGCGCGACTCGGCCACCAGCACGATCGGGGTCCTGCGGACCGGACACAGAGTCCGGCAACGGGCATTGCACCCTGATCGGACGTACGGCACGATGGCGCGGTGGATCACGCTCCGTCACCGGACAGCGGCTTTCTCGACGAGTGGGCTGCCCGGCTGCGGGCGGGTGCGGACCGGCCCGTGGTCGGCATCCTGCTGCGCGGCAGCCACGCCCGACGGGCCGCCACCGCCCACAGCGACGTCGACGTGGACGTGCTGGTCGGCGGCGCTCCGTACGCGGCCCGCCGGGCGTACCTCGCCGAGCACTCGGGCCGGTTGACCCACCTGTCGGTGGCGTCGCGGGACGTCCGGTCCTGGATCGTCCGGCTGGGTGAGCCCGCCGACTGGGCGTTCGGGCTGCCGGTCACCGCGCCCGCCCGGCTGCTCTGGGCGGAGCCGCACTGGCGGCCCCGGATCGACCTGCCCGTGCTCTGCCAGCCGGCCGACGAGCCGCGGCTGGAGGAGTTGATTGCCACGCTGGGTAAGGTCGCCGGGGCGCGGGACGCCGGGGACCAGCTCGGAATCCGGCTGGCCGCCGCCGACCTGGCCCGCCTCACCCCCTCGGTGCTGCGGCTGGCGAACCCGTCCGTGCGGGTGGTGTCCCGCCGCTCCGCCCTGTCCGCCGCGCTCGACCTGCCCGTGGCGCCGGCCGGCTACCGGGAGGACATGCTGCTCTGCCTCGGGCTGCGGCCCGGCTCCGTGGGCCAGCTCGCCGCCGCCGCCAGCCGCCTCGTCGGCGGCACGCTGCCGCTGGTGCGCCCGTACGCGGCCGAGATCGCCGAGGTGGCCGGCGCGGACCTGGCTGCGGCCCTGGTGGACGGTCGGCTCCGGCGTTACGTGGCCCAGCTCGGCCGGCCCGCCGGCCGGCCGCCCCGCCCCCGCCGGGAGGCGGCACCGGGGCGCACGGCGGGTGCGGGACAATGGCTCACTGTGCCCGTACCTGACGCGCCGGTGAGCGGCGCCCACCCCAGCCCGCAGCAACCCGCCCCGGGCCGGACGTCCCGGCTCGACCCGTCCATCGCCGCCCGGCTGCGCCGCACCCCCGACGGCCTGGTCGCCGCGGTGGTGCGCCAGCACGACTCCGGCGAGGTGCTGATGGTCGCCTGGATGGACGACGAGGCGCTGCACCGCACCCTGACCACCGGCCGGGCCACCTACTGGTCCCGCAGCCGGGGCGAGTACTGGGTGAAGGGCGCCACCTCCGGCCACCACCAGTACGTCCGGTCGGTGGCGATGGACTGTGACGGCGACGCGATCCTGGTCAGCGTCGACCAGTTGGGCGCGGCCTGCCACACCGGGCACCGCACCTGCTTCTTCGAGGACCTGCCGGTGACCGGCGCCCGGGAGGAGTCATGACGGACGGCTCGGTGAGCCCCGACCTCGCCACCTTCACCGACCTGGCGGCCCGCTGGCGGGTCGTGCCCGTCACCCGGCGGCTGCTCGCCGACGCCGAGACCCCGGTCGGGGTCTACCGCAAGCTGGCCGGCGGCCCCGGCACGTTCCTGCTGGAGTCCGCCGAGCAGGGTGTCGGTTCGGCCGGGATGGCCTGGTCCCGCTACTCGTTCATCGGGGTGCGCAGCAGTGCCACGCTGACCGAGCGGAACGGGGTGGCCGTCTGGACCGGCACCCCGCCGGCCGGCCTGCCGACCACCGGGGACCCGGTGCGGGTGCTGCGGGCCACCGTGGCCGCGCTCGCCGGGCCGGCCGCCGAGGCCGGCGGCGACCTGCCCCCGCTGACCGGCGGCATGGTCGGCTACCTCGGCTACGACCTGGTCCGGCGGTTCGAGCGACTGCCGGCGCTGACCGAGGACGACCTCGGGCTGCCCGAACTGGGCATGATGCTCGCGACCGACCTGGTGGTGCTCGACCACTACGACGGTTCGGCGATCCTCGTCGCGAACGCGGTCCTGCCGGCGCCGGACGAACCGGAGCGCGCGGACCGGGTGGCGGCGGCGTACCACCACGCGGTGGGCCGGCTGGACGCGATGACGACCGCGCTGTCCCGGCCGATCCCGCCGATGATCTCCACGGTGGCCAGGCCGGCGGTGGACCGGGTACGCAGCCGTACGCCCGACGGTGGTTACCCGAAGGCGGTGGAGGCGGCCAAGGAGGCGATCCGGGCCGGCGAGTGCTTCCAGATCGTGCTGGCGCAGCGGTTCGAGCGGGAGACCGACGCCGACCCGTTGGACGTCTACCGGGTGCTGCGCACCACCAACCCCAGCCCCTACATGTACCTGCTGCGCTTCGACGGCTTCGACGTGGTCGGCTCGTCGCCGGAGGCACACCTGAAGGTGACGGCGGACGCCGAGGGGCACCGCCGGGCGTTGCTGCACCCCATCGCGGGGACCCGGCCGCGGGGCGCCACCCCGGAGGCGGACGCCCGGCTCGCCGCCGAACTGCTCACCGACCCGAAGGAGCGGGCCGAGCACGTGATGCTGGTCGACCTGGGCCGCAACGACCTGGGGCGGGTCTGCCTGCCGGGCACGGTCGAGGTGCCCGAGTTCGCCACGATCGAGCGGTACAGCCACGTCATGCACATTGTCTCGACGGTGGTGGGCACGCTGCGCGAGGACCGCTCCGCCTTCGACGCGTTGGCCGCCACCTTCCCGGCGGGCACCCTGTCCGGCGCCCCCAAGGTGCGCGCCATGGAGATCATCGAGGAACTGGAGCCGGTCCGGCGGGGGCTCTACGGCGGCACCGTGGGCTACTTCGGCTTCGGCGGCGACCTGGACATGGCCATCGCGATCCGCACCGCGCTGATCCGCGACGGGCGGGCGTACGTGCAGGCCGGGGCGGGCGTCGTGGCCGACTCGGATCCGGCCGCGGAGGACCAGGAGACCCGCAGCAAGGCCGCCGCCGTGCTCGCCGCGATCGCCGCCGCCGAGACGCTGCGGGCGGCCCGGTGAGCCCCGCTCCCGCACCGGCCGGCGCGGTGACCCGGGGCGGGCCGGCGGGGCGGCGGGAGCTGACCTACGCGGTGCTGCTCTGCCTGGCCGGCGCGGGCCTGGCCCTGTGGGCGGCCACCCGGACCTGGGCGGTCGAGTTGAGCGCCCGCCCGGCCCCGCTGCCGCCGGTGCGCGACACCAGTACCGGTGCGGCGCTGGTGCCGTGGTTGCCGGCGCTGGCGGTGGTCGCACTGGCCGGCGGCGGCGCGGTGCTGGCCACCCGGGGCCGGCTGCGGCAGGTGCTGGGCGGGCTGCTGGCGCTGCTCGGGCTCGCCGTGGCGGCGGGCGGCGTCCAGGGGCTGGTCGCCGGGTTCGACGGCGAGGTGAGCCGGCAGTGGCCGGCGTTGTGCCTCGTCGGCGGGCTCCTCACCGCCGGCGGCGGCCTGCTGACCGGGTGGCGGGGCGGCCGGTGGCCGGCGATGGGGGCCCGCTACGAGCGTCCGGCCCGGCCCGGCCAGGTGACGACCCGGCCGGGCGGGCCGGCGGCGCCCCAGCCGGCCGGCCCGATCGAGGGCCGGGGCACCACCCAGGCGTGGGACGCCCTGGACCGGGGCGAGGACCCGACGGTCAGCTGACCGGCTGGCGGTCCCGGGCGGCGGCCCGGGCGGCCGACAGCTCGGCCACCAGGCGGTCGAGTTCGGCGCGCTGGTCGGCGCGGGCCCGGTCGGCGCAGACCGCCTCCCAGGCGTTGCCCTGGGCGGTGCGCACCCGTGCCTCGCCCACCACGGCGCGTTCCAGCGTGTGCACCACGCCGACGGCGAGCGACGCGACGGTCCGGGAGATGGTCGTCAGGCCGATGGTCTGGTGGGGCCCGGAGGGGTTCATGATCACCTCTTGGGAGGTCGTCGGTGGCGGGTGGGCGGACACGTCATCGAGTCTGCCCTGGGACGATGGTGGCCGGCTCACGTTTCGCGGTGGTGACCCACGGGTCAACTCTGCTGGCGGTGCCCGCCACCAGGGAAGGGACCTAGGTCCCAGGTCACCCTTGAGCTTGGTCACATCGCGCCCGGCCCCGGCGCGCTGCGCCCGACCCGCGCCGCGTGGTGGAATGGGGCATGGGCGGGCATCGATGAGCTTCGTGACGCGGAAGCGGGGGAGGGCGTGACACAGTGTCACGCTCCGTTCGCCGAAGTCGGCCATTATGCCGCAGCCCATCTCGTGAGGCGCGCCATACCCCCGGCGCCTGTCGCCAGGTGGCGCCCCCTAGCATCGGCCCATGACACCCGGAGAGGGGAGTCCGTTGGTGACTGCTGAGCATGCGCACGCGGAGGGGGACGAAGCCGGTCCGGCGGCGCCCGTCAGTGTGCTCGACGAGATCCTGGTCGGCGTCCGCGAGGACGTGGCCCGGCGGCAGGAGCAGGTTCCGCTCGAGCGGATCCGTGAACTGGCGGCTGCGGCACCGCCACCGCTCGACGCGTACGCGGCCCTGCGCAAGCCGGGCGTGGGCGTGATCGCCGAGGTCAAGCGGTCCTCGCCCTCGAAGGGTCAGCTCGCCGAGATCGCCGACCCGGCCGACCTGGCGGGTGACTACGCTGCCGGTGGCGCGCGGGTGATCAGCGTGCTGACCGAGGGGCGCTGGTTCGGCGGCTCGCTGGACGACCTGGCCGCCGTGCGGGCCGCCGTGCAGATTCCGGTGTTGCGCAAGGACTTCGTGGTGTCCAGCTACCAGGTGCACGAGGCCCGGGCGCACGGCGCCGACCTGGTCCTGCTGATCGTCGCCGCGTTGGAGCAGAACGCCCTGGTGGGCCTGCTGGAGCGGATCGAGTCCCTCGGGATGACCGCCCTGGTCGAGGTGCACGACGAGGAGGAGGCCGACCGGGCCCTGGAGGCCGGCGCGCAGGTGATCGGCGTCAACGCGCGCAATCTGCGTACCCTGGAGGTCGACCGCTCGGTGTTCGAACGGATCGCGCCCGGCCTGCCCAGCAGCGTCGTCAAGATCGCGGAATCCGGGGTACGCGGCCCGCACGACCTGATCCGGTACGCCTCGGCCGGCGCCGACGCCGTGCTGGTCGGCGAGGGTCTGGTCACCCAGAAGAGCCCCCGGGAGGCGGTGGCCGAGCTGGTCAACGCCGGCAACCACCCGGCGACGCCCCGCCCGGCGCGCTAGCCGCGCGCCGGGTCACGCAGCGAGAGGAACCCCGCCATGAGCGCCGACGCGCTGGCCGCCCCGGCCGCAGCGTTCCCCGACCCCGCCGGCCACTTCGGCCGCTTCGGTGGTCGTTTCGTCCCCGAGGCCCTGGTGGCCGCGCTGGACGAGCTGGACGGGGCGTGGCGCACCGCGACGGCCGACGAGGCGTTCCGGGCGGAGTTCGGCGCACTGCTGCGCGACTACGCCGGAACGCCGTCGCTGCTCTACGAGGCCCGGCGGTTCTCCGCCCAGGTCGGTGCCCGGGTGCTGCTCAAGCGGGAGGACCTGAACCACACCGGCGCGCACAAGGTGCGCAACGTGCTCGGGCAGGCGCTGCTGACGAAGCGGATGGGCAAGAGGCGCGTCATCGCCGAGACCGGCGCCGGCCAGCACGGCGTCGCCACCGCCACCGCCGCCGCCCTGTTCGACCTGGACTGCGTCGTCTACATGGGCCAGGTCGACACCGAGCGCCAGGCGCTCAACGTCGCCCGGATGCGGATGCTGGGCGCCACCGTCGTGCCGGTCACCACCGGCTCGCGCACCCTCAAGGACGCGATGAACGAGGCGATGCGCGACTGGGTGGCCAACGTCGACGACACCCACTACCTGATCGGCACCGCCGCCGGCCCGCACCCGTTCCCGGCGATGGTCCGCGACTTCGTCCGGGGCATCGGCGACGAGGCCCGCCAGCAGTGCCTCGACCTCACCGGTGCGCTGCCGGACGCCGTCACCGCCTGCGTCGGCGGCGGCTCCAACGCGCTGGGCATCTTCCACGCCTTCGTCGACGACGCCGACGTGCGGTTGTACGGCTTCGAGGCCGGCGGCGACGGGGTGGACACCGGCCGGCACGCCGCCAGCATCACCGGCGGTTCCGCCGGTGTGCTGCACGGCACCCGCACGTACGTGCTCCAGGACGAAGACGGGCAGACGGTGGAGTCGCACTCGATCTCCGCCGGCCTGGACTACCCGGGCGTCGGGCCGGAGCACGCCTGGCTGCACGACACCGGCCGGGCCACCTACCTGCCGGTGACCGACGCCGACGCGATGGCCGCGTTCGAGCTGCTCTGCCGCACCGAGGGCGTCATCCCGGCGATCGAGAGCTCGCACGCGCTCGCCGGCACCCGGCAGATCGCCCCGCGGCTCGCCGCCGAGCTGGGTCGGGAACCGGTCGTGGTGGTCAACCTCTCCGGGCGGGGCGACAAGGACGTGCACACCGCCGGCGAGTACTTCGGCATCCTCGACAAGGAGTGAGGGACGGCATGAGCCGGATCGGGGTGGCGTTCGACAAGGCCCGCGCGGACGGGCGGGCGGTGCTGGTCGGCTGCATGCCGGCCGGGTTCCCGACCGTCGAGGGCAGCATCGCCGCGATGACCGCGATGGTCGAGGCCGGGGTCGACGTCATCGAGGTGGAGATCCCGTACTCCGACCCGGTGATGGACGGCCCGGTGATCCAGCGGGCCAGCGACATCGCCCTGGCCGGCGGCGTCCGCACCGCCGACGCGCTGCGCGTCGTCGAGGCGGTCGCGGCCACCGGCGCGCCGGTGGTCACCATGACCTACTGGAACCCGGTCGAGCGGTACGGCGTCGACGCGTTCGGCCGCGATCTCGCCAACGCCGGCGGCACCGGGCTGATCACCCCCGACCTGATCCCGGAGGAGGCCGGCGAGTGGCTGGCCGCCTCCGAGGCGTACGGGCTGGACCGCACGTTCCTGGTGTCCCCGTCGTCCACCGACGCGCGGCTGCGGATGACCACCGAACACTGCCGTGGCTTCGTCTACGCCACCGCGATCATGGGGGTCACCGGGGCCCGGTCGCAGACCTCGGAGGCGGCCCCGGTGCTGGTGTCCCGGGTGCGTGGGGTGACCGACCTGCCGGTCGGCGTCGGCCTGGGTGTGGGTACGGGGGCGCAGGCGGCCACCGTCGCCGGGTACGCCGACGGGGTGATCGTCGGCAGCGCGCTCGTCCGCTGCGTCCTCGACGCCCCCGACCCGGCCGCCGGTCTGACCGCCCTGCGTGCCCTGAGCGCCGAACTCGCCGAGGGCGTCCGCGCCCCCGCGACCTGACCGGCATCCGAACTCGCCGAGGGCGTCCGCGCCCCCGCGACCTGACCGGCGTCCGCGCGGGCACACTCTCCCGCGACCGACCGACGTACCGGGGGCGGGGCGCGGGTGGGTCACGGGAGGGCGCGGGTGTCCGCGCCGTCGTCGGGCGAGGCTCCGGGGCGCTGCGATGGGGCCCGGGGCGTCGCCGCCCAGGTCCGTAGCACGCCGGAGCGGCCCGCCAGGGCGTCGGCGAGCGCGGCCCGGGTGGTCGGGGTGAGCTGCTCCGGCAGATCGGGTGGGGCGTGCCAGGAGAGGTGGCAGCCACCCGCCGGCCGGGTCGCGGGCGCGGCGGCACCGACCCGGGCCCGGAACACGTGGACCAGCACGTCGGGCGGGGGGCCGGCCCGACCGGCCGCCGGCGTCGGACCCGCCCGGAGCAGCCGGTAGAGACCCACCAGGTCGACCACCTCGACGGGCCAGCCCGTCTCGGTCAGGATGTCGCGGGCCACCGCCTCGACCGGCCCCTCCCCGGGACGGAGTCGCCCGCCCGGCAGCGCGTACCGGGCGGCGGGTTCGGGGTGCCCGTCCGACGGCGCGTACCAGGCGGCGGGTGGACTCTGCCGGCAGAGCAGCACCCGGCCGGACCCGTCGGTGACGACCGCGGCGACCGCCCAGGTGAGCGCCCTCATGAGCCCGAATCCTACGCCGCGACCCGGCCTGGACGCTCCGGCGCGCGGTCGAGCCGGACCGGGGTGCCGTCGGAGGGGTCCGCAGCGGTAGCGTGTGCACCCGTGAACCTCGCCTCGCTGACCCCCCAGGCGGCCCTGCCCAGCCCCAGCACCGCGGTGTGGCAGATCGGGCCGCTGCCCGTCCGGGCGTACGCGTTGTGTATCATCCTCGGCATCGTGGTGGCCTGCTGGGTCACCGAGCGACGGCTGCGCCAGCGCGGCGTCGCCCCGGGGGCGGTGCTCGACATCGCGGTCTGGGCGGTGCCGGCCGGCATCGTCGGTGCCCGGATCTACCACGTGATCAGCTCGCCGGAGAAGTACTTCGGCACCGGCGGCGACCCGATGGCGGCGTTCGCCATCTGGGAGGGCGGCCTCGGCATCTGGGGCGCCGTGGCCGGTGGCGCGGTCGGTGCCTGGTTCGCCGCCCGGCAGCTCGGCATCCCGTTGACCGTGATCGCCGACGCGCTCGCCATCGGCCTGCCGCTGGCGCAGGCGGTCGGCCGCCTCGGCAACTGGTTCAACAACGAGCTGTACGGCGGCCGGACGACCCTGCCGTGGGGGCTGGAGATCCACCGGATGGATCCGAACAATCCCGGTCAGGCGTTGCGCGACGAGTCCGGGCAGCCGATCCTCGAACCCGGGCTCTACCACCCCACCTTCGCCTACGAGGCGCTGTGGAACGTGGGCGTCGCGGTGCTGGTGCTGGTGCTCGACCGCAAGCTGCGGCTCGGCCGGGGCCGGGCGTTCGCCCTGTACGTCATGGGCTACACCACCGGCCGCTTCTGGATCGAGTTGATGCGTACCGACGAGGCGAACACCATCCTCGGCGTACGCCTCAACGTGTGGACGGCCGCGCTGGTCTTCCTCGGCGCGCTGGTCTACTTCGTCCGGGTGCGCGGCCCCCGGGAGTACCTGATCCCGATCGAGGCCCCGGCCGCGCCGACCGCGGCCGGCGCGGCGGACCTGTCCCAGGTCGACCTGTCCGCGCGGGAGGCGACCGCGCCGAAGGGGCAGCCGGAGGGCTACCGGGTGGTCGACGAGGAGAGCTTCCGCGCCTGGCGGGAGACCGGCGAACTGCCCCCCGGGGCGGCGGACACCGAGGTCCCGGCGGACACCGAGGTCCCGGCGGGGTCCGCCCCGGCGGACGCCGGCACCCCGACCGGGACAGACCAGACATCGGACCGGGCCGCCTCCGACCGCGACAGCTGAGGGCGGGCGGCGATGCGTACCGCGGTGGTGGTCGGCGCCGGGCTCGGCGGGCTGACGGTCGCCGGTGCGCTGGCCCGGTCCGGCTGGCGGGTCACCCTCCTGGAACGGGTCGACCGGGTCCGCCCCGAGCCGACGGCCGTCGTGCTGTGGCCCAACGGCGTCCGCGCGCTGCGCGCCCTCGGGCTGGGTGCCGGTCTGGACGCGATCGCCACGCCGCTGCCCGACGGCGGCGTCCGCCGGCCCGACGGGCACTGGCTGGTGCAGCCGCGTCCCACCCCCGACGACGACCGGGTGCCGGTGGTGGTGCACCGGGAGGACCTGCACGACGCCCTGATCGCCGGGCTGGGGGAGCAGGTCGAGCTGCGCACCGGGTGCACCGTGCGCACGGTGCATGCCGTGGCCGGGCAGCGCCCGGCGGTGGGTGACGGCCGGCACATGTTCGAGGCGGACCTGCTGGTGGCCGCCGACGGCACCGACAGCGCCATCCGCCGTCAGTTCGCTCCCGAAGCCGCCGTGGTCAGCTCCGGCTGCGCCGCCTGGCGGGCGGTGATCCCCTGGTACCGGGCCCCCAGGCTGCCCGCCGACCAGCCGCTCGGCGGGGAGGTGCTGGGCGCCGGCTACCGCTTCGTGGCGGCCTCCCTGGGCGAGCGCGGATCCTCCGGGGCGTCCAGCCGGGGCGGCATCTACTGGGTGGCCACCGCGGCCGGGGCGCCCCGCCCCGAGCCGCCGGAGACCCAGCTCGCGCTGCTGCGCCGCTGGTTCGCGGGCTGGCCGGCGCCGATCGGCGAGCTGCTCGCCGCCACCGAGCCGGTGGACCTGGTGCAGCAGGAGATCCGGGAGCTGCGTCCGCTGCCCCGGGCGTACGGCTTCCCGGCCGGTCCGGGTGGGGTGGTGCTGCTCGGCGACGCGGCCCACGCGATGCCGCCGCACCTGGGCCAGGGCGCCTGCCTGGCGTTCGAGGACGCGGCGACTCTCGCCGCCCTGCTGCGCGAGTCCCGGTTGCCCGACGCCGTCGCGGCGTACGACCGGGTGCGCCGGCCCCGGGCGGCGGCGGTGGTGCGCCAGACGCGCCGGATGTCGGCGGTGTTGCAGACCCGGGGCCGGTTGGCCCTGCGCGCCCGGGACGCCGCCCTCGGCACGATCACCCCCCGGCTGCGCAGCAGCGCCGCCGCGGTCGCCGCCCAGTGGCGTCCGCCACCCACCGCCTGACCTGAGCCGCCCGGGTGGCGTCCACCCACCGCCTGAGCCGCCCGGCTGTCGTGCGCCCACCGCCGGGCCCCGTCCCGGTGACGCCCCTGCCTGAGCCGCCCGGGGCGCGGGGCGGGCGAGGGCTCAGGGGGTGAGCGGGGCGGGTTCGGCGATGCAGGCGGTGCCGACGCGGCGGAAGCCGACCCGCACGTACACCCGGGCGATGTCCTCGTCACCGGCGGACAGGAACACCAGTGAGGTTCCGGCGGCCAGCAGTTGCCGGGCCAGGGCGGCGGTGACGGCCGCGCCGAGTCCCCGCCGCCGGGCGGCGGGCAGCGTCGCCACCCCGGCGATCTCCGCCACGTCGCCCACCCGCATGGCCATGCCGCTGGCCAGGACGCCCAGGTCGGGGGTGCCGGCCAGCGCGGACAGCCGCCGCCCGTCGGCGATCATGGCGCGTTCCTCGGCCAGGGCCGCCAGGTCCAGTTCGCCGACTGCGGCGTCGCGCTCCGCCGCGCCGGCCGGTCCGGTGGCGGTGCCGGGGGCGGAGAAGCCGACGGTGGCGACGGCGCGGCGGGCGGCCACCGCCGCGCCGAAGTCGGGCGCGTCGGCGTCGAGCAGCCGCACGGGTACGCCGGTGAGGGTCGCCGGGTCGACGAGGGCGGCCGGGTCCAGCACCATCAGGGGTGCCTCGACGACGGCCAGGCCGGCCGAGCGGGCCACCGCGAGCAGGTCGGGGGTGTTCTCGTGCACCCACTCGAAGGTCTCCGGCAGGCCGAGTTCCCGCTGCCGTTCACGTACGGTGGTGATGTCCGCCAGCGACGGCGGCGGGGCCGCGTCGAGGCGGGGCCGGGCGTAGAACGGCCATCCCGCCCCGTTCCGGACGAACAGCACCAGACCGCCGTGCTGTTCGGCGTGGGCCGCGTCCCGGGGCAGCGCGTCGTAGAACCGTTCCAACGCCTCGAAGAGGCCCCTGTGCCGGGTATCCACCGCGCGAGACTACACGTCTCACACTCTGGAAGGTGTGATCTATCTGCACCTGCCCTGCGCAGACCGCCCTAACGTAGACTCAATAGACCGAATGAGGGCCGACGTCGTCCCGACCATGATCCACCCTGAGCGACGACAGGAGGCCCGGTGGCCTTTGCGTACCCTCACAGCCCCCAGCCGGCCCCGCAGCACGACCAGGTAGCGCCCGTGTCCGGGCGCTCCGCCGCGCACGGCCCGGTAGCGCCCTCGGGCGGCCTCTACAATCCCGCGCGCGAGCACGACGCCTGCGGGGTGGCCTTCGTGGCGGACCTGCACGGCCGGCGCTCCCATACGGTCGTCGCCAACGGTCTCGGCGCGCTGCGCCGGCTGGACCACCGGGGCGCTCGGGGCGCGGAACCGAACACCGGTGACGGCGCGGGGATCATGATCCAGGTGCCGGACGCGTTCCTGCGCGCGGTGGTGGACTTCCCGTTGCCCCCGGCCGGCCAGTACGCCACCGGGCTGGTCTTCCTTCCCGACGACGACGACGCCGAGGCGCGGGCCCGCCGGGTGGTGGAGAAGTACGCCCTGGTGGAGGGCGCCGACCTGCTCGGCTGGCGGGACGTCCCCGTCGACGCGTCCGACCTGGGGGAGACCGCCCTGGCGGCGATGCCCCGGGTGCGGCAGCTGTTCCTCGCGGCGGCCCGGCTCACCGACACGCCCGCCGGTCCGGCCGGTTCGCCCCTGTCGGGCGTCGAGCTGGAGCGGGTGGCGTACTGCGTGCGTAAGCAGGCCGAGCGGGAGTCCGCCGAGCGCGGCGTGCCGGCGTACTTCCCGTCGCTGTCCGGGCGGACCCTCGTCTACAAGGGGATGCTCACCCCCGACCAGCTTCCGGCCTTCTATCCGGACCTGACCGACGAGCGGGTCGACAGCGCGATCGCGCTGGTGCACTCCCGGTTCTCGACCAACACGTTCCCGTCCTGGCCGCTGGCGCACCCGTACCGGATCATCGCCCACAACGGTGAGATCAACACCATTCGCGGCAACCGCAACTGGATGCAGGCGCGGGAGGCGCTGCTGCGCAGCGAGAACCTGCCCGGCAACATCCGGCGCGTCTTCCCGGTGTGCACCCCGGCGGCGTCCGACTCGGCGAACTTCGACGAGGTGCTGGAACTGCTGCACCTGGCCGGCCGCAGCCTGCCGCACGCGGTGCTGATGATGATCCCGGAGGCGTGGGAGAACGACCCGGACATGCGCGCCGACAAGCGCGCCTTCTACCGGTTCCACGCCAGCCTGATGGAGCCGTGGGACGGCCCCGCGTCGGTCGCCTTCACCGACGGCGAGATCGTCGGGGCGGTGCTCGACCGCAACGGGCTGCGCCCGGGGCGCTGGTGGCAGACCGCCGACGGCCTGGTGGTGCTGGGCAGCGAGGCGGGCGTGCTCGACCTCGACCCGGCCCGCGTGGTCGCCAAGGGCCGCCTCCAGCCGGGGAAGATGTTCCTGGTCGACACCGTCGCCGGCCGGATCGTGCACGACGACGAGATCAAGACCGAGCTGGCCGCCGCCCAGCCGTACGCCGACTGGCTGCACGCCGGGCTGATCGAGCTGGACGACCTGCCGGCCCGCGAGCACGTCGTCTACACCCACGACTCGGTGCGCCGCCGGCAGCAGACCTTCGGCTACACCGAGGAGGAGCTGAAGATCCTGCTCGCGCCGATGGCGCGAGTGGGTGCCGAGCCGATCGGCTCGATGGGCACCGACACCCCCATCGCGCCGCTGTCGACCCGGCCGCGACTGCTGTACGACTACTTCCACCAGCTGTTCGCCCAGGTCACCAACCCGCCGCTGGACGCCATCCGCGAGGAGCTGGTGACCAGCCTGGCGTCGACCATCGGCCCGGAGGGCAACCTGCTCGATCCGGGCCCGGCGAGCTGCCGGCAGATCGTGTTGCCCTACCCGGTGATCGACAACGACGAGCTGGCGAAGATCCTCTGCATCGACGAGGACGGCGACCTGCCCGGTTTCAAGGCCGTCCGGGTCTCCGGCCTGTACCGGCTGCGCGACGGCGGCGCCGGCATCAGGGCCCGGCTGACCGAGATCTGCCGGCACGTGTCCGAGGCGATCGAGGACGGCGTGCGGATCCTGGTGCTGTCGGACCGGGACTCCAACGCCGACCTGGCCCCGATCCCGTCGCTGCTGCTCACCGCGGCGGTGCACCAGCACCTGGTGCGGGAGCAGACCCGCACCCAGGTGGCGCTCGTCGTCGAGTCCGGCGACTGCCGCGAGGTGCACCACGCGGCGCTGCTGATCGGGTACGGCGCGGCGGCGGTCAACCCCTACCTGGCGTTCGAGTCGGTGGAGGACATGACCTCCACCGGCGTACTGGTCGGGTTGCAGTCGGGCACCGCGATCCGCAACTACGTCAAGGCGCTCGGCAAGGGCGTCCTGAAGATCATGTCCAAGATGGGCATCTCCACGGTGTCGTCGTACTGCGGGGCCCAGGTGTTCGAGGCGGTCGGCCTCGACGCCCGGCTCGTCGAGCGCTACTTCCGGGGCACCCCGAGCACCATCGGCGGCGTCGGTCTCGACGGCATCCACGCCGAGGTGGCCGCCCGGCACGCGTTGGCCTGGCCGGCACCGGGCGCGGAGGCGTCCGACCGGCTGCCCGTGGGCGGCGAGTACCAGTGGCGCCGCGAGGGTGAGCTGCACCTGTTCAACCCGGAGACGGTCTTCCTGCTCCAGCACGCGACCCGCAGCCGGCAGTACGACGTCTTCCGCCGGTACACCTCGAAGGTCGACGAGCTGGCGGCGCGGGCGGGCTCGCTGCGTGGCCTGTTCCGGCTGCGCACGGGCGTGCTGCCGCCGGTGCCGATCGAGGAGGTGGAGCCGGCCAGCGAGATCGTCCGGCGGTTCGCCACCGGCGCCATGTCGTACGGGTCGATCTCGGCGGAGGCGCACGAGACCCTGGCGATCGCGATGAACCGGCTCGGCGGCAAGTCCAACACCGGTGAGGGCGGCGAGGACGTCGAGCGTCTGTACGATCCGGCGCGTCGCTCCTCGGTGAAGCAGATCGCCAGCGGCCGGTTCGGGGTGACCAGCGAGTACCTGGTCAACGCCGACGACCTCCAGATCAAGATGGCCCAGGGCGCCAAGCCCGGCGAGGGCGGTCAGCTGCCCGGGAACAAGGTGTGGCCGTGGATCGCCCGCACCCGGCACGCCACACCCGGGGTGGGGCTGATCTCCCCGCCGCCGCACCACGACATCTACTCCATCGAGGACCTCGCCCAGCTCGTGCACGACCTCAAGTGCGTCAACCCGGCCGCCCGGGTGCACGTCAAGCTGGTCAGCGAGGTCGGCGTGGGCACCGTCGCGGCGGGGGTGGCCAAGCTGAAGGCCGACGTCATCCTGATCTCCGGGCACGACGGCGGCACGGGCGCGTCCCCGCTGAACTCGCTCAAGCACGCCGGCACCCCCTGGGAGCTGGGCCTGGCCGAGGCGCAGCAGACGCTGCTGCTGAACAAGCTGCGCGACCGGGTCACTGTTCAGGTCGACGGTCAGCTCAAGACCGGCCGGGACGTGCTGGTCGCGGCGCTGCTCGGGGCGGAGGAGTTCGGCTTCGCCACCGCGCCGCTGATCGTCGAGGGCTGCATCATGATGCGGGTGTGCCACCTGGACACCTGCCCGGTGGGCATCGCCACCCAGAACCCGGTGCTGCGCGAGCGGTTCACCGGCCGGCCGGAGTTCGTGGAGAACTTCTTCCTGTTCCTCGCCGAGGAGGTCCGCGGTTACCTGGCCGAGCTGGGCCTGCGCAGCATCGACGAGGCGATCGGGCGTGCGGAGCTGCTCGACTTCGCCCCGGCGGTGGAGCACTGGAAGGCGGGTGGGCTGGACCTGAGCCGCGTGCTGCACCTGCCGGAGCTGCCCGAGGGGGCGGCCCGTCGGGGCGTCCGCGCCCAGGACCACGGCCTGGAGTTGGCGCTCGACAACGAGCTGATCGCGCTGGCGCAGCCGGCGCTGCGCGACGGCACCCCGGTGCGGGTCGAGGTGGCGGTGCGCAACGAGCACCGCAGCGTCGGCGCGATGCTCGGCGGCGAGGTGACCCGCCGGCACGGTGGTGCCGGGCTGCCCTCGGACACGATCGAGTTCACCCTGCGCGGCACGGCCGGGCAGTCCTTCGGCGCGTTCCTGCCGCGTGGGGTCACCCTTCGGCTGCACGGCGACGCCAACGACTACGTCGGCAAGGGCCTGTCCGGGGGGCGGCTCGTGGTCCGTCCGGATGCGGCGGCTCCGTTCGTCGACGTCGACGCCGTCGCGGGGCAGCGCGCCGAGGACCAGATCATCGCCGGCAACACCATCCTGTACGGCGCCACCGAGGGAGAGGTCTTCCTCCGGGGCCGGGTGGGGGAGCGGTTCGCGGTGCGCAACTCCGGAGCGGTGGCCGTCGTCGAGGGGGTCGGTGACCACGGCTGCGAGTACATGACCGGTGGCACGGTGGTGGTGCTGGGTCCGACGGGCCGCAACTTCGCCGCCGGCATGTCGGGGGGCACGGCCTTCGTGCACCGGCTGGACCGCCGGCTGGTCAATCCGGAGCTGGTCGACCTGTCGCCGCTGGGGGAGGAGGAGCGGTCCCGGCTGCACGAGCTGGTGCAGCGGCACTTCGCCGAGACCGATTCGGCGGTCGCCGAGGGGTTGCTCAAGCGCTGGACGGAGGCGGTGGAGGAGTTCACCGCCGTGGTGCCCCGGGACTACCGCCGGGTGCTGGAGATCATGCGGGCCGCCGAAGCCGCCGGCCATGACGTCGACGACGCGGTGATGAAGGAACTGACCGCGCCCGCCGCGCCGGCGGTGCCGGTGCCGCCCGCCCCGCGGGCGGTCGCCCAGGAGGTGGCTCGTGCCTGACCCGAACGGTTTCCTGCGCTACCCGAGGCGGATGCCGGCCCGCCGGCCGGTGCCGGTGCGGATCAGCGACTGGCGGGAGGTCTACCCGCCGGCCGGTGCGGAACTGATCCGCGAGCAGGCCACCCGGTGCATGGACTGCGGCATCCCCTTCTGCCACGACGGCTGCCCGCTGGGCAACCGGATCCCGGACTGGAACGACCTGGTGCGGACGGGCAACTGGGACGCGGCGGTGGAGTCGCTGCACGCCACCAACAACTTCCCGGAGTTCACCGGCCGGCTCTGCCCGGCGCCCTGCGAGGCGGCGTGCGTGCTCGGCATCTCCGGCGGCGAGCCGGTGACCATCAAGCAGGTCGAGGTGGAGATCGCCAACGCGGCGGCGCGGGATGGCCTGCATCCCCGGCCGGTGGCGACGCCGTCCGGTCGGTCGGTCGCCGTGGTCGGTTCGGGGCCCGCCGGGCTCGCCGCCGCGCAGCAGTTGGCCCGCGCCGGTCACGCGGTGACGGTCTACGAGCGCGACGACGCGGTCGGCGGCCTGCTGCGCTACGGCATCCCCGACTTCAAGCTGGAGAAGGAGCACATCGACCTGCGGCTGGCCCAGATGTCGGCCGAGGGGGTGCGCTTCCGCACCGGCGTGCACGTCGGCGTGGACGTCACCGCCGAGCAGTTGCGCGCCGAGCACGACGCGGTGCTGCTGGCCTGCGGCGCGTTGCAGGGGCGGGACACCCCGGAGACGCCGGGGCGGGCGCTGCGTGGCGTGCACCAGGCGATGGACCATCTGGTGGCCGCGAACCGGGTGGTCAGCGGCCGGGAGGCGACTGCGGCGATCGACGCCGCCGGCAAGCACGTGGTGATCATCGGTGGCGGCGACACGGCGGCGGACTGCCTGGGGGTGGCCCACCGGCAGGGCGCGGCGGGCATCCACCAGCTCGACCTGTACCCGCAGCCGCCGCGGGAGCGCGACGAGGCCCGTGACCCGTGGCCGACCTGGCCGTGGATCCTGCGGGAGTACGCGGCCCACGAGGAGGGCGGCGAGCGGGTCTTCGCGGTGGCGGTGCAGGAGTTCGTCGACGACGGCACCGGGCAGGTGCGGGCGGTGCGGATCGCCGAGGTGACCGTGGAGAAGCGCGACGGCCGGCGGATCGTCACCGTGCTGCCCGGCTCCGAGCGGGAACTGCCGGCCGACCTGGTGCTGCTGGCGATCGGCTTCGAGGGCACCGAGGAGCAGCCGCTGCTGGCCCAGTTCGGGGTGGCCCGCAACGCCCGGGGGGCCGTCGACGCCCGCCCGGACTGGCAGGCCGCCGACGGGGTGTTCGTGGCCGGTGACATGCACCGGGGTGCCTCGCTGATCGTCTGGGCGATCGCCGAGGGCCGGGCGGCGGCTGCCGCCATGCACGCCTATCTGGACGGTGCGGGTGCGCTGCCCGCTCCGGTGGACCCGGCCACCCGACCCCTCGCTGCCCACTGACCACAGTCCGTCACGAACCCGCCCGCCCCGGCCTCCGGGGCGGGCGGGTTCGTCTTTGCGGAGTGGATCGAGTGATCTGATCCTGTTCCATTGATTCGAATGTTTCGTTAGTCTTACCGGCTAGTAACAACCATCACACCCCTGGCCACGCGCGCGGTCACCGGGCTCCACCACCCCCCCATGTTCCGTGGAGGTCCCATGCCACACCGTCCGTTGGCGCGTGCCCTGGCCGCGCTGGTCACCCTCTTCATCGGCATCCTCGGCGCGGTCGCCGTCCCCGCCGCCGCCCAGGCCGCCGCGCCCGTGCACTACGTCGCCCTCGGCGACTCGTACTCCTCCGGTGTCGGCGCCGGCCCGTACGACTGGTCCGGCTGCCTGCGCAGCCAGAAGTCGTACGCCCCGCTGTGGGCCGCCGCCAACGACGTCGACAGCTTCCGCTTCGCCGCCTGCGGCGGCGCGGTCACCGCCGACGTCATCAACGACCAGGTCAGCTCCCTGAGCAGCAGCACCACCATGGTCACCATCACCATCGGCGGCAACGACGCCGGCTTCGCCGACGTGATCACCAGCTGCCGCTTCGGCAGCACGTCGAAGTGCACCGACGCGGTCAACGAGTCCAAGGCGTTCGCCACCGCCACGCTGCCCGGCCGGCTCGACCGCACCTACGCCGCGATCCGCGAGCGCGCCCCCAACGCCCGACTGATCGTGCTGGGCTACCCCCGCCTGTTCGAGACGGGCTGGTGCGGCCTGCTGGCGATGAGCTCCTACAAGCGCACCATCCTCAATCAGGCCGCCGACGTGCTCGCCACCGTCATCTCCGACCGGGCCGCCGCGGCCGGGGCGACCTTCGCCGACACCCGGCCCACCTTCGCCGGCCACGGCGTGTGCGCCGACGACCCGTGGATCCGTGACGTCAGCGGCGTCATCGAGGCGTACCACCCGAACTCCGCCGGCTACCGCGACGGCTACCTGCCGGCGCTGAACGCCGTCACCGGCTGATCCGGGACCGCGGCGGCCGGCGGGAACGCCGGCCGCCGCGGCTTGCCCACCTCCGCCACACTGGACGGATCGACGCCCCGCCACGGCGTCGTCGCAGGGGGTGGGTATGCGCGAGTCGACCGACCAGCACACCCCGCCAGCGCGGGACCTGCTCCCGGCCGGCGGGCTGGACCTGCTCGCCCTGCTCGCGCGGCTGCTGCGCCGGCCGCGCCGCAGCGAGCGACGCCTCCCGGTGATCTGGCTGGTCCGACCCGCCGACACCGCCGACCCGATGGCGTTGCTGCGCCGTTTCCTCGGCCAGGGGCCACGGCGGCGCGTCCCGCACGCCGTGCTCGACGTCGCGGCCCAGCCCACCGGCACCGACGTGCCGATCCTGCTGCGGGACCTGCACCGGCAGCTGTCCCTGGAGGCGTTCGGCACCGCCCGGCTGCGGTTCCGGCACTATCCGCTGGCCGACTGGCTGATGCAGCAGAGCCTCAGTCCCGGCGTCGACGCCGAGGACGGCCGGTCCACGCTGGTCCGTCGCCTGCGCGACCGCCGGGGCGGCCGGCCCGCCGGGGAACCGGCACCCGCCGCCTCCGACACCGTCGGCCTCGTCACGCAGGTGCTGCTGTGGCTGGTCCGCCACGCCGTTCCCGGCGTGGTGTTCCGGATCGCCGTGTCCGGCCGGGTGCCCGTCGTCGGGCAGCACTACCGCTGGTTCATGCGCCAGCAGTACCTCGCCCCCCGGCAGTCCGTGACGTTCCTCGGCTTCGCCGAACGGCTGACCGCCGGCTGGCGCGACGGCGAACAGCCCGACCAGGTCAACAAGCTGCTGCTGCACGCCTTCCTCGAAGACCTGCGCCAGGCGTACCGGCGACGGCTGTGGCGACCGTCGGACTGGCGGCGCACCGCGTACCCCGTCCTCCTGCTCGACCACGTCGCCCCCGACGGCGTCGGTCACACCCTGACCCGCCTGCTCAACGACGTCCGCAACGAGACCGGCCGCAACGATCCGCTGCTGGTCGTCGCCGTGGCCGACGCACCGCCGCCCGAACTGCCCCGGCCGCACCCCTCGCCGACGCCGACGAGGCGTTCGGCGACTGGTCGGAGGCACTGCCGGAGATGCGGCGGCTGCGCCGCGCCGCGGCGTGGCTGGTGGTGTTGCGTCCCGACAGCACCGACGCCGGGCCACCGCCACGCGGCGGGGTACGCGCCTTCGCCGCCCCCGAGCCGCCCTGGTGGTCGCGCCGCTTCCTGCCCGCCGCCCTGTGCCTGGTGCTGGTCGCCGCGGGCGGCCTCTGGGTGGGCTCCCGCTGGGCCCCCGGCTGCCATCCCGCGTTGACGGGGCGGGTGTCGGTGCGGATGGTCGACGGGGAGTGCGTCGGCTACAGCGACACCGCCGCGCAGGTGTTCAACACCGACCCGGGTCAGGAGCGACTGCGCGCGGTGCAGCGGCGCATCTTCGCCCAGAACCGCGCCGCCGAGGACATCTGGCAGCGCAGCGACCGCCGCCGCCCCTACCTGACCCTGGTCTACCTCGGCACCCTCACCGGCAACCGGACCCGGGCCGACGAGGAGTCCTACGTCTCCGAGCGGGAGGAACTGGAGGGCATGGCGACCGCCCAGCGGGCCCTGCTCCTGGAGCCGGCCAGCGCCGACGGGGCGGCCCTGCTGCGGATCGTCGTCGCCAACGGTGGCCGGCAGATGCGTCACGCCGGCCAGGCGGTGTCCATGCTGGCCGATCTCGCCCGGGACGATCCCACCGTGCTCGGTGTCGTCGGGATGGTGGAGAGCCGCCGCAGCACCGCCGACGCCCTGCGCGAGCTGAACCGGGTGGGCCTGCCCGTGCTCGCCCCCACCCTGTCGGCCGACCGCATCGACGCCCACTCGCGGCTCTACCTCCAGGTGTCCGCGCCCAACGCGGACCAGGTCCGGATGGTCGAGGCGTACGCGCGGAACGTGTTGCGGGTCGACGAGGCACACGTGTACTGGACCACCGGCGAGAACAGCTCCCTGGCCGACGACCTGTACGTCGGTACCCTCGTGGAAGGGCTGCGGCAACGCTTCGGCAGCCGCATCACCTCGGTCGACGAGTGGCGCACGGGCCACCGGCTCACCGCCGAGTGTGGCTTCCCCGGCCTCCTCTTCTACGCCGGGCGTTGGTCGGAGTTCAACGGGTTCATGCGGGCCCTGCGCGAGTGTGGCGACAACCCGCCACGACACCTGGTGGCCGACGACTCCGTCAACCGCTACATGGCCAACCCGGCGTTGCGCGACGCCGCGCCCGGCAACATCCCCGTCACCTACGTGTCCAAGGCGGCCCTGGCCACCTGCCCGGCCCTGCGGGACGCCGCGTCGCGCCGTGACGACACCCGTGCCGGCTTCCTCGACCTTGTTCAGGCCCGCAACCTGCTCGACCCGCCGCGTTGCCGGCCCGAGAGCCCGGTCCCGGTCGGCGAACGGGTCAGCCTCGCCTACGACGCCGCCATGATGCTGGTGCGGGCCATGGAGAGCCTCGCCGCCCGGCTGCGGCACGCCGACCCGCGCCGACGGTGGGAACCCACCTCGGTCAACCCGGTCAGCGTGCACGCCGAGGTGCTGCGGCAGACCACCGGCCGGGGGCACCCCGGCGTCGCCGGACCGATCCGCTACACCCCCGACTCGGGTGAGCCGTTGGACAAGCCGATCTCGCTGATGCGCGTCGAACGGGTGCCCGAGGTGACGGTCGAGCCGGTGGAGGTGTTCCGGTGCGGGGACGGTGATCCGTCGACGGCGGCGGCCTGCGGCCCGGTGCCCCCGCCCGCCCCCTGACGCGTACTGTCCGGCGTGTCCGGTCCGACGCGTCCGGTTCGGACTGTGCCGACACCGGCGCGGTCCGTTAGGGTTTCCCAGGATCGGACCGGCGTCGGCGGAGGGGCAGAGGGTGGGCAGGCTCGCGTCGGCGTACGGGCAGGCGGTGTCCGCCCACCGGGCCGCCCGCGTCCACCTCGACAACGCCCGTGCCGCGTTGCGCGCCGCGCCGCCGCCGGCCCCGCCGCCGGCCGACCCCGACCTGGTCGCCCGGCTGGCCCGCGTCGGCGGCGCGCTGGCCGCCCCGGCCCCGGGCACCCCGCTGACCGGTACGCCGCTGCCGGTGCGCCTCGGCGAGGCGATCACCGCCGGCGGCGGGTTCCCCGTGCTGGTGCCCCTCGGCGGCGGTCACCACCTGTCCGTCGACGTCGACGCCCGTGACCCGCGGGCCGCCGCGCTGCTGCGGGCCGTCGTCCTGCGGATGCTCGCCACCGCGCCGCCCGGCGGGCTGCGGGTCGCCGGTCTCGACGCCGCCGCCCTCGGGGCCACGTTCGGGCCGCTGCGCCCGCTGGTCGACGCCGGGGTGCTCGACCCGCCCGCCACCACCGAGGCGGAGGTGGCCGCGCTGCTCGACGACGCCGAGCGGCACGCCCGCGCCGCCCGGCAGAGCGACCGCGACGACCAGGAGCTGCTGCTGGTGGTGGCCGCGTCCGCCCCACCGCCCCGTGAGGCCGCCCGGCTCGCCGCGCTCACCCACGCCGGCCCGGCCGCCGCCGTCTGCGTGCTGGTCGGTGGCTGGCCGACCGGGTCGTCGGCCACCCCACCGCCGCCGCTGGGCACCACCACCGCGCTGCGGCTGACCCCCGACGGGTACGCCCACGTCGGTGACCCGCCCGGGGCGCCGTTCAGCGCCGACGGCAGCGGGTTGGCCGTGCCGGTGCTGCTCGACGGCGATCCGCCACCGGCGGCCGTGTCGGCCCTCGCGGGGCATCTCGACGCCGCCGCCCGCCGGCACGCCGCCGTGGGTTTCGCCGAGCTGCTGCCCCCGCGCCGGTGGGCGGAGTCGGGGCGGGCGGGCCTGCGTACCGTCGTCGGGCGGGCCGGCCGCGATCCCGCTCCGGTCGCCTTCGACGACGCCACCCCGCACTGGCTCGTCGGCGGGCGCACGGGTGCCGGCAAGACGGTCTTCCTGCTCGACGTCCTCTACGGGCTGGCCGCCCGCTACTCCCCGGCCGAGTTGCAGCTCTACCTGCTCGACTTCAAGGAGGGCGTGAGCTTCACCGAGTTCGTACCGACCGAGCGCGACCCGTCCTGGTTGCCGCACGCCCGCACGGTCGGCATCGAGAGCGACCGCGAGTACGGCGTCGCCGTGCTGCGCGAGCTACGTCGCGAACTGCACCGCCGGGCGACCCTGCTCAAGCGGCACGGCGTCACGAAGCTCGCCGACCTGCCCGCCGACGTGCCCGCGCCCCGGGTCGTGGCGGTGGTCGACGAGTTCCAGGTGCTGCTGGCCGGCAACGACGCCATCGCCCGGGAGTCGGTCGACCTGCTGGAGGAGTTGGCCCGCAAGGGCCGCTCCTACGGGGTGCACCTGGTGTTGGCCAGCCAGGCCATGACCGGCATCGAGGCCCTCTACGGGCGGGCCGAGGCCGTGTTCGGGCAGTTCGCCCTGCGGGTGGCGCTGCCCGGCGGCGGGGGCGTGCTCGACCGCGACAACTCCGCCGCCGCAACCCTGGCCGTCGGCACGGCCGTGCTCAACACCGCCGCCGGGGCCGCCGGGGCCGACACCGTCGTCCGGTTCCCCGACGCCCACGCCGAGACCGGCGCGTTGGCCCGGCTGCGCCACGAGCTGTGGCAGGCCCGCCCGCAGGGGGCCCGCCCGCCGTCGGTGTTCCGGGGGTACGAGGGCGCCCGCGTCGAGGACGACGCCACGTTCGTCGGGCTGCGCCCCGGCGGCCGGCGTCCCCTGGCGCTGGTCGGCCGCACCGTCGACGTGGACGGCACGTCCGCGCTGTTCATGCTGGACACCAGCCCTGGCCGGCACCTGGCTGTCGTGGGCACCGCCGCCACCGCCGCCGAGGTGCTGCGCGCGGCCACCCTCAGCCTCGCCCGCCAGCACCGCCCCGGCGAGGCGCGGTTCCTGCTCGCGCCTCTCGTGGCCGCCGCCGATCCCGCCGTCGACGACACGGTCGCCGCGCTCGTGGCCGCCGGCCACCCCGTGGAACGCCTCGACGCGCACGCCCTGCGCGACCGCGTCGTGGAGCTGGCCGCGCCTGCACCCGGCTCGAACGCGGCCCCCGGCGCGGCGGCCGACCCCAACGCGGCGACCGGCCCGAGCGCGGCGACCGGCCCGGCGGGGGCTGCGGGGTCGGCCCGCACCTACCTCGTCGTGTTCGGGATGGACGCCGCTGCCGCCGTGCTCGCCGCCGCCGACCCGGTGACGTTCCGCGCCGCCCACGAGGACCTGCGCGCCCTGCTGCGCCAGGGGCCGGGGCGCGGCGTGCACCTGCTGGGCTGGTGGCGCGGCCTGCGGCGGCTTGCCGACGACATCGGCGGCACCCAGAACCGCGACGACGTGGCCTGCCTGGTCGCCCTGAACGTGACCGGGGCCGAGCTGGGGTTGCACCTGGGCGTGCACGACCTGGCCTACCAGCCGCGCGCCGACCGGGCGCTGCTGGTCGACCGGCACGACCAGCGGGTACGCCTCATCGTGCCGTTCACCCGCGACGGGCACGCGCCGGACGGGGAGAGCTGAGTGTCGAGCTTCGAGGACTACGCGGCGCTGGCCCGCCATCTCGCCACGCAGCGGCGGGCCGGCGAGCAGGGCGCTGCCGCCGAGTCGGCCCGCCGCCAGGATCTGCACGCCGCCGTCGACTACCTCGACCGCCGGCTGACCGCGCAGGGGCAGCGCCTCGACCAGCTCGGCCACACGATCGGCAGCCCGCCTCCGCCTCCGGGCCAGCCGCTGCCGGGTCAGCCTGTGCCGGGTCAGCCGATCCCGTCGACCGTCGGGGTGCCGTCGGCCGGGCAGCGCGACGCGGGGCCGCGACCGGGCACGGGGTCGGTCGGCGGCGCAGCCGCCGCGCCGGGGCGGCCGGGGGTCGGGGCGTACCCCCAGGGGAGGCCGGGGGAGACGGCACTGGCGGTGCCGGGCGGGGTACCCGCGCCGCGCGCCGGCGAGACCGATCCGGCGGCGGAGCTGGAGTCGGCGCGGCGCTGGGCCGACGAGGCCGACCGGTTGGGCCAGCGGACCGAGCTGCTGGCCCAACGGCCGGCGCTGCTGCCGAGCTGGTCACCGATGGCTCGGGCGCTCGCCGTCTATCTCGGCTGTGCCGGCGTCGGCGTGGTGCTGATGCTGGTCATGGTGCTCGCCTCCGGCGTCGGGGCCCTCGGCCTCGGCACGCTCTACACGTGGATGTGCGCCGGGCTGCCCGCCGTGTCGTTGATCGCCGGGTGGCTGATCCTCGGTCGCTGGGGCACTCCCGCCGTGGTCGCCGGCACGCCACCGCGCTACCCCCTGCTGGGCATCCTGGTGTGCTTCCTGGCCGTCCCGCTGGCGTACTGCGGCTACCTGCTGGTGTTCCGCGCCCTGCGCTGAGGTCGTGGTGTCTGCGCACACGGTGCCCCGCGCTGCTGCCGTGCCCGGCGGTGAGGTCGTGTCGTCGCGTCGGGCGGCGGTCTCGGTGGCGGCGAGGAAGGCGTCCAGTTCGGTGGGGGTGAGACCCTCGTCCTCGAGCAACGCCAGCAGCAGCACCGTACCGGCGGTCACCGCACCGGCCGTGCCGGGCGGCGGCGGGCGCTCGCCCAGGGCCGCGCCGAGCAGTGCCTCGGCCAGCGTCGGGTCGACGTCCACGCCGGTCAGGTCGTAGCGTTCCCGGGCCGCCGCGACGAACCTGATCAGCGGCGCGCGGTCCTGCCCGGCGGCGAACCGGCGGCGCGCGGCCACCAGCAGCGCCCCGGCGAGCAGGTCGGCGTAGCGCAGCCACTGCGGCTCGGTGAACCGGCGCAACCGGCGGTCGTGCCGGCCGAGTCGCCCGTCGAGCAGGCTCCGCAGGGCGGTCGTCGGGTCGTCGGTCATGCTCGGTTCCACCTTCCTCGGTTCTGTCGGCTGCGTGGGTGCTGTGGGCTGCCCGGCAGGCCCGCTGCGGCCCGCCGGTCGTTGCGCCTGGTGCCGGCGACGACCAGGGCGGCGGCGGCCCGCGCCCCCCGGGCCGTCGCCTGGGCTGCTTCCTGGGCCGTTGCCTGCGCGGTCGCCGACGGCTGCGCCGTGGCGACCCGGTGCGGTGGCAGCGCGGGGGTCGGCTCCGGGTCACCGGCCAACGCGGCGGCCCACCGGTCGATGGCCCGGCCGCCGAGCGCCAGCCGCGCGGCCACCAGGTCGAGCCGGGCCACGGCCGCCCGGAACCGGTTCGCCGCCGCCAGCTCACCCGCCTGCCGCGCATGGTCGGGGAGGCGCGCGTCGGTCCGGCGCGGCGGATCGACGGCAGCGCGGTGGCGGCGGCGCAACCGGTCCTCGGCCGCAGCCAGCCACCACCGGGTCCTGGCCGCCTCGGCGGCGGCCCGGTGCGCGTCGGCGCGGGCCAACCGCAGCCCGGCGAGCAGGTCACCGGCGTTGCCGGAGCCGGCGCGGGCCTCCCCGAGGCCGGCGTGCACGAGACCCAGCGCGCGCCAGCACTCGGTCACGGCGTCCTGCCAGGGCAGCCGCCGACCGGGCGGCCCCGCGCCGTGCAGCAACCCGCCCGCCCGGTCCGCCGCCGCGATGGTGGCCAGCCAGGCATCACGCAGCCGGTCCACGGCATCCTCGTGCCCCGGTAGCTTTGGCGGCATCACCGGACCTCGGGTGGCCGGTGGTACGGGCGACGCCGGCCGGATCTGCGGCAGGGCGTCGCGCTGGTGGAGGCGGGCCCGCGCGGCGCGCTGCGCGTCGCAGGGGCCGGGCCGCCCGCAGCTACGGCAGATCCCGGTGTACGCCTCCGTGTCGTGCTCGACGACCGTGCGACGCGCCCCGGCCAACTCGCGCAGCACGTGACGGCGCAGCTCGTCGGCGTTCACGGGGCGACCCTGGCATGCTTCACCAGGTGGGCGAAGCTCACCTCCGGGCACGGGTACGGCTCGCCGCACCCGCACATCCAGCGCGTCACCGGTCGGGGCGGGTGGGCGAACAGCACGTCGTCGGCGTCCTCGACGTCCTGCGCCGACACGAACGCCGTGCCGACGGGTGGTGTGCGGTCGGCGGGTGGTGGGTCTGGTGAGTCTGGTGGGTGGGGCACGAGGGGAACTCCCGTCCGTCGATGGCGGTGCGGAATCCAGCCGGGGCCGCGTGCGGGCGACCCACGGCACGCCCGGCCGACCAGGGGGACCGACCGGCCGGGCGCTCTGTGCGGTGGGGAAGAACCGGGTCCCGTGGGTGCTGACCAGGGAGCCGGTCGAGGGACAGCTTTACATGTGCGCCCATCTAAAGCAAGCGTCGGCGGGGAAGGGTAGTCATTTCTTGCCATGTAAAGCCCTGGCGTGATCGAATAGCGGTGCTGACCAGGGAGTCCACATGCCCGCCAAACCCAAGTGGGAGCGGCTCGCCGACCATCTGCGCACTCAGATCGAGTCGGGTGAGCTGCCGCCCGGAGCCAAACTGCCGTCGACCGCCGAGCTGTGCACGGAGCACAAGGTCTCTGCGATCACCGTGCGCCAGGCCATCTTCAAGCTGCGTACCGAGGGGCTGATCGAGGGTGTTCAGGGTGTGGGTGTTTTCGTCGTTGATGAGTGAACACCCGAACTCGACGTTGCGCTGTCGTCAGCCGAGCGTCCCGAGTCGGAACCTTCAACCCACTGCCGGTGTGCGGGCCAACTCGCCCAACCGGGGGCGTCCGAACGTGCCCGGGCGACGCCCGGCGATTGATCCCCCCAGAGGTCCAGGACCACGGCTTGATAGTCAACTTGGTCTTCGCGTGCTTCCATCTGATTTCCTTGGCCGCTTGCTGCCCAATATCCGATAGTCTGGTTCTCTCGCCGCGTACTAAGACCTACCGTTGCCCGCATTGTCGGCGGCGACGCGAGGGCACTCATGGGCTTTTACCTGCGGACCAGCCTGAAGGCCGGTCCCTTTAGATTCAACCTGTCACCTTCGGGCGTCGGTGTCTCCGCTGGGGTTCCAGGGTTTCGCGTCGGCACCGGGCCTCGCGGCAACTACGTCCGGGTTGCCGGTCTCGGCACGACCTACTTCGGCGGCGGGGCTACCGCCCCGATCTCCTCCGGTAGTCCGATGCCGATGCCGCCAGCGACTCGCAACGACGGGATCGTCATGCAGGAGTTGTCCGGCGCACCGGTACAGCAATTGGTTGCAGCGCATCCCTCCGACCTGATAAGTCAGATCCAGGCAGCGGCCCGACGGCATCTGCTGTGGCCGTGGGTCGCTGCCTCCCTCACACTCCTGGCGCTAATTTCTGCACCGTATGGGCTCCTGCTGCTCGTGCCCGGCCTGCCTGGAGTGTGGTGGCTTCGGCAGCGCGACCTTGCCCGGCGATCAGTCGTCGTCTTCTACCAGGTCGATGACGTACCAGCCCTTAACTACGAGCGTCTCATCACGAGTAGCAGCTTCGTTAGCCGGGTTCAACGCGTTTGGCACGTCGAAGCCGAAGGTGCCCTCGACACCTCCTATCAGCGGAAAGTCAACGCTGGGGCCGGAGCGTTGATCCGCCGAAGCCCAGCCCAACTGAATCTGGCTGGTCCGCCCGTGCTCGTGACAAACATAGCCGTGCCGAGCCTGCACGGAAAAGACCGCTCCGTGTACTTCCTTCCAGACCGGGTGATCGTCCGTCACGGCGCCCAGTACGCAGGCTTTCCCTATGCCGCAGTGAACGCCCACGCGCAGGTTCAGCGGTTCATTGAGTCGGACACGCCGCCAGCCGACGCCCCGCGTGTTGGAACGACCTGGCAGTACACCAACAAGTCCGGTGGCCCAGATCGCCGCTTCAAGAACAACAGGCAATTGCCAGTCATGTTGTATGGCAGGCTCACCATCACAAGCTCAGAAGGGCTGCTGATTGTCTGGGACTTTTCCCGGCCTGACGTTGCAGCGGAACTGGCCGAAGCACTTTGCGGGATGCGGTAGCTGCGGAACGACCGGGCACGGTGCAGGGCTCAAGGATCACACCGAAGCCCGCCTGGGATGCGGTTGGATGCTCGGCCGTGACTCCGCCAGTTGCACGACGCTAAGGGACGTCTCGTAACTCGGTGGTCGGTCCATGGTGGATCATGTCGTGGTGCAGGTGATCACGGCGGCCCGCCCGGAGTGGATCTTCCCGTTCACGGGGCTGCAGCCCGCTCAGTTCCGCAGACTGGTCCGGCTGGTCGCCGAGCGTGGCGGTGACGCGATCGCTGACGGGCGGCCGGGGCGGCAGTGGTCTCTCAACCTTGCCGATCGGGTGCTGCTGGTAGCCGCCTACTGGCGCACGAACCTGACGATGCGGCAGATCGGCCCGCTGTTCGGGGTGTCGCACTCCGCCGCCCATCGAGTCATCGACACCCTCGGTCCGCTGCTCGCCCTGGCCCCGGTACGCCGGCGTCGGGTCGACCAGATCACCATCGTTGACGGCACCCTGATCCCAACCCGGGATCACCGCCTGGCCGCCCCGAGCAAGAACTACCGCTACAGCACCAACCTGCAGGTCGCCATCGACGCCCACACCCGCCTCGTGGTCGCACTCGGCGACCCGCAGCCCGGCAACCGCAACGACACCATCGTCTACCGCACCAGCGGCATCGACCAGAAGCTGGCCGGACGGCCGGTCATGGCCGACGGCGCCTACCGCGGCAACCCCGAGGTGATCATCCCCTACCGCAAGCCCGCCGACGGCAGCGAACTGCCCGAGTGGAAAGCGGAGCTGAACAAGCAGCACCGCACCATCCGAGCGCAGGTCGAACACGTACTGGCCCGCATGAAGTGCTTCAAGATCCTGCGCGACTACCGCCGCGCCGCCCACACATTGACCGACACCGCTTCCGGCATCGCCCACCTCCACAACATCATCCTCGCCGGGTGACACCAGCGCCGTTGCCGAGCAACGCCTTCACCGAGTTACGAGACATCCTTTAGGCTGTGGCAGCGCTGCCACGGTCACGGCAGCTAAGGACATCGATTTCACTGATGACTCTTCGGCTTGGTATCCTCTGCTGCACCTCGCACAACCTGACATTCGTCAAGAACAAGCGAGTCGAGATTCAGCTGCTCAAGAAGGTCTCGGCCAGCGCCTGACATGTCGCCGCTCTCTCATGCACTTGGCATGTTTGCCAGCTTGCGATCTGACCCCCTGTACACACCCTCAGACGGGTTTGAGACCTACCCGCAGCTACCGCCGAAGGACCGGATTAGGGAGATTGGCGCGGAGTTGGATTCGTACCGGCGGTGGGTGATGTCGGGGCGGGAGTTGGGGCTGACGAAGCTTACAACCTGGTGCACGACGAGTCGGTAACCGGCGCAGGCATCCGGCGGCTGCGGGGTCGAGATCGACGAAGCGGTGGCCGAGGCGTACGGGTTCAGCCTGCCGCTCGGGCACGGGTTCCGCGAAACCCGGAGGGCGTCCGGTTCACCATTGACCAAGCGCTCGACTACGCCCGGGAGCATCGAGGCGACATCGAAACGATTTGCCGCTGCCGAACCCCACAGCGACCCAAAGTGAATGATCTTCAACTTGTCATTGAAAAATAGACTCACTTCCGTCTTTGCCGGACAGCACCCCTGGCAGCACATGGTTGACGGCTCGGCTAACCTTCCGGCCATGAACTGGTTCGCACTAGCCCCCTCTTCCGAGCCCGCAGAAACCCCTCTTTCGCTGTTCGTCGCCGTGTACTCCACCGTCGTGATGATCACGGTTTTCCTGAGCAACTTTCTCGTTTACCTCTTGCGAGATCGAATCGAGCCGGTCAACCGCTTCTTGCAAGGGGTCCTCGATAAAGAGTACCTGAAACACATTCAGGGACCAGCCGCAGCGGCCCTCGTCGCCGCAGTCAGCGGCTACGGCATTAACATGTTAACCGGAGACAGCCCCTGGGGCTGGGTTGGCCTGATCCTTGCTCTCCCGATACCTCTCGTCATGGTGACGTGGAACGGGATTCGGATGTGTCGCCAATCAGAGTTCGAACGGGAGTGGCCGCACGTCATCGTACCGGCCGGCGACCCGGTCAAGATCCGTAGCACCCTGCGGAAAGTGAGCCTGAAAAGCGCAGACCTCAGGAATGCCGATCTCCCCCTGCTCAACACCGTACTGACATCCCTACTGGATGACCTGCTGCCGGCGCTGCAGGCTCGCCATGATCGGAGCCTGATTCGATGGCTCCGCGACCACTCAGGCATCACGACTGCAGTAGTGGCTTGGGCGGTCTTCACCTTAGCTGCCGTGACCTTGGCAGCGCTGCCACAGCCTAGCGAAGGCCGTACCGGCGCGATCCTCGTGCTCGGTGGGTTCGTCGTCGTCGTCCTGTCGACCGGCGCCGGGTTGTTGGGAGTGCTGCGGGGACGTAGCCGTTACCAGACCAGGAAGTTGCTGGAAGAAGTAAAGGCGACCGCCGGGGGTATCCGGCGGCGGATGACGGAGCACCGGCTCGGTCTCGTCCGTTACAGATCTTGAATGGTCAGGTTGTGTCGGGTTCGAGGGTCAGGCCGGTGTGAGCGAGGAAGCCGTCGAGTAGGTCGGTGCGGTACTGGATGCGCTTGAGGCGGTTGCGGATGATCGCGAGGAGGTGGTCGACGCCGGTCACGGCGAGGTTGCCGATGCTGCGTTTGAGGTGGGACCACACGGCCTCGGTCGGGTTCAGGTCCGGGGCGTAGGCCGGTAGCCGGATGACGGTCAGCCAGTCCCGGACGTCGATCATGGCGCGCATCGCGGCGCTGATGTGGGTGTTCAGGTTGTCCCAGACACACACGATCGGGCCGTCGAGCTGGTGGTGGGCGGCATCCAGCAGGGCGATGTAGTCGCGTTCGCTGAAGCTGCGCCGCTCGTTCTTGCGGCCGCGGTGCACGATCGTGCGATAAATCAGCCGGGACCGCTGCCCGGGCCGGTAACAGGTCAGTCCGGCGATCGAGACGCGGCCGGAGCCCTTGCCCGACACCGGAACCACGGGGGTGTGCCCGCGTCGTCCCCAGGTGCGTGCCTTCGGTGGGCGCAGCGTCTGACCGGCCTCGTCCTCGAAGACCAGCCACGCCTGCCGCTGCGCCGCTACCGTTTTCCCGCCGGCCACGTCTCCCGCCGCCACGTGATGATCGCTGCCTCGTCCCGCTCGACCGCACGATGCGCGGGCACCTGCACCGACCAGCCCAGCCGGTACATGATGTTCGCCGTCCCGCGCAGTGTGTACCGGGTGCGGAACATCCGAGCGATCAGGTCCGACACCCGAGCCAGGGTCCACCGCTGATCACTACCGAACCCGTGCGCCGCCGGACCCTCGTCCAAGGCGTCGGCCAGCCGCCGCAGCCGGCCCTCATCCAGCCGACACCGAGACCCACCCGGCCCCTTCGAGGCGAGGGCCTGTTCACCACCGGCCCGCCACCGCTTGCGCCAGCCGTACACCGCGGTCTGCGACACCGCAGCCGACGCGCGATCTCCGGCACCGACACGTCCTGGGCGAACCACCCGGCCGCCTCCCGTCGTATCGCCTCACGCTTCGCCCGCCCCCGCGCGGACAACCCACCTCCATCGGGATACCTCATCCCATCGATCTACCCCAGCCCCATAACGTCACACAGACCACATCGGACAAACCTGACCAATCAAGATCTGTAGCAGCACCACGGCTGGCGATGACCGCCTGCCGCAAGTTGCCCGGGCTTCACATCACATCTGATATTTGTTCGCCCGCGCTTCTGCGCTGCGGTGACCGGACGGTCGCGCTAGGTGCGCTGATCTCGTACTCTCCTCTGTGGTCGTGGCTCGTGCGGGGCGTGACCGTCATCAGCGGTGCACCGGGGGAGGGCACGTGAGCGCAGCGGAGATGATCGCCAGGTTGGCGGCGGCGTCGCAGAAGCTGGACGAGGCGAAGGCGAAGACGGCGGCGGCTGCGCAGGATGCGGCCGAGGCGCGGCAGCTCGTCGCGGGCGCGTTGCAGGGCATCGGTGCCGGGCCCCTGATCGGCATGATCGACTCGTACCGCGAGGCGCTGATGCGGGCCGCGCAGGGTAGTGAGCCCGCCAAGCAGCAGGTGCAGGAGACGATCGCCAAGGTGCATGCGCTGGGAAACTGAGTACGGGTGGTGGCGGCGCAACCAGCCAACCACCCGTGGCGCGGACCAGTCAGCCACCCGTTGTCGCGGGACCCGTGATTCGGCCGGCGATTCCTCGACGGCTCGATGCCGGCGCTCGCGAGCAGGTTGCTCCTCCTGCGCGCCCCCGTGAACGCCTTTCCAGTGAATCGATTGTTTGGTGGACATCAGCTACGGCGACGGCGTATGCGACGTTCCAGGAGTTCCTGCCGCCTGTGGTGAAAGCGGTCGCCGGCACCGTCCTGGCTGCCGCCACATCTGTCGGCTCGTACAAGGCATGGCAAGCAAAGCGGAAAGATCGGAGTAGGGTCGATGAAAATCGATGACCGTGTCGAGGCGCTGGTCAGATCTGTTCTAGATGCGGCGGTCCACAAGGATGCCGACCGTCTTGCTGCGGCAACGGCGTCGCTCGGGGACGAGGCAACCGTGACGAAGGCTGTGGAACTCAGCCTCGCGGTAGCGGCTGCCGTGCTCTTCGAGGTTCACGAGGGGATGCCTTCGGCCGACCAGGTCACGGAGATCTCCCGGACGATAGCGGAGCAGGAACGGTGGAGCGGGGTGCGAGCCGCCGAGGTCGACGCCCTGCTTCGGGCGATAACGACTGGAAGCCCGGTGGCAATGGGGAGTGGTTCAGCGTCGGCCGCCGTTCCATTTGTGATTGCGGCGAACCTGCTTGCCGCTGCGTCCCAGCCGGATGAGGGAGAGTGGTGGTTCAACTACCTGGACAAGGTCGAGGCGGCGATCGAGGCGGCGGGATGAGCGGGGCGTCCGGGCCGGTGGGGCGCGACGGCGGCGTGCTGAACGGGTTCCACATCCGGCAGGTGCCGGGTGACGTCGGCACCGAGGTTTCCGACTTCGCCAGCGAATGGGACGACGTCCGGTTCGCCACGCGCGTCTGGGAGCGGCAGACCGACGACGGTTACCGGGTCGACCTGCGCGTCCACGTCATGCGGGGCGAGCGGCTGACCGACCTCGCCGCCCTGCGCGACTTCCTCACCGACTACCACGAGCGCGACCCGGCCGACTGGCCGTTGACCGAGTTCACCCACGGCGACACCACGGGACTTCGTGACGATTCCCAGGCGTTCTGGTTGGCCGAACCTGGCGTCGCCGTCAACGTGCTGGTCGAACCCGGCCAGGTGGACCGGGAGCAACTCACGGCGACGGCGCTGGCAATCGTGACGGTGCAGAATCAGGAGGAACCTGCGCCGGGCCAGTAGAGCATCCCGGCCAGCAGGCGGGCTGTCGGTCACTGCCCGAGAGGCCGGTAGCGGAGGTATACGACGCCGTTTCGGAAGCGGCGCTCATCGAGCAGTTCGAGGTCGGTGCGCATGCCGGTCGGCAACCCCGGCTCGCTCCCGCCGACGACCACGGGCCAGACGAACAGCTGGCACTCGTCGACCAGCCCGGCCTTTGCAGGCATGGGTCGCGAGGTTCGCACCTCCCAGGGTGAGGTCGCTGCCGGCCGTGGCCTTCAGTTGGCGTACTGCGGCGGGGTCGAATTGGCGTTCGAGTCGGGTGTCGGCGGTCGACACCGCGGCGAGGGTCGTGGAGTAGACAACCTTGTCCGCCGCCTGCCAGGCGTTCGCGAAGTCGGCCATGAGCTCGGACCGCACGGCCCGGCCGTTGGTCGTGTCGATGACAGTGGACCCGGCGGACCGGCCGGCCGCAGGACCATCCGGTCCGCACGCGAGACAGGGGGGCCGGCGACCCGCCGGCCCCCCTGTCGGGGTCAGTTCGCGCAGACGGCGTACGCGCGCACCTTCCAGTTGCTGCTGAAACCGTTTTCGTCCTCGGCGGCGGAAACCGTGACGACGGTCGAGGTCGTGGCCCGCATCTGGGTCAGGCGCACCTGCCCGTCGCCGCCGAGGATCTCACCGCCCACGCCGTGCACCCGCGTACCGGGGGGACAGGTGGCCGTGATCGACCGCGTGGCGGCGGAACTGTAGGCACTGTCGTTGATCACACGCTGCTCGCCGGGCAGCGGGTCGGCGCAGATCGCGGTGGCGTCCAGCCACCAGGTGTCGGCGAAGCCCGTGCCGTCCTCGGCGCCCGCCACGACGACGCTGTTTTTGTGGATGCGCAGGTCTTCCAGGACGACCTCGCTGTTCGACGCCCCGACGACCGCGCCACCGACCCCGATGGCGTGCTTGCCGGCAGGGCAGGGCTTCTCGAACCAGTTCGACGTGCCGAAGCTGGGCGTCGAACTGCCCGACACCATCACCAGGCCGGCCGGCGGCGTGGCGCAGATCGCGTTCGCCGTGACCGCCCAGTTGCCGCCGACGCCGTTCTCGTCCTCCCGTCCGGTCACCGAGTACGCGTCCCCGCCGATCAGCGGCCGCATGATGTCCATGCCGACCTGGCCGAGGCCGGAACCGCTGATCGCGCCGCCGCCGCCGATGACCTTGGTGCCGGTCGGGCAGACCGCGTTCTGCGTCTTCGCGTTGCTGTTGCTGGGGCCGGTCGTCGTCTTGATGCTCAGGCCGGGCACCGCCGCCACCGGCCCGGTGAGGGCGAGCTGACCGAGTACGAGTGCGCTCAGCGCGGCCCCGCCCACGGTGGCCGTCCGACGTGCCCACCGGACGTGCTTCGATCCTTCTCGCATGGTGTTGTCCCTTCGGGTTGTTCGTCGTGATGACACCGGTAGGAGTCGGGGCGGGTCGGGATGCCAACAGAAACTCCGGAGATGAAAGCTCCGCCGCTTCACTGGACCCGACGACGAGCAACGGGGGCACGATGGACACGGCGGCACAGGACGACTCCACCCTGGTCGAGGCGCTGCGGCGCGGCGAGCGGGCCGGGCTGGAGGGCATGTACCGGCGCTACGTCGACCGGCTTTACACGTACGCCCGCACCGTGCTGCGCGAGCCGGAGGCCGCCGCGGACGCCGTCCACGACGCGTTCCTCGCGGCCAGTCAGCGCATCGACCAGCTCCGCGAGCCCGACCGGTTGCGCTCCTGGTTGTACGCGATCGTGCGTAACGAGTGCCTCCGGCAGCTCCGGGACCGGTCCCGTTCCCTGCCGCTGGAGGAGGCCGGCGAACCGGCGGCCGACGGGGCGGACCCGGGCGCGGGCGTCAACGCCGAGCAGGTACGCGACCTGGTGCACACGGCGGTCGCCGCGTTGAACCCGGGCGACCGTGAGGTGGTGCACCTGGCCATCCGTCACGACCTGTCGTCCGCCGACATCGGTACGGCCCTCGGGGTGCCCACGAACCACGCGCACGCCCGGTTGTCGCGCGCCCGCTCGCAGCTCGAACGGGCACTGGGGGCGTTGCTGGTGGCCAGCACCGGGGCCCGGGACTGCCCGACTCTCGCCGGTCTGATCGACGGCTGGCAGGGTCGGCTCACCCCGACGTTGCGCAAGCGGGTCTCCCGGCACATCGAGAGCTGCGCGGTGTGCGGGCTGCTCCGGCGGGAACAGCTCAGCCCGGCCGCGTTGCTGTCGGCGTACACGGCACCGGCCTTCCTGGTCGCCGCTGACACGGTGTGGCCGCGACTGGTCGAGACGTGGGCGACCGGCGTCGGGGCCGACCCGGCGTCCTTCGCGGAGGCCGCCCCGGCGCCCGGTGCGGCGGCTGACCCGGTGGGCGCGGTCGTGGCCGACCTCTCGCCGGCGGCCCGTCCGGTGCGGACGACCTCGGCTGCGAGCCACGAGCGGCACCGGCGGCGGATGGCCGCGACCGTGGCCCTGTTGATCCTCCTCGCCGCCCTCGGGACCTGGGCGCTGGCACCGGGGCGTCCGACCGCCGCCCGGGACGCCTCCGGCCAGCCGGCGTCGCAGGCGCGTGGACCGGCGGCCGGCGATTCGGCGACGCACGCCGCCGCGCCGCCGCCGGTCGCCGCTCCGGCAACCGGTACGCGGGCCGCCGAACCGCCGGCAGGCGCCGCCGGTCCGACGCCCGGAGCCGTGGTCGCGCCGTCGAAGGGCGACGGTGCCGCCAGGACCGACGCGCCCGACGCCGTGCCGGGCAGACCCGTGCCGTCGCCGACCGCGGCGCCGTCCAGGCCTCCGACGGCACCCCGGCCGACTGCCGCACCGCCGGTCGCCGCGGCGTTCACGGTCACCGCCACCGCCCATGTGCGGTGCGGCTCGGACACGTACACCCTCGTGGTGGAGGCCACCGGCAGCGCCGCGCTCGACGGTGCCGAGGTTCGCTGGACGCCCAATGGCGGCAGCACGTCGGTCCGGGCGATGACGGTGGACGGGGCGGCCGCGCGGGTCAGCGTGGGGCGGCTGGGCGCGCCGAGGCTGACGTGGTCGGTACGGGCGACGGCCACGGACGGTCGCACGGCGCAGAGCCCGACCCATGCGGTCACCGACCCGTGCGTCCGGCCGGGGTAGGCACCGGGTCGTGGCACCGGTCAGCGGCCGGGACTGTCGACGTGCGGATGGGATGCGCGCAGAGTCGCAGGCGAGCTTGACAACGTACAACCGATCGGTTGTATATTGAGGTTGTGACGGACGAGAGCGCTGACCGAGCGGACGCTCTGTTCCACGCGCTCGCTGACCGCACCCGGCGCGACATCCTGCGCCGTGTGCTGGCCGGGGAGCACTCCATCTCCACTCTCGCGGCGAAGTACGACATGAGCTTCGCGGCGGTACAGAAGCACGTCGCCGTGCTGGAGAAGGCCGGTCTGCTCATCAAGCGACGCCACGGTCGCGAGCAGCTGGCCCGCGGGGACGTGGAGGCGGTGCGTTCGGTGGCGTCCATGCTCACCGAGCTGGAAAGGGTGTGGCGTGGCCGCATCGCGCGCATCGACGTACTCATCGCATCCGACTTCGACCAGGAGGACTGACACCATGCCCGTGACCGACGTCCAGCAGGACCTCGACAACCTCACCCTGACCATCACGGCGGACTTCGCCGCTCCCGTCGAGCGGATCTGGCAGGTCTACGCCGATCCACGCCAGTTGGAGAAGGTGTGGGGACCGCCGACCTACCCGGCGACGGTGGTCGACCACGACCTCACGCCCGGCGGTCGCGTGACCTACTACATGACCAGCCCCGAGGGCGACAAGTTCGCCGGATACTGGCTGGTCACCACCGTGGACGAGCCGAGGAGTTTCTCCTTCGACGACGGCTTCGCCGATTTGGACTTCAACCCGAAGCCGGGACTGCCCGTCTCGACCAACGTCTACACCTTCACCGAGCACGACGGCGGCACCCGCGCCACCTACGTAAGCAGGTACGAGTCCGCCGAAGCGTTGCAGCAGGTGCTCGACATGGGCGTGGTGGAGGGTGCCACCGCGGCGATCAACCAGATCGACGACCTGCTCGCCTCCTGAACTGTCGACCTGTTGGGAGGCCGAGGTGACAACCCGGCCTCCCAACAACCATCGGAGCGCACGGACATGGTGTCGTGCCACTGACCAGACGCCCCGGCGGTGACCGGACACCAGAGGCGGCAGACGAGGTCAGCGGAGCTGGAGCAGCCCTCGTTCGGCCATGAAAGCACGCAACGTCTCGGCGTCCTCAGCGGCCATCAGGCGGCGTGGGATCACGGTCGCCGGCATCCGGCCGACGAACACGATCCAGAACTCGGGAGTGTCCTTCACCCTGGTCACACCGTCCCAGGCGATGCCGCCGGACTCCGAGCCGCTGCGCATCATGATGTTGTCGTCGGTGATGTCGTAGCCGCCCTCGACGGCGTAGCGACTGGAGCGACGCCGGGCGCGCCACGCCACCCACGGTGAGTACAGCATCGACAGCAGGCCGACCACGACCATCGCCATGCACAGCGACGAGACCTGATCGGCCCAGGCGAACCCCCGCGACACGACGAAACCGATCGCTCCGACGGCCGCCAGCACCGCGCCGATGTAGCCGTACCTGCGCAGCCGAACACTGCTGAGCGCAGCGGCCACGCGGCCTGGATAGGCGGGATCGGCGGGGACGTCGAAACGGATGTGCACGTCAGAACGATAGTGCCCCACCCGCTTGCGGGCAGCGCCTGAGGGCCGCGACCCGGGCCTCGCGCCCGCAGGTGCCGCGTGGCGGACGTCCCGTCAGAAAAGTATCCCGGCATAGCGTCGGATCCGGGGTGAGTCGTTCGTAGGACAGGTGTGAGGCGGCCGGAGAGGGCCGCCGGGAGATGGGAGTGATGGGATGACGCGGTATCTGATCTCGTTCAACGACGGCGCGATGGACCACATCCCCGACGACGAGATTCCCGACGTGGGCAAGGCCGCGCACGCAGTGGTCCAGGAGGCCGTGGACGCCGGTGTGTGGGTGTTCGGCACCGGGCTGCAACGCCAGCAGGCGAGCATCGTGGCCACGGACGGGATGGTCACCGACGGGCCCTACCCGGAGACCAGGGAGGTCATCGGCGGGTTCGTGGTCCTCGACCTTGCCGCACGCGAAGAGGCGCTGGCCTGGGCTGCGAAGTTCGCCGCCGCTTGCCGCTGTGCGCAGGAGGTCCGGCACCTGATGCCCGACCCGGAGACAGACGCGATACTCCGCGCGGCAGACAGGCGATGACGACACACCACCGAGGCAGCGGCCCGGCTCGCCGCCAGCGAGTCGGGCTACTGATCAGCGTCCATGTGTCGAGGGGGTAGCGGAGTCGCCGGGGGGTTACGCCGTCGGCGTTGAAGAATGACCGGGTCGGGCCGCCGTCGGGCATCCGTCACGTTGTGGTCGATCCCGTAGACGCGGTCGACGTCGATGTAGTTCTCGACGTCGCCGTCAGGCCACCTGGTGGGGACCCCATCCCCGTTGTCGTAGAACTGGACCGTGCCCAGACCAGTAGATTCAGCAGCCGCCATCCGCAGAGCGTAGAGTCCGCCCGCTCGCCCCGTGGTTCAGGCGGCTTCATCGCCGACCATGCGGGACCTACTCTGAGCCTCTCCATTCTGCGCGGCGTGCACACACGTTCCGCTGCTTCGGCCACGTGGGCTTCAGGTGTGTGACGCGCTCCAGGTTGCGGCGGGGGGTTGCGCGGGGTACGTCATGCGGTGACGATCAGCCGTTGGACCGGGTGCCGACCCGGCGGCGGTCGCGAAAGACGAGGATGACATGGAGTTTCTAGCCAGCCCCGAGCTGTGGATCGCGTTCGCGACCCTGCTCCTGCTGGAGGTCGTGCTGGGCATCGACAACGTCGTGTTCATCTCGATCCTGGCGGGGCGCCTGCCCGAGCACCAGCAGGCCAGGGCCCGCACGATCGGAATCAGCCTGGCCCTGGTCACCCGGCTGATCCTGCTGGCGTCGCTGTCCTGGGTGATCGGGCTGACCGCGCCGCTGTTCACGGTGCTGGGTCAGGAGATCTCCGGGCGGGACCTCATCCTGCTGTTGGGTGGGTTGTTCCTGTTGATCAAGGCGACGTACGAGATCCACGAGCACCTGGAGGGCGAGGAGCACGCGAAGAAGTCCAAGGCCGTCTCGTTCGGCTCGGTCATCGCGCAGATCCTCGTCCTCGACGTGGTCTTCTCGCTGGATTCGGTGATCACCGCCGTGGGCATGGTCGACGAGCTGTTCATCATGGTGGCGGCGGTCGTCGTCGCGATGATCATCATGCTGGTCTCGGCCGGCGCGGTGAGCAACTTCGTCAACCAGCACCCGACGGTGAAGATGCTGGCCCTGTCGTTCCTGCTGCTCATCGGTGCCAGCCTGATCGCCGAGAGTTTCGACCAGCACATCCCGAAGGGCTACGTGTACGGCCCGATCGCCTTCTCGATCTTCGTCGAGTTCCTCAACCTGCGGGCCCGTCGCAAGCGCCAGGAGGCGAAGCCGGTGCACCTGCACCCGACGTACGTCAAGAAGGGCCAGGCCCGCCCGGAGTCCGAGCCGGAGGCCGCGACGCCGGCCAGCTGACCCGACGAACCCCCGACGCCGCACCCGCCCACCCGGGCGGGTGCGGCGTTCGTCGTGGCGGACGGACCTCGGGCCGCGACCGCGAATCCCAGACCCGGCCGGCGCTACCCGACCGTAACTTTCCATTGACGTTGCTGGATTGTGACGGGCATCATCATTCCACGATCGATCGGACCCGCCCCACCCCCGCCTCAGCCCGGTGCCACCGGGTTCCGCCATGGGAGGTGCAGCCTTGCTGCTCCGAAAGATCGTTCCCGTCCTCGCGTTCACCGTCGCCGCGGTCCTGGCCGCCCCCGCCACCACCGCGCTCGCGGCCCCCGACCGGCCGGCCGCCGACGCCGACCGGGCCGCCCCGGCCGACCCGGCGGCCAGCCGTACCGGCACCCCCGCCGCCGGGGACCGCGAGACCAGCACCGCCGCCCAGATCGCCGCCGCAGCAGCCGGCAACCCCGTCATCGTCGTCGGCGGCCTCAGCGGCATCGCCACCGTCTACCAGCCGCTGGCCGCCCGGCTGCGCGCCGACGGATACCGGGTCTGGATCTACCAGCTACCCAACCTCGGACTCGGCGACATCACCGACTCGGCCCGCGCATTCAGCACCTTCGTCGGGCAGGTCCGTGCGTCCACCGGCGCGGCCAAGGTCGACGTCGTCGCCCACTCCGAGGGCGGCCTGGTGTCCCGCTACTACATCAAGAGCCTGGGCGGGGCCAGTGCCGTCGGCCGCTACGTCAGCCTCGGCAGCCCGCAGTACGGCACGTACGTGGCCAACATCGTGAAGTTCCTCGGCCTGGGCAGCTGCGCCGGCATCGTCGCCTGCCAGCAGATGTCGATCGGCTCGACGTTCCTCGCCGGCCTCAACGCCGGTGACGACACCCCCGGCGCGGTCCGCTGGACGGCCGTGCGCACCCTCCAGGACGAGCTGGTGCGACCCGTCGACAACGCCCGGCTGGCCGACGGGGCGACCAACGTGCTGATCCAGGCCTCGTGCCCGCTGCGGGTGGTCGGGCACCTGGCCCTGGTGCTCGACGGCACCACCTACACGGTGATCCGGCAGGCCCTGCGCGACCAGGCGATCCGCCCCAACTGCTTCGCGCTGTAGCCCCGGCACCGGGGGCGGGCGGCACCGCGACCGGCCGCCCCCGGGCACCCACCACACGCGATCAGATCGCCTTGCCCAGGGCCTCGTACTCGTCATCGGTGAGCCGCACCTCGGCCGCCGCGACGTTCTCCTCCAGGTGCGCCACCGACGACGTGCCCGGGATGGGCAGCATCACCGGCGAGCGGCGCAGCAGCCACGCCAGGGCGAGCTGCGCGGGCGTCGCGCCGTGCTCGGTCGAGATGGCGTCGAGCGGGCCGCCCGGCCGCGCCAGGTTCCCGGTGGCGATCGGGAACCACGGGATGAACGCCAGATCGTTGCGCTCGCAGTGGTCGAGGACCTCCTCGGCGCTGCGGTCGGCCAGGTTGTAGAGGTTCTGCACCGACACGATCGGGGTGACCTTCCGGGCCGCCTCGATCTGCGCGACGGTCACCTCCGACAGACCGATGTGCCGGATCTTGCCTTCCTGCTTGAGCAGGGTCAGCTCGCCGAGCTGGTCCTCCAGCGGCACCTTCCGGTCGATGCGGTGCAACTGGTAGAGCCCGATGCTGTCCACGCCGAGGTGACGCAGGCTCAGCTCGCACTGCTGGCGCAGGTACTCGGGGCGGCCACCGGCCGCCAGTCGCCCGGACCGGAACGGGTCAGCCCACCCTTGGTCGCCACGACCAGATCGTCGGCGTACGGGTGCAGCGCCCGCCGGATCAGCAGCTCGCTGACGAACGGCCCGTACGAGTCAGCGGTGTCGATGAACGTCACGCCCAGCTCCACCGCCCGGCGCAGCACGCGTACGGCCTCCGCCGGGTCCTTCGGGTCGCCCCACACGCCGGGACCGGTGAGCTGCATGGCCCCGTAGCCGAGGCGGTCGACCTGGAGGTCGCCGCCGATACGGTAGGTGCCCGACGCCTTCGCGGGCTGGGTGCTGGTCGCCATGGGGCGGTCTCCGATCTTCGCGGTCGTCAGCGACAGATCTTGCCACCGCGGTGCCCGCTTTCCCGTGGATCGTCACCTCCGGCGCGGGGCTGCGTGGGAGGCTGGGCGCGGGTCGGCGCGGGGCGGGCGCGAGGTCAGCCGGTCGGGCGCGTCGTCGGGAGGGAGCACCATGACGGGCATGCCGGAGGTCGACTTCGCGCTCGACACCTACGAGTGCATCGTGCTCTATCCGGGCGCGGCCGGCCGGGCGCTGGCACCGGAGACCGTCCAGCGCCTCCAGGCCGAGCACATCGAGCACATGCAGGCCCTGCAGCGCCGCGGCATCATCCTGGTCGCCGGCTCGATCGACGGCCCGGCCCGGCGGCCCGACCCGCCGCTGGGCTTCGGCCTGGCCTACACCGGTTCCGTCGACGACGTCCGCAGCGTCATGGAAGCCGACCCGGCGGTCCAGGCCGGCCTCTACAAGGTGGACGTGATGACGTTCCTCTGTCCAGCGGGTTCGCTGGAGTTCCCGCTGGTCAAGGCGCAGAGCTGACGGCTGGCCGGGCGGGGCCGGGGGAGCGGGCGGGTGCGGGGTGGCGGCGGAGGCGTACGATTCCGGCGCGCGGTCGCCGATGCCCGCCTCAACGTCCCGGTGCGGGTTTCGCCCGCCCCTCGGCCGCGCGCACCCTCTGCGCGCGTCGTTGGTTCTATGTTCCGCAGTGCGCAAGGGGTCGGCCGGCAGTCCGACCCGGAGGAGAGACTAGCCTGATGGGCGTGACACGCCGCGCGAAGATCGTCTGCACCCTTGGTCCTGCCACCTCGTCCCCGGAGCGCATCCGTGGCCTCGTCGAGGCCGGCATGAACGTGGCGAGGCTCAACTTCAGCCACGGCAGCCACGAAGACCACGAAACGGTCTTCCGCCTGGTGCGTGAGGCCGCCGACGCGGCCGGCAAGCCGGTTGCCATCCTGGCCGACCTACAGGGTCCGAAGATCCGCCTCGGCCGGTTCGCCGACGGCCCGCACGAGTGGCGCACCGGCGACTCCGTGGTGATCACCGGTGACGACGTGGTGGGCACGAAGGACCGGGTCTCCTGCACCTACCGGAAGCTGCCGCAGGAGGTCCGGCCCGGTGACCGGCTGCTGATCGACGACGGCCGGGTCGCCGTCGAGGTCACCGACGTCACCGGCAACGACATCCGCTGCCTGGTGACCGAGGGCGGCCCCGTCTCCAACAACAAGGGCGTCTCGCTGCCCAACGTCGCCGTCAGCGTCCCCGCCCTGTCCGAGAAGGACGCGGACGACCTGCGGTTCGCCCTCGGGCTCGGTGCCGACCTGATCGCCCTGTCGTTCGTGCGCTCCGCCGACGACATCAAGCTGGTGCACGCGATCATGGCCGAGGAGGGCGTGCACCGTCCTGTCCTGGCGAAGGTGGAGAAGCCGGAGGCGGTCGACCACCTGGAGGCGATCGTGCTCGCCTTCGACGGCGTCATGGTGGCCCGCGGTGACCTCGGCGTGGAGCTGCCGCTGGACCAGGTGCCGCTGGTGCAGAAGCGCGCCGTCCAGCTGTGCCGGGAGAACGCCAAGCCGGTGATCGTCGCCACCCAGATGCTCGACTCGATGATCGAGAATTCGCGGCCGACCCGGGCCGAGGCGTCCGACGTGGCCAACGCGGTGCTCGACGGCGCCGACGCGGTGATGCTCTCCGGCGAGACGAGCGTCGGCAAGTACCCGGTGCTGACCGTCAGCACCATGGCCAAGATCGTCACCACGACCGAGGCCGGCTCGATCGGGGTGCCCCGGCTCCAGCACGACCCGCGTACGCACGGTGGTGCGCTCACCGTGGCCGCCTCGTCGATCGCCCGCGCGATCGGCGCCAAGGCCCTGGTCGCGTTCTCGCAGACCGGCGACACCGTGCGGCGGCTGTCCCGGCTGCACTGCGACCTGCCGCTGCTGGCCTTCACGCCGGTGCCCGAGGTGCGCAACCAGCTCGCGCTGTGCTGGGGCGTGGAGACCTTCCACATGCCGTTCGTCGAGCACACCGACGACATGTTCCGCCAGGTCGACCAGGCACTGCTCGGGCTGGGGCTGGCCGACCCGGGCGACTACGTGGTGATCGTCGCCGGCAGCCCGCCCGGCACCCCCGGCTCCACCAACACCCTGCGCGTGCACCAGCTCGGCTCGCTGGTCGACGCCGCGTCGGCACGGGCGTTGCAGTGAGCGTCGACGGCACACCCTCCGGCCAGGCCGCCGTCGACCAGCTCCTGGAGGTCCTCGACCTCACCTCGACCGGGGAGATGACCTTCCGGGGGATGAGCCCCCCGGTCGGTCCCCAGCGGGTGTACGGGGGGCAGGTCGCCGGGCAGGCCCTGGTGGCCGCCGGCCGCACCGTCGACCCGGAACGGTTCGTGCACTCACTGCACGGCTACTTCGTCCGGGCCGGCGACCCCGCCGAGCCGATCGCGTACGAGGTGGAGAACATCCGCGACGGCCGGTCCTTCTCGGTGCGCCGCGCGGTGGCGCTCCAGCACGACAAGCCGATCTTCTTCATGTCGGCCTCGTTCCAGCGTCGGGAGGAGGGGCTGGACCACCAGGCCCCCACCCCGCCGGACGTACCGGGGCCGGACGACGTGCCGACGATGACCGAGCGGTTGTCGCGGTACCCGGAGCGGCTGGGCATCTGGGGGCAGATCCCCCGGCCGATCGACGTGCGGTACGTCGGTGAGCCGGGCTGGGTGCCCCCCGGTGACCGGCCCGCCGACCCGCACCAGCGGGTGTGGATGCGCCTCGACGGGAAGCTGCCCGACGACCCGCTGCTGCACGCCTGCGCCCTGACGTACGCCTCCGACCTCACCCTGCTCGACTCGGTGCTGTCGGTACACGGCGAGGTGTGGGGGCCGGGCGGCGTCGTCGGCGCGAGCCTCGACCACGCGCTGTGGTTCCACCGGCCGTTCCGCGCCGACGACTGGTTCCTCTACGACTGCTGGAGCCCCTCGGCCTCGGGTGCGCGAGGGCTCGCCACCGGCCGGATGTTCACCGCCGACGGCCGGCACATCGCCAGCGCCGTGCAGGAGGGCCTGCTCCGCCGCGTCGGCGAGTGACCGATCGGCCGAGGGGTGACCGGCCGGGCGGGGTGACCGGCGGCTAACCTTGCCGGCATGCGCCTGTCCGCCCGGGTCGACTACGCCCTGCGAGCGACCGCCGAGCTGGCCTCCGTGGCCGCCGCCGGTGCCGGTCGGGGCCGCCCGGTCACCGCCGACCAGATCGCGCGCACCCAGGAGATCCCGCCGAAGTTCCTGGAGAGCATCCTGCTACAACTGCGTCGGGGCGGCATCGTGCAGGCCCAGCGGGGCCCCGAGGGCGGCTACTGGCTGGCCCGCCCGGCCGCCGAGATCTCCCTCGCCGACGTGATCCGGGTGATCGACGGTCCGCTGGCGCACGTGCGCGGGCAGCGCCCCGAGCAGCTCGGCTACCACGGCGCGGCCCGCGCCCTGCAGGACGTGTGGATCGCGCTGCGGGCCAGCGAACGGCAGATCCTCGAACTGGTCACCGTCGCCGACGTGGCCAGCGGCGAGCTGCCGGAGCCGATAACCGAGCTGGTGGCCGACCCCAGCGCCTGGATCTGACCCACCTCCCCGTCGCGGTGACCGCCCGGCCAGTGTCGTCTCACTGACCGATCCGGGGGTTGACCGCGCCACCGTTGTCCCGCATTCTCGACCAAGTCGATAGGACATGCCGAGAAGTTGGGGGCACTCGTGCGGAAGTTGCTGGTCCTCGCGCTGGTCGGGCTCGCCGCCCAACTGGTCGACGGTGCCCTCGGCATGGCCTACGGCCTGACCTCGTCGACCCTGCTGCTGCTCGCCGGGGTGGCGCCCGCCGCGGCGTCCGCCTCGGTGCACCTGTCGGAGATCGGCACGACGCTGGCCTCCGGCGCGGCGCACTGGCGGTTCGGCAACATCGACTGGCGGGTGGTCTCCCGCATCGCCCTGCCGGGCGCGGTCGGCGCGTTCGCCGGGGCCACGTTCCTCAGCTCCCTGTCGACCGAGGCCGCCGCCCCCTGGATGGCCGCCATCCTGTTCACCCTCGGCAGCTACCTGCTCGTGCGCTTCACCCGCCCCCTGCGCCGCGGCCCCGCCGCCGGGCGACTGCGCGGCCGGTTCCTCGGCCCGCTCGGGCTGGTCGCGGGCTTCGTCGACGCCACGGGCGGTGGCGGCTGGGGCCCGGTCGCCACGCCCGCCCTGCTCGTCAGCGGACGCATCGAACCGCGCAAGGTGATCGGCTCGGTGGACACGTCCGAGTTCGTCGTGGCGAGCGCCGCCAGCGTCGGCTTCCTGATCGGCCTCGGCTCCGACGGGTTCGTGCTGCCGATCGTGCTGGCCCTGCTCGCCGGTGGCCTCGTCGCCGCCCCGATCGCCGCCTGGCTGGTGCGGATCGTGCCGGCCCAGCTGCTCGGCGCGGCGATCGGCGGGGTGATCGTGCTGACCAACGCGCGCACGTTGATGCGCGCCGCCGAGTTCGACGGCGCGGTGCCACCGGCGGTCTACCTGCTGCTCACGGCCGCGTGGATCGTCGCGCTGACCCTGGCGACCCGGGTGCTGCTGCGCACCCGCCGCGAGCGGGCCGTCGCCGAGGCCGCCCTGGCCGAGATGTCACCGGCCGGCGGTCAGCTCGTCAGCCGCGTGTGACAGCAGCTCCCACGCCTCGTCGACGTGGGCCTGCGTGGTCTGCGGGGAGCCCACGGCCAGCCGCAGCGTGTGCCGCCCGCGCACCCGGGTGTGGGTCAGCAGCACCCGACCGGAGGCGTTCACCCGCTCCAGCAACGCCTCGTTCGTCGCGTCGTCGCCGCGCAGCCGGAAACACACCAGGGCGTACGGGTGTGGGGCCACCAGCTCGAACCGGTCGTCGGCGCGCACCCGGTCGGCGAAGCCGGCGGCGAGCGCCACGCCCGAGCGGATGTGCGCCCGCAGCCCCTCGACGCCGTACCAGCGCAGCACGAACCACAGTTTCAGCGCGCGGAACCGGCGGCCCAGCGGCACCTGCCAGTCCCGGTAGTCGATCACCGCACCCGACTCGGTGGCCGCGTTGCGCAGGTACTCCGGCAACACCGTCAGCGCCTCGATCAGCTCACCCCGGTCGGCCACCCAGAAGGCGTCGCAGTCGAAGCCGGTGAGCAGCCACTTGTGCGGGTCGAAGCAGTACGAGTCGGCGTACTCCAGACCGGCGTGCCCGGCCCGCAGCTCCGGGCAGACCGCCGCCGCCCCCGCGTAGGCGGCGTCGACGTGCAGGAAGATGCCGTACTCGGCGCAGATCGCGCCGATCTCGGGCAGCGGGTCGACCGCGGTGGTGGAGGTGGTGCCGACGGTGGCGACCACGATGGCGGGCACCACCCCGGCGGCGAGGTCGGCCTCGACAGCCGTCCGCAGCGCGGCCGGGGACATGGCCTGCGTGTCCGGGTCGACGTCGACCAGGCGGACGCCCTCGGCGCCGAGCCCGCCGATCCGGGCGGCCTTCTCGATGGAGGAGTGCCCCTGCGTCGAGGTGTACGCGCGGTACCGGCGGTCGACGCCGGCCTCCCGCCACCGGCCTCCGCTGGCCCGGTGCACGGCGACGAGGGTGGCCACCAGGGTCGCCGAGGAGGCCGAGTCCTGGATGACGCCCCCACCGGTGGCCGAGGACCGCATCCGGGCCGGCAGGCCCAGCAGGTCGGCGAGCCAGTCCAGCAGGACGGTCTCCAGTTCGGTGCAGGCGGGGCCGGTGGCCCAGAGCATGCCCTGTACGCCGAGGCCCGCGCTGACCAGGTCGCCCAGCACGCTGGGCCCGGAGGTGTTGGCCGGGAAGTAGCCGAAGAAGCCCGGGTGCTGCCAGTGGGTCAGCCGGGGCGTGACGAGGGTGTCGAGGTCGGCCAGCACCGCCTCGACCGGCTCGCCGTGGGCCGGCGGCCCGGCGGGCAGCGCGGCGGCCACCGCGCCGGGCGGATCCTGCGAGGTCACGGGCCGCTGCCCGAGGGTGCTCCAGTAGTCGGCGATCCAGTCCACCACGGCGTACCCGGCCTGGCGGAACTCCTCCGGCGTCATGTGCGTTGCCACCCGCAGAGTCGATCAAGATTGCGTCGCGGGGGCAAGCGCGCTGGCGGATTGTGTCGAGAAAGCGCTTGCCCTAGCATCGGCGATGCGCGGAGCCACGTGCATCGACGTCTATGCGTCACTCTCCTGCCGCCAGCGCGGCGCACCCCCGCCGGCCCCGGGCAGGCCCGGCGGACCACGGGTCACCGCGCGCCCCGACCTCCACCGGAGGACACCCCATGCCCCACACCACACGCCGCGTCGCACTGCTCGCAGCGGCAGCCGCCACCACCCTCGCCGCCGGCGGGCTCACCACCCTCACCGCCTCGGCCGCCGCCGCCGGCTGCCGCGTCGACTACCGGGTCACCAACCAGTGGCCCGGCGGCTTCGGCGCCGACGTCACCGTCACCAACCTCGGCGACCCGCTGACCGGCTGGGCGCTCACCTGGGCCTGGCCCGCCGGTCAGCAGGTCACCCAGGCGTGGGGAGCTGCCGTCACCCAGAGCGGCGCGCAGGCCACCGCCCGCAACGTCGACTGGAACGGCACGCTCGGCACCAACGCCAGCACCGGCTTCGGTTTCAACGGCTCCTGGACCGGCAGCAACCCGGCCCCCACCAGCTTCGCCCTCAACGGCACCACCTGCACCGGCGCGACCACCCCGACCACCGCGCCGCCGACCACCGCCCCACCGCCGACCACCCCGCCGCCGACCACGCCACCACCGACGACCCCGCCCCCCACCACGCCTCCGCCGACCACCCCGCCCCCCGGGGCCGTGCAGATGGAGGACCTGGACCGGGGCCTGGTCAGCGTCCGCTCCGGCTCGGGCAACCTGGTGTCCTGGCGGCTGCTGGGCACCGAGACCTCCGGGGTGGCGTTCAACCTCTACCGAGGCTCGACGAAGGTCAACGCCAGCCCGATCACCGGCGCCACGAACTGGCTCGACAACGGGGCGGCGGCCGGCACCGCGTACACGGTGCGGGCCGTGGTGAACGGCGCCGAGCAGGCCGCCTCCGCGCCCGCCCTCCAGCTCCCGTCCGGCCACCTCGACGTGCCGTTGCAGGTCCCGCCCGCCGGCACCACGCCCAGCGGCGAGGGTTACACCTACTCCGCCAACGACGCCAGCGTCGGTGACCTCGACGGCGACGGCGACTACGAGTTCGTGGTCAAGTGGGACCCGTCCAACGCCAAGGACAACTCGCAGTCCGGCTACACCGGCAACGTCTACGTCGACGCGTACACCCTCACCGGCACCCGGTTGTGGCGCATCGACCTGGGCCGCAACATCCGCGCCGGCGCCCACTACACCCAGTTCCAGGTGTACGACTACGACGGCGACGGCGACGCCGAGGTGGCCATGAAGACCGCCGACGGCACCCGCTCCGGCACCGGCCAGGTCATCGGCAGCGCCTCCGCCGACCACCGCAACTCCTCCGGCTACGTCCTCGCCGGCCCGGAGTTCCTGACCATGTTCGACGGCCGCACCGGCGCCGCCCTGTCCACCGTCAACTACGACCCGCCCCGCGGCAACGTCTCCTCCTGGGGCGACAACTACGGCAACCGCGTCGACCGGTTCCTCGCCGGCACCGCGTACCTCGACGGGCAGCGTCCCTCCCTGATCATGGCCCGCGGCTACTACACCCGCGCCGTGATCGCCGCCTGGGACTTCCGCAACGGCACCCTCACCAGGCGGTGGACGTTCGACTCGAACGCCTCCGGCAACGGCGCCGCGTACGGGCAGGGCAACCACAGCCTGTCGATCGCCGACGTCGACGCCGACGGCCGACAGGAGATCGTCTACGGCGCCGCCACCATCGACGACAACGGCCGGCTGCTCTGGTCCACCGGTCACGGCCACGGTGACGCCGGGCACGTCGGCGACCTCGACCCGTCCCGCCCCGGCCTGGAGTACTTCAAGGTCAGTGAGGACGGCAGCAAGCCCAGCTCCTGGTTCGCCGACGCCCGTACCGGCCAGATCCTGTGGTCCACCCCGACCGGCGGCGACAACGGCCGGGGTGTCTCCGGCGACATCTGGGCCGGCAGCCCCGGCGCGGAGTCGTGGTCGTCGGCCGTGAGCGGCCTGGCGAACACCCGGGGCCAGAACGTCGGGCGCAAGCCGTCCTCGACGAACTTCCTCGCCTGGTGGGACGGCGACCCGGTGCGCGAGCTGCTCGACGGCACCCGCATCGACAAGTACGGCACCGGCGGCGACACCCGGCTGCTCACCGCCAGCGGCGTGTCGTCCAACAACGGCACCAAGTCCACTCCCGCGCTGTCGGCCGACATCCTGGGCGACTGGCGGGAGGAGGTGGTCTGGCGGACCACCGACAGCCGGGCGCTGCGGATCTACAGCACCCCGACGCAGACCGGCACGCGCATCCACACCCTCATGCACGACCCGCAGTACCGGGTGGCGATCGCCTGGCAGAACACCGCCTACAACCAGCCGCCGCACCCGGGCTTCTTCCTGGGCGACGGCATGACCACCCCGCCCACCCCGCGCATCTACCTGCGCTGACGCCCCACCCGGGCCGCCCGGCCCCGCCAGGGCACGGGTGGCCCGGCGGCGCCCGTCGACCTTGCCGCCCGGCCCGGCGGCGCCCGTCGACCTCGCCGCCCGGCCCGGCGGCGCCCGTCGACCTCGCCGCCCGGCCCGGCGGCGCCCGTCGACCTCGCCGCCCGGCCCGGAGAACGGAACAGGCGCCGGGTCGCAACCGCGGAATCCGCTCAGTTGCGACCCGGCGCCCCACACCGCGGCACCCCCGACCCGTCCCGACCGGGGAGTGCCGTACCACCACCGGAACCAACATTAGGCAGGGCCGGGGTCGCCAGGGTGACGCCGACATGAAGATCGTGTTTCGCGGGTCCGGACCGCGCCCGTCAGCTCCGCAGACCACCCGTCGCCTGCCCGGCCACCAACTCGAACGAGCGCACCCGATCCGCCACGTCGTACACCAGCGTGGTCAGCATCAACTCGTCCGCCCCCGTACGCCCCAGCAGTTCACCGAGCTGCCGGCGGACCGTCTCCGGCGACCCCGTCGCCTGGCCGTCGCGGCGCTGCGCCAGGAACTCGCGTTCGACGTCGGTGTACGGGTACGCCGCCGCCTCCTGCGGCGTGGCGAGCGGCTCGGGCCGCCCCGACCGCAGCCGCAGGAACGACAACCCGGCCGGCCCGGCCAGCCACTGCGCCCGCTCGTCGGTCTCCGCGCACACGACGTTCACCGCCACCATCGCGTACGGCCGCTCCAGCCAGCGCGACGGCCGGAAGCTGCGCCGGTACAACTCCAGCGCGGGCACCGTGTTCTGCGCGCTGAAGTGGTGCGCGAACGAGAACGGCAACCCGAGCGTTCCGGCGAGTTGGGCGCTGAACCCGCTGGACCCGAGCAGCCACACCGCCGGCTGCTGCCCGCGACCCGGGGTCGCCGTGATCGGCCCCGGATCGTCGCCGGTGAAGTAGTTCATCAGGTCGGCCAGCTCGCGGGGGAAACCCTGCGCCGACAGGCCCTCCACGGTGCGGCGCAGCGCCAGCGCCGTCACCTGGTCGGTGCCGGGCGCGCGGCCGATGCCCAGGTCGATGCGGCCCGGGTGCAGTGCCTCCAGGGTGCCGAACTGCTCGGCCACCACCAACGGCGCGTGGTTGGGCAGCATCACGCCGCCCGAACCCAGCCGGATGGTGGCGGTGTGCGCGGCCAGGTGCGCGATGAGCACCGCCGGGGCGGACGAGGCGATGGCCGGCATGTTGTGGTGCTCGGCCACCCAGAACCGGCGGTAGCCCAGTTGCTCCGTGCGCCGGGCCAGCTCGGTGGTGTGCCGCAACGCCTCCCCGGCGGGGGCTCCGGCGGCAACCGGCGCAAGATCAAGAACAGACAACGGTACGTCGATCACACCGCTGGCCAACCCGGCGCACGCCTGCGTTGTTCCCCCAGAGGCGGTCACGCTGCGCGCTTTGCGGCAACCGGCGGTGTAATCGGCGTCGGACACCGCGACATGCCGCACATCGCCCCGCCCGGTCGGTCATCGCCCCGCCCGGTCGGTGATCTCCCCGCCCGGTCGGTGATCTCCCCGCCCGGTCGGTGATCGCCCCGGCCGGTGTGGCGGGCGACTCAGCCTCTGCCCCGGGCCTGCTCGAAGATCAGACTCGTCTGCGTGTGCTGCACCGCCGGGTCCACCGCCAGATAATCCAGCACGAAGTCGCGCAGCGCGTCCGCCGAGGCCGCCCGCACGTGCAGCACGTAGTCCTCCGCGCCGGCCACGTGGAACACCGACACCACCCCCGGCAGCCGCACCGACCGGGCGCGGAACGCGTCCACCGCCGCCCGCTCGTGCGCGGTCAGCCGCACCGACACCAACGCCTGCAACGGCAGCCCCACCGCCGCCGGGTCCACGTCGGCGTGGAACCCCCGGATCGCCCCGCACTCGCGTAGCGCCCGGGTCCGGGTCAGGCACGTCGACGGTGCCACCCCCACCCGTTCCGCGAGGGCGTTGTTCGGCATCCGCCCGTCGGCGGCCAGCTCCGCCAGGATCGTGCGGTCGGTGTCGTCGAGGGCGGCGAAGCGCCGCACGGGATTCGTCGCGAGGGGCATGCCGACATCCTCTACCGAACCGATGCGACAACCCAAGCCCTTCCCACGAATCATCTTCGGTTCTGTTGCCTGACACGGTGGTCTTGTTCGATCCTTCCGGCATGACGACCGTGGACACCAGAGCCGTGGACACCAGAGCCGTGGACACCAGAGCCGTGCACGCCGGCCGCGACGACCTCGCCGCCCTCGGCGTCCACGTCCCGCCCATCGACCTGTCCACCACCAACCCACTGTCCTCGGTCGAGCACGGCGGCGACGCGTACGAGACCCTCGCCACCGGCGGTCCTCTGCCACCCGGCAGCAGCGCCGTCTACCAGCGGCTGTGGAACCCCACCGTGGCCCGCTTCGAGACCGCGCTCGCCGACCTGGAAGGCACCGCCGAGGCCGTCGCCTTCGCCAGCGGCATGGCCGCCCTCACCGCGACCCTGCTCGCCGCCACCCGCGACGGCAGCCGGCACGTCGTCGCCGTCCGTCCCCTCTACGGCGGCACCGACCACGTCCTCGCCACCGGCCTGCTCGGCACCGAGGTCACCTGGGCCCCACCCCACGAGGTCGCCGCCGCCGTACGCGCCGACACCGCCCTGGTGATCGTCGAGACGCCCGCCAACCCCACCCTCGACCTGGTCGACATCGCCGTCCTCGCCCGCGCCGCCGGCGACGTGCCCCTGCTGGTCGACAACACCGTCGCCACCCCCGTGCTCCAGCGGCCCGCCCGCCACGGCGCCGCCCTGGTGCTGCACAGCGCCACCAAGAGCATCGGCGGCCACGGCGACGTCCTCGCCGGCGTGGTCGCCTGCGACACGGAGTGGGCCACCCGGCTGCGCCAGGTCCGCGCCCTGACCGGGGCGGTCCTGCACCCCCTCGGCGGCTACCTGCTGCACCGTGGCCTGCAGACCCTGCCCGTGCGAGTCCGTGCCCAGCAGGCCGGTGCGGAGAAACTCGCCGCCTGGCTCACCGGCCACCCCGCCGTCGCCCGGGTCCACCACCCGTCGCTGCACGACCCTGCCGGGCTCGTCGGCCGGCAGATGTCCGGACCGGGCAGCCTGCTCGCCTTCGAGGTACGCGGTGGTGCGCCCGCCGCCTGCGCCGTCGCGGACGCCTGCCGGCTGATCACCCACGCGGTGTCGCTGGGCGGGGTGGACACCCTCATCCAGCACCCGGCGTCGCTGACCCACCGGCCGGTGCAGGGCGAGGCGAAGCCGGCCGCCGGGCTGCTGCGCCTGTCGGTGGGGCTGGAGGACCCGGAGGATCTGCGCGCCGATCTGGAGCAGGCGCTCGACCGGGTGGCCTGCTGACCGGTGGGCGGGGCCACGCGATCTTCGAACACCTGGAATGACAGTTCCGGTGCCCCCGGTGGGATTCGAACCCACACTGTCGGAGGTTTGAGCTCCGCTTCTCTACCGGTTGGAATACGGGGACCGACCTAGCCGACGCTGTCGCGTCACGCCATAGGTTACCTACTACGCTAGTGGCGGCGATACCCGGCACGGCGGGTATCGCGCGCAGACTGGTGGGAGTGGCTCGTGGCCGAGATGCAGACGGATGCCGAGCGCAGGCGCGTACTGATCGCCGAAGACGAGGCGCTCATCCGGCTGGACCTGGCGGAGATGCTGGCCGAGGAGGGTTACGAGGTCGTCGGCGAGGCCGGTGACGGCGAGTCCGCCGTCCGGCTGGCCGAGGAGCTCAAGCCCGATCTCGTCATCCTCGACATCAAGATGCCGATCATGGATGGGCTGGCCGCCGCCGAGCGGATCGCCGGCGCCCGGATCGCCCCGGTGATCATCCTGACCGCGTTCAGTCAGCGTGACCTGGTGGAGCGGGCGCGGGCGGCCGGCGCCATGGCCTACCTGGTGAAGCCGTTCCAGAAGAGCGACCTGGTGCCGGCGGTGGAGATCGCGCTGTCCCGCTACTCGGAGTTCGCCGCGCTGGAGGCGGAGGTCGCCGGCCTGACCGACCGGCTGGAGATCCGCAAGACGGTGGAGCGGGCCAAGGGCGCGCTGATGACGACGTACGGCATGACCGAGCCGCAGGCGTTCAAGTGGATCCAGCGCACGGCGATGGACCACCGGATGACCATGAAGGAGGTCGCCGAGCGGATCCTCGCCGAGACCGCCGGCGGCGAGGTGGCTCTGCCCGCCTCCTGATCCGTCGCGCCGCCCCGGGGTCGACGTCCGTCGGGCGGCGGCCTCCGCGACGGGGCGGCGGCGTACCCGATCGATAGCATCGGATGGGTGCGGGCGCGACGTGCGGTGGTGGCCCTGACGGCGGTGGTCCTCTCGGGCGTGCTCGCCGCGGCCGGCTGTCGGGGCGCGTCGCCGGCGCCGGCCCCGCTGCGCCCCGCGTGGCAACCCGCCGTGCTCCCGGTGCCGCCCGGCCCGCCCGGCGTTCCCGTGGTGCGTGACGCTGCGGCGTGCATGGGCCGCTTCTACGCGGCGGGCGCGGTGCGCGACGCGGCCGGGGGCACCCGGCCGGCGCTGTGGTCCAGCGCCGACGCGGTGACCTGGTCGGCGGCTGCGGTGCGGGCGGTGTCGTTCTACGGCGCGCAGAACGTCCTGTACGCGGTGGCCTGCCGCGGCCGTTCGGTGGTCGCGGTGGGGGCGAAGTCCGGTGGCGTGCACGGCAATCCCCGGGTGAGCGCGTGGCGGGTCGCGGGTGGCGCGTTGGTGGAGGTGCCGGCGGAGTTCGAGGTGTTCGGCGGGCCCGAGGCGGTGGCCGTGTCCCGGGTGGCGGGTGCCCCGGCCGGATGGCTGGTGGCGGGCAGCCGGGTGGCGGGCGCGGCGGTCTGGTCCTGGTCGCCGCCGGACGGGGGGCCGTTGGCGGTCACGACCCCGGGCGGGACGTCGACGCCCGACCCGTCAGGTGTGCCCGGCCGGGGGGCCGCGCCGGGGGCGGGGGAACCCGGGGCGGCGGAACTGGAGCCGCCGGCCGCGCTGCCCGAACTGGCCGGGGACGGGCGGGGGCGCACGACAGCCCACGACGTCGTGGCGGTGCCGGACGGGTGGCTGGTGGTGGGGGACCTGCTGCCGCCGGACGGCACCGGTTTCCTGCCCGTGGCCTGGACATCGACGGACGGCCGTGGCTGGCGTCGCTGGCCGCTGCCGTCGGCTGGTGCGGGCGGGGCGGCCGGCGGGGACGGGGGGTCGGTTCGGCGGGTGGTGCTGGCGGGTGCCGCCGTGGTGGCGGTGGGGCCGGCGGGGGCGGGTTTCGCGGTGTGGCGGCGCGCGGCAGCCGGCTGGGAGTTGGCCGCCCGGTTCGGGGCCGCCGGCCCGGAAGGTGCCACCGGGGGTGGCGGGGTGCGGTCGGTGGTCGGGTTGGCGGCCAGGGGCGCTCGGGTGGTGGCGGCGGTGTCCGGTGACGGCGCGGCCGTGTGGTCATCGGGTGACGCGGGTTCCTCGTGGCGGCCCGTGATGGTGCCGGCGGAGCGCGACGGGGTCTCGTCGGTGGTGGTGGGTGACGATCGGCTGGTGCTGTTCGCCGACGGGGCCGACGGATTCCGTGCCTGGTCAACCGGGTTTACCAAGCTCGATTCGTAGCGGGTGAAGGTCGATTCGGTCGTTACCAACGAAACAAAGGTGCAGGAGCCTCGCGACTGACGTTTCTTACAGCGATCGTTTCCGATCCGCCACCGCGTGTAACGGTTCGATCAACCCCCCCGCCCAGGGCTTACGCCATCGCTCACGTGTGGGATAACGTCCCGGCCCAGACCGGGATCGCGGTCGGCCTGGTCCACCTCGCAGTGCTTTCGTGCGATGGGTCGGGCCATCGAACAAGGAGGGTACGAGCCGTGAGGCAGAAGCTCGCACGGGTGCTCGGTGGTGTGGCCATCAGCGCGCTCGTCATCAGTGGCGCGGCCGCTTGTAAGGCCGACAGTGGTACCGAGGGCGAAGGCAGCTCGGCCGCCTGTGACCTCAAGTTGGGTTTCTTCGGTCCGCTGACCGGCGACGCCGCGGGTCTCGGCATCCACATGCGCAACGGCACCAAGCTGGCCATCGACCAGTACAACGCGGAGAACGCCGACTGCAAGGTCAACCTGGTGGAGTACGACTCCCAGGGCGACCCGGCCAAGGCTCCGGCGCTCGCCCAGCAGGCCGTCGGCGACGCCAAGGTCGTCGGCATCGTCGGCCCGGCGTTCTCGGGTGAGTCCGAGGTCGCCGACCCGATCTTCGACCAGGCCGGTCTGCCGATCATCACCCCGTCGGCGACCCGCCCGAGCCTGAGCACCAAGGGCTGGAAGATCTTCCACCGGGGCGTCGGTAACGACACCTCCCAGGGGCCGGCCGCCGGCCGGTACATCAAGAACGTGCTGAAGGCCGAGAAGGTCTACGTCGTCGACGACCAGTCGGCGTACGGCGCGGGCCTGGTGGACGAGGTCAAGAAGGTCCTCGGCACCGTGGCCGGCGAGGACAAGATCCAGGTCAAGCAGACCAACTTCTCCGCCGTCGTCACCAAGATCATTGGCAGTGGTTCCAACGTCCTCTTCTTCGGTGGCTACTACACCGAGGCGGGCCTGCTGCTCAAGCAGCTCAAGGAGGCCGGCTGGAAGGGCACGATGGTGGCCGGTGACGGCGTCAACGACGCCAACTTCATCAAGGTCGCCGGCGACGCGGTCGCCGAGGGCACCGTCCTGACCTGCCCGTGCGCCCCGGCCACCGCGGCCAAGGGCACCTTCCTGACCGACTACAAGGCGGCGTTCAACGCCGAACCGGGCACCTACGGCGACGTGTCCTACGACATCACGAAGATCTTCCTCGAGGCCATCAAGGACGGGAAGTCCAGCCGTGAGGACATCCTCGCCTTCATCAAGGCCTACAACAAGGCCGGCACCGCCACCGGTGTGACCTACAAGTTCGGGCCCAACGGTGAGTTGGACCCGACCCAGGTCGTGGTCTGGGCCTTCAAGGTCAACGCGGGTCAGGTCGTTCCGGACATCGAGATCCCCAAGGCCTGACCGGATATCCGGTTCCGCCTAACGGGACGCCAGACGACGCGGCCGGGAGTTCTGCTCCCGGCCGCACCGTTTGGCCGCACAGTTGGAGCCCTCAGTGAACTTCGATGAGCTGATCGGGAACTTTCCCGCACTCACCATTACCGGGTTGGAGCAGGGCGCGATCTACGCGCTCGTGGCCCTCGGCTACACCCTCGTCTACGGTGTCCTCCGTCTGATCAACTTTGCCCACTCCGAGGTCTTCATGGTCGGCACCTTCGTCGGCCTGTGGACCTGGGAGGCGTTCGGTTACAACCAGAACACCGCCGCCCCCGCCTTCGGGGGGATGCTGCTCGCGGTCCTCGCCGGTCTGGGTGCCGCCGCGCTGGCCTCGGCGGCCACCGCGGTCACCGTCGAGGTGGTGGCCTACCGGCCGCTGCGCAAGCGCAACGCCCCGCCGCTGGCGTTCCTGATCACCGCCATCGGCGCGTCGTTCGTGATCGCCGAGTCGTTCGGTGTGGGCACCGAGCGGGCCCCGTTCGGCATGCCGGTGCTGATCCCCTCGGAGACGCTGTTCACGGTCTTCGGCGCCTCGGTGACCAACATCCAGGTGATGGTTCTCGGTGTCACCCTGGTGATGATGGTGGCGCTGGACCAGTTCGTGAACCGCAGCCGCCTCGGTCGCGGCATCCGGGCCGTGGCCCAGGACGCCGACACCGCCGCGCTGATGGGCGTCAACAAGGACCGGGTCATCATGCTGGTCTTCGTCCTCGGCGGTCTCATGGCCGGCGTGGCGGCCCTGCTGTGGAACCTCCGGTACGGCTACACCAAGTTCAACGTCGGCTTCCTCATCGGGTTGAAGGCGTTCTCGGCGGCGGTGCTCGGCGGGATCGGTAACCTGCGCGGGGCGTTGCTCGGCGGGCTGCTGCTGGGCATCGCGGAGAACTACGCCGCCGGCCTGTTCGGCGGCGACTGGAAGGACTTCACCGGCTTCGTGCTGCTGGTCATCCTCCTGATGTTCCGGCCGACCGGTCTGCTCGGTGAGTCGCTGGGGAGGGCACGCGCATGAGCGTCACCGCGAACAAGGGACGCTTGTCCCAGTTCAAGCAGCGTTGGGCGAACATGCCCCGGCAGGTCCGCTGGGCCGGCCTGGCAGCGCTGGTCGTCTTCCTCTACATCCTGCCCAACCGCTGGTTCTACGAGTACCTGGGCTTTCCGATCGGCAGCGAGTACTTCGCGTTCTACACCACCCGGTCGGACTTCGCGGCGGTGCTGTTCGACACCGCGGTGTTCGTGCTGCTGGCCGTCGGCCTGAACGTGGTGGTCGGCTTCACCGGCCTGCTCGACCTGGGCTACTTCGGCTTCTACGCGATCGGCGCGTACACGGTGGCGCTGCTGACCTCGCCGGAGAGCCGACTCGACCTGACCTGGCCGTGGCTGGCGGCGGTGCCGGTGGCGATCGCCGTGACGATGGTCTCGGGTGTCATCCTGGGTACCCCGACCCTGCGGCTGCGGGGCGACTACCTGGCGATCGTGACGCTCGGCTTCGCCGAGATGATCCGGCTCTACGCCGCCCGCAACGAGGGCCTGTTGCAGGGCCAGCGGGGCATCCCCGAGGTGGCGCACCCGCCGGGCACGGGCTCGGACGGCCAGCCGCTGTTCAGCGTGGTGGACTCCAAGCCGTACTACTGGCTGATCCTCACGGTGATCATCCTGGTCATCTTCCTGATGCGGAACCTGGAGCACAGCCGGGTCGGCCGGGCCTGGGTGGCGATCCGTGAGGACGAGGACGCCGCCGAGATCATGGGTGTGCCGACGTTCAAGTACAAGCTCTGGGCGTTCGCCATCGGTGCGGCGGTGGGTGGTCTGACCGGCGCGATCTTCGCCGGCAAGCAGACCTTCATCAACTCCGACAGCTTCCTGCTGGAAAGTTCGATCCTGGTGCTCGCCGCGGTGATCCTCGGTGGCGCGGGCGGCATCAAGGGTGCCATCGTGGGTGGTGCGCTCACCTGGTATCTGCCGGAGTGGTTCCGGGGGTTCGGTGGGATCATCGGTCTGGAGATCGACACCGCCGAGTACCGCATCCTGATCTTCGGCCTGGTGGTCATCGTGATGATGATCTTCCGCCCGCAGGGGCTGGTGCCGAACAGGCGGCGGGCGGCCGAGTTCGCCGACCGGCGCAAGGAAGCGGTTGCAGGAGACGGTGCCCAATGAGTGAGCCGAAGATGAACACCGAGCGGGACGAGAGCAGCGACCGCGACATCGTGGCCGACGGCCGGAGCACGGTGGGCGTGCCGCCCGAGCCGCCGTCCGGCCCCGCCGAGGCGCATCGGGCACCGGTGGACCCGGCCGGCCGGGAGCCGCTGCTGGAGGTCGACCACGTCACGCTGCGCTTCGGCGGCGTGGTCGCACTCAACGACGTCACCTTCACCCTGTACAAGGGGGAGATCCTGGGGCTGATCGGCCCCAACGGCGCCGGCAAGACCACCTGCTTCAACGCCATGACCGGCGTCTACCGCCCCACCGAGGGCGAGATCCGGTTCAAGGGGGAGCGGGTCAGCGGCCGGCGCCGGTCGTGGATCACCAAGGCGGGCATCGCGCGGACGTTCCAGAACATCCGGCTCTTCCCGGAGATGACCGCGCTGGAGAACGTGATGGTGGGCGCGGACGCCCACCACAAGACCAGCGTCATCTCCGCCATGCTGCGGCTGCCGAGGCACTGGAAGGAGGAGCGGCACGGCCGGGACAAGGCCCACGAACTGCTGCGTTTCGTCGGCATCGAGCGGCGCGTCAACGACCTGGCCCGCAACCTGTCGTACGGCGAGCAGCGGCGGCTGGAGATCGCGCGGGCCCTGGCGACGGATCCGACCCTGCTCTGCCTGGACGAGCCGGCCGCCGGCTTCACCCCGGCGGAGAAGGAGGAACTGCTCGTCCTCATCCGCAAGATCCGGGACAGCGGCACCACCGTGCTGCTCATCGAACACGACATGCGACTGGTCATGGGCGTCACCGACCGGATCGTGGTGCTGGAGTTCGGCGAGAAGATCGCCGACGGGCTGCCCGCGGACGTCCGCGAGAACCCGCACGTGATCGCCGCCTACCTGGGGGTGCCGACCGATGCTGCTTGAGATCAAGGACCTGACCCTGCTCTACGGGCGCATCCAGGCCCTGCACGGGATCAGCCTGGTCGTCAACGAGGGCGAGGTGGTGGCGCTGATCGGTGCGAACGGCGCCGGCAAGACCACCACCATGCGGGCGATCTCCGGGCTGCGGCCGGTGGCCTCGGGCTCCATCGTCTTCGACGGCACCGACATCACCCGGATGCGCGCCGATCTGCGTGTCATCAGGGGTATCGGCCAGGCGCCCGAGGGGCGGGGCGTGTTCCCCGGCATGACGGTGCTGGAGAACCTGGAGATGGGGGCCTACACCCGCCGGGACCGCTCGGAGATCGCCAAGGACATGGCGATGGTGCTGGACCTGTTCCCCCGGCTGGCCGAGCGCCGCAAGCAGGCCGGTGGCACCCTCTCCGGCGGCGAACAGCAGATGCTCGCGGTCGGTCGGGCCCTGATGGCCCGGCCGCGGCTGCTGCTGCTCGACGAGCCGTCGATGGGGCTCGCGCCCAAGCTGATCCAGCAGATCTTCGAGATCATCACACGGATCAACGAGCAGGGCACGACCATCCTGCTGGTGGAGCAGAACGCCCAGCAGGCCCTCGCCCGGGCCCACCGGGGCTACGTGCTGGAGACCGGCTCGATCGTCAAGGAGGGCACCGGCCAGGCCCTGCTGCACGACCCGGCGGTCAAGGAGGCGTACCTCGGCGTGGCGTGACCCGCGTCGCGGACCGGCCGGTGGGTGGAAACCCACCGGCCGGTTCCGTTGCCGACGGTCACGTCGAGGCGAAGACTGTCGGGCGTACGGACTAGAGTCGCTGCCGTGACAGCTACGACCCCACGCCTGCTTCTTGTCGACGGACACTCCCTGGCATACCGGGCGTTCTTCGCCCTGCCGGTGGAGAACTTCTCCACCACGACCGGGCAGCCGACCAACGCGGTCTACGGCTTCACCTCGATGCTGATCAACGTGCTGCGCGACGAGCAGCCCAGCCACATCGTCGTCGCCTTCGACGTCTCCCGCCGGTCCTTCCGCACGGAGAAGTACGCGGAGTACAAGGCGGGCCGCAGCGAGACCCCGGCCGACTTCAAGGGGCAGGTCAGCCTGGTCAAGGAGGTCCTCGCCGCGCTGCGCGTGCCGGTGGTCGAGAAGGAGGGCTACGAGGCCGACGACATCATCGCCACGCTGGCCTGCCAGGCCCGTGACCAGGGCATGTCGGTGCTGATCAGCACCGGCGACCGGGACGCCTTCCAACTCGTCGGCGAGCAGATCACCGTGCTCTACCCGCGCAAGGGCGTGTCCGACCTGGCCCGGATGGACCCGGCGGCGATCGAGGCGAAGTACGGCGTGCCCCCCGAGCGCTACCGCGACCTGGCCGCCCTCGTCGGCGAGACCAGCGACAACCTGCCCGGGATTCCCGGCGTCGGCCCGAAGACGGCCGCCAAGTGGATCACCACCTACGGCGGGGTCGACGGCGTCGTCGCCCGGGCCGACGAGATCAAGGGCAAGGCCGGCGACAGCCTGCGCGAGCGACTGGCCGACGTGATCCGGAACTACGAGATCAACTGCCTGGTCGCCGACCTGGACCTGCCGATCCGTCCCGAGGACGCCCGCTGGCAGGGCTGGGACCGCGAGGCGGTGCACCAGGTCTTCGACACCCTCCAGTTCCGCATCCTGCGCGACCGGCTCTACCAGTACCTGGAGGCCGTCGAGCCGGAGGCCGAGGCCGGCTTCGACCTGGCCGGCGAGGTGCTCGCCGCACCCGGTGCCCTGGCCGGCTGGCTGGAGACACACGCCCCCGCCGGCACCCCGGTGGGCGTCGCCGTCAAGCTCGACACCGGCCCGAACCGCCGGCACACCGCCACCGTCACCGGCATGGCCCTGGCCACCGCCGACGGCGCGGCTGCCTGGTTCGACCCGGCGAGCCTGGAACCGGCCGACGACGGCGCGCTCGCGGGCTGGCTGGCCGACGCCGCCCGGCCCAAGGTGCTGCACGACAGCAAGCCCGCCGTACTGGCCTTCGCCGCGCACGGCTGGACGCTGGACGGCATCGCCCGCGACACCCAGATCGCGGCCTACCTGGCCCGTCCCGACCAGCGGTCCTACGACCTGACCGACCTGGCCCTGCGATACCTGCACCGCGAACTTCGGGTCGACGTCCCCGAGACCGGCCAGCTGACCCTCGCCGGGCTCGGCGACGACGGCGAAGTCGAACAGAACCTGATGCTCCAGGCCAGGGCCACTCTCGACCTGGCCGACGCGATCGACGCCGAGCTCTCCCGCGACGGCGAGCAGTCGGCGCGGCTGATGGCCGGGGTGGAGTTGCCGCTGATGCGGGTGCTCGCCGACATGGAGCGCATCGGCATCGCCGCCGACACGACCTACCTGTCGGAACTGGAGGCGCACTTCGCCGCCGAGGTGAAGGCCGCCGCGCAGGGCGCGTACGCCGCGGTGGGGCGCGAGTTCAACCTGGGCTCGCCCAAGCAGCTCCAGGAGATCCTGTTCGGCGAGCTGAACCTGCCGAAGACGAAGAAGATCAAGACCGGGTACACGACCGACGCCGACGCGTTGCAGTGGCTCCACGGGCAGAACCCGCATCCGGTCCTGGAGCACCTGCTGCGCCACCGCGACGTGGCCAAGCTGAAGTCCACCGTCGACGGTCTGCTGAAGTCCGTCTCCGACGACGGTCGCATCCACACGACCTTCAACCAGACGGTGGCGGCCACCGGCCGGCTCTCCTCCACCGAGCCCAACCTGCAGAACATCCCGATCCGCACCGAGGAGGGGCGGCGCATCCGCCGCGCCTTCGTGGTGGGGGAGGGCTACGAGTGCCTGCTCACCGCCGACTACAGCCAGATCGAGATGCGGATCATGGCGCACCTGTCGTCCGACGCGGCGCTGATCGAGGCGTTCAACTCCGGCCACGACTTCCACGCCGCCACCGCCTCGTCGGTGTTCGCCGTGCCGGTCACCGACGTCACCGCCGACCAGCGGCGCAAGATCAAGGCGATGAACTACGGCCTGGCGTACGGGCTGAGCGCCTTCGGCCTGTCCCAGCAGCTCGGCATCACCGCCGAGGAGGCGCGCGGGCTGATGGAGAACTACTTCGCCGGCTTCGGCGGCGTACGCGACTACCTCCAGGAGGTGGTCGCCCGCGCCCGGCAGGACGGCTACACCTCCACCGTCCTCGGCCGGCGGCGCTACCTGCCCGACCTGGTCAGCGACAACCGGCAGCGCCGGGAGATGGCCGAGCGGATGGCGCTCAACGCCCCCATCCAGGGGTCGGCGGCCGACATCATCAAGGTCGCCATGCTGCACGTCGACACCGCGCTGCGCGACGCCGGGCTGCGGTCGCGGATGCTGTTGCAGGTGCACGACGAACTGGTCTTCGAGGTCGCCCCGGGCGAGCGGGAGACCCTGGAGGCCCTGGTGCGCCGGGAGATGGGCGGGGCCTATCCGCTGTCGGTGCCGCTGGAGGTGTCGGTCGGCGAAGGCCGAGACTGGAACAGCGCGGACCACTGACCGTCCGGCGGCGCTGGTTGTCAGCTCTTGAGCGGGTCGTGGCCCCAGTTCATCAGCGACCAGCGCCACTTCGTGTCGCGGACGTCGCCGGACGGGCGCTGCGCCAGGTGCCGGTGCACGTAGCCGACCACCTTGCGCATGTGGGAATAGTCGGCGGCGGAGAGCTCGCCGCGCTTGCGCCGGAGCAGCTCGATGATCCGGCGGCCGGACTCGTGGCCGACCGACTCGCCGCCGCCGGACCGGCCGCCCTTGTGCCACCCGACCTGCTTGGACTCGTCGGTCTCCAGCCACGTCGACAGCTCGCCGGGCTTCATGTTCACCGCCTCGGTGAACTCCCGGTAGATTCCCTGCTCGTCGTCAGCCTTCATGGCGCAGCGCTCCCGGACGGTGGGCGACGCCCCGGCCCTCACGGTGGAACTCCTCGTCGGCCATGCCGCCCGGTTACCCGCCCCCGATGACCGGAAACGACTCCCGCTACGGGGTGATCTCGGCGGTCGGCAGCCTGATGTCGAACGGCTCGGTCAGCTCGACCAGGTCCGCCGCTGTCGACCGCCAGCTCGTGCTGCCCGCTCACCACCCGGCGGGTGCCCGGCGGGACGATCTCGACGGCCAGGACGACGTCCGCGGGCCGTAGCGCAGCCACAGGCTCAGCAGCGACGAGATGTCCTGGTGGCCCAGGGTGGGGGAGGGCGTCACCTGGATGGCTCCGTCGACGAGTTCGACGCGGGAGGTGTGACCCGCCACCTGTCGGGTCCGGGTTGGTGCGTCCCTCGGGCGGACCGCTCACGTCTTCTCGGCCACGAAGATGGCGGTGCCGGGGAACAGCCGCCCGCGCAGCGGGCTCCACTGCCCCCAGATCCCCTCGTGCCCCGCCGGCCACTCCGGTTCCACCAGGTTCGTGAGGCGGAAGCCGGCAGCGACGAGTTCGCCGATCCGGTCGCCCAGGGTGCGGTGCTGCTCGACGTACGTGGCCTCGCCGTGCTCGTCCTGCTCGACGTAGGGGGAGCGGTCGAAGTAGGAGTGCACGGCGGTCAGCCCGCCCACACCGGGGTCGTCGAGGAAGATCCAGCGCATCGGGTGGGTCACCGAGAACACCCACCGCCCGCCGGGGCGCAGCACGCGGTGCACCTCGCGCATCAGCGCCGCCGAGTCGGCGACGAACGGGACCGCGCCGAACGCCGTGCAGGCCGTGTCGAAGGCCGCGTCGGCGAACGGCAGCGCGAGGGCGTCGGCCTGCGCCAGCGGCACGCGTACCCCGGTGCGGTCGGCGGCGAGGGCGGCGTGGCGCAACATGCCGGCGGACAGGTCGACGGCGACCGGTCTGGCCCCCTGGGTCGCCAGCCAGCGGGCACAGGACGCGGCGCCGCAGCCCAGTTCCAGCACCCGCCGCCCGGTCAGCTCTCCGAGCAGGCGCGCGTCGGCCTCGCGGACGCCCTCGGGGCACCAGACGAAGTCGAGGTCGCCCAGGAAGTCGCCGTGTTCCGCCTGGTAGGCATCCGCGTCGGCGTCCCACCAGCGGCGGTTGGCCCGGCGCGCCTCGGCGTCGTCGACCCCGCGCCGGGTCACCCGCTCCTCTGCGTCCACCCGTTCACGCTAGGCCCCACGCCCTCCGGTGGGCACGGCGGCCCGCCGGGGCGGACCAGCCGGCGGTGACGATGGTCGCTGGGGTTGTTGTGACGTGGGTGATAGTCGGGGCGAAATCTCCGCTTTCGCAGGTGGCGCGGTGGCGACGAGCCGGGAGGCCTTGCACGCTGTGGTAATGCAGCGGGTAGGGTAGAGGATGCGCTCGCGGATCGTGTGCCTCGGCAGGGAGCAGGTGCGCGGTCGACGGAGCACATCGTGATCTCTTCCAGCGATCTCCTGGTGTGCCGGTCGGCGGGTCCGCTGGCGCGAACAGGTCACTGCGACACCAGCCTGCTGTGACAACCCATCCGACCGGAGCAACCGCCCACATGACGAGCAGCATCGAGGCCCCCTCGAGCGCCACCCGGGTCACCCACGACGATCTCGGTTCCGAGGAGGCTTTCCTCGCCGCGATCGACGAGACCATCAAGTACTTCAATGACGGCGACATTGTCGAAGGCACCGTCGTCAAGGTCGATCGGGACGAGGTCCTGCTCGACATCGGCTACAAGACCGAGGGTGTCATCCCCTCTCGGGAGTTGTCGATCAAGCACGACGTGGATCCCGCCGAGGTTGTCTCGGTCGGTGACCACATCGAGGCCCTGGTCCTCCAGAAGGAGGACAAAGAGGGTCGGCTGATCCTCTCGAAGAAGCGGGCGCAGTACGAGCGGGCCTGGGGCACGATCGAGAAGATCAAGGACGAGGACGGCGTCGTCCGCGGTTCGGTCATCGAGGTGGTCAAGGGTGGCCTCATCCTCGACATCGGGCTGCGCGGCTTCCTGCCCGCCTCCCTGGTCGAGATGCGCCGCGTGCGGGACCTGCAGCCGTACGTCGGCCGGGAGCTCGAAGCCAAGATCATCGAGCTGGACAAGAACCGCAACAACGTGGTCCTGTCCCGCCGGGCCTGGCTCGAGCAGACGCAGTCCGAGGTGCGCACCGAGTTCCTCAACAAGCTCCAGAAGGGGCAGGTCCGCAAGGGCGTCGTCTCCTCGATCGTCAACTTCGGCGCGTTCGTCGACCTGGGTGGCGTGGACGGCCTGGTGCACGTCTCCGAGCTGTCCTGGAAGCACATCGACCACCCGTCCGAGGTCGTCGAGGTCGGCCAGGAGGTCGAGGTCGAGGTCCTGGACGTCGACCTGGACCGCGAGCGGGTCTCGCTGTCGCTGAAGGCGACCCAGGAAGACCCGTGGCGGCAGTTCGCCCGCACCCACGCGATCCAGCAGATCGTGCCGGGTAAGGTCACCAAGCTGGTGCCGTTCGGTGCGTTCGTCCGGGTCGACGACGGCATCGAGGGCCTGGTCCACATCTCCGAGCTGGCCGAGCGTCACGTGGAGATCCCGGAGCAGGTCGTCCAGGTCGGCTCCGAGGTCATGGTCAAGGTCATCGACATCGACCTGGAGCGCCGTCGGATCTCGCTGTCGCTCAAGCAGGCCAACGAGGGCTTCGTCGAGGGCGAGGAGCACTTCGACCCGACCCTCTACGGCATGGCCGCGACCTACGACAACGAGGGCAACTACATCTACCCGGAGGGCTTCGACCCGGAGACGGGCGAGTGGCTCGAGGGGTACGACAAGCAGCGCGAGACCTGGGAGAACCAGTACGCGGAGGCGCGTCAGCGCTGGGAGGCCCACACCAAGCAGGTGCAGACCTCCCGCGCCGCCGAGGCCGAGGCCGCCGCGAACCCGGCTCCGGCCCCGACCGCTGGTGGCACCACCACCTCCTCGACCAGCGCGGCCCCGAGCCGCCAGGCCGAGGAGCCGGCCGGCACCCTGGCCACCGACGAGGCGCTCGCCGCTCTGCGGGAGAAGCTCGCCGGCGGTAAGTGACCCGCTGACGACGAGGGCCCCGTCCCCCGCGATCCGGTACGCCGGGCCGCCGGGGGCGGGGCCCTCGCCTGTTGCGGTCGGGCCGCCGCGGCGCGCACGGGTGCCTTGTGGACGCCGCCCTCGCCTGTTGCGGCCGCGGCGCGCACCGGTGCCCCGTGGACCCCGCCCCGGAATCGGGCCGTAGCGGCCCGGGTTTGGCGTCGCGCCGATGATCCGGTTGACTGGTGCGGTGCTGAGGGTGGGATTGACCGGAGGAATCGGATCCGGCAAGAGTTCCGTGGCCAGCCGGTTGGTGCAGCGGGGCGCGGTGCTCATCGACTCCGACCGCCTCGCCCGCGAGGTCGTCGCGCCCGGCACCGACGGGCTGGCCGAGATCGTCGCCGCGTTCTCCGACCGGGTGCTCGACGCCGACGGCGCCCTCGACCGGGCCGCCCTCGGCGCGCTGGTCTTCGACGACGAGGCCGCGCGCCGCCAGCTGGAGGCGATCACCCATCCCCGCGTCCGGGCCCGCGCCGCCGAACTGGCCGCCGGGGCGGCCCCCGATGCGATCGTCGTCAACGACGTCCCGCTGCTGGTCGAGGTGGGGCTCGCCCCGACGTACCACCTCGTGGTCGTGGTGCAGACGGAGGTGGCGACCCGGCTGGAACGGCTGACGCGGAGCCGGGGGATGAGCCGTGCGGAGGCCGAGCGGCGCATCGCCGCGCAGGCCGACGACGAGCGCCGGCGGGCCGCCGCGGACGTGGTGCTGACCAACGACGCCGAACTGGCGGACCTGCACGGGTCGGTCGACGCGCTGTGGCACGACCGGCTGGTGCCCTACGAGGTCAACCTGCGGCAGCGGCGGGCCGTCCGGCCGGCGCGGGTCGCGTTGGCCGAGGCCGACCCGACGTGGCCGCAGCAGTACGCCCGGCTGGCGGCCCGGATCCGCCACGCGGTCACCCCGGCGGACCTGCGGCTCGACCACATCGGATCCACCGCCGTACCGGGCCTCGCGGCCAAGGACGTCATCGACATCCAGCTCGGCGTGCCGTCGCTGGCGGACGCCGACGGGCCGCTGGCCGAGCGCCTGGCCGACGCGGGCTTCCCCCGGCTGCCCGGCGAGTGGTGGGACAGCCCCCGACCGGCCGGCAGCGGCCGGTGGGAGAAGCGGCTGCACGGCAGCGCGGACCCGGCCCGCCCGGTCAACCTGCACATCCGCGAGACGGGCTCACCTGGCTGGCGGTACGCCCTGATGATGCGTGACCACCTGCGGGCCGACCCGGACCAGCGGGCCGCGTACCTGGTGTTCAAACGGGAACTGGCCGCCGCGGCACCGGACGTCGCGACGTACACGACCGCCAAGGACCCGTGGTTCGACGAGGAGCACCACCGGGCCGAGGAGTGGGCCGCGCGGACCGGTTGGCGGCCCTGACGGCGCCCCGGATTCCGTCCGGATGGCGGCCCTGACGGCGCCCGGATTCCGTGCGCGGCGGCCGGCCGGCCTTGTCGGCCCGCGGCACGGTGCCGGCTGGTCCCGTCGACCCGCGGCAGCGTGCCGGCCGGTCAGCGTCCCGGCAGGTCGGGCACCCGCCCGGGGTGGAGGTCGAGTTGCGCCCAGGCCCCCGCCGGGGTGCGGGTCTCCACCCGGCGGAGCAGGCCGGCCCGGTCGATCCACCAGCGCATGGTCGCGTCGGCGACGCGGGACTCGACCACGTCGACCGTGGTGCCGCCGAGCCCGTCCCCGCGCAGCCGCCGTACCCCGCCCCGCGGTCCGTCCACCGCGGCCCGCAGCGCCGCGTCGACCAGGGGGACGAGCGCCTCCGTCGGGTGGGAGCCCGACCGCCAGCCGGTCCTGGGTGCCGGCAAGGGCGGGGGACCGGGTGTCTCGGGGGTGCCGGCCCCGGGGCCGTCCGCCCGCCGTGTCACGCCCTCCCGGCCGTGGCGCACCAGCGTACGGGTCTGCGGTTCGGCGAGGTCGGCGACGCTGAGGTAGGCCCGGCCGGCGCGCCAGTCCAGCCAGCCGGCGCCGCGCAGGTTCGTCCCCAGGGGAGCCGTCAGGGTGACGGTGGCGCCCCGGGCCGCGCGCAGCCGGGCGGGCAGTCGACGGATCCGGTCCCGTTCGGCGGCGGTGAGGGCGCGGGGCAGCCCGGGTCGGCCGCCGAGACCGTCGACCGGGCGCAGGGTGGGCCGGTTGGCGCGGTCGAGGTGCACGGACACCGGCCCCATCCCGGGCAGCCGGGTCTCCAGCCGGTGCAGCCGGGCCGCCTCGTCGACCCAGTGGCGGGCGGTGGCGCCGGCAGCCGCCGGGGCGGGGGCCTCCAGGACGTCGACGGGTTGCCCGGCCACGGTCTCCCGTCCCACCCAGCGGCCGCCGTCCGTCGCGCCGGACGGGTCGGGCCGGTCGGCGGCGAGCGCGAACACCAGGGCGAGCAGGGCGTCGAGGTCATGGCTGTCGGGCAGCCGCCACCGGTCGGTCGGTGGGACGAGCGGAGGTTCGGCCGGCGTGGGCACGGCGCCGGGGTCGGGGCGTACGAGCACCACCCGCGGGGTGGCCTGCACCAGCCCTCGGATCGGGCCCGCACCGGGGCCGCCCACGTCGACGTAGACCAGCGGACGCGCCCAGTCGACCCAGCCGACGACGTCGGTGCGGTCGGCGCCGGTGCCGGCCGTCACCCGCAGCCCTGCCCGCAGGTCCCGGAAGTTGGTCACGCGTACCGCGGCGAGCCGGTCCCGCTCGGCGGCGGTGAGGTTCCGCGGCGGCGGGGTCTCCTCCGGGGCCCACCCGACGAGCCCGACGACGAGCGCGGTGGCGGAGGCGACGGCGACGCCGGCGAGGACGGCCAGCAGGAGGCGGCGTCGACCACGGAGGTTGGCCCGCTCCGGTCCAGGATCGGCGTCGTCGTCGGCGGGGTCGCCGGCTGCCGGAACCGGATCGGGTCCGTGCAGCCCGAGCACGGTGGCCGGGTCGCCGAGGCCGAGGCCCAGCGCGGCCGGCGGGGCGGTGCCGGCGCGGTGCCGGCGCGGCCGGCGGGGACCGGCGCTGCCGGCGCGGCGGGGCCGGCGGGTCCGGTCGGCAGGCGGGGCTCCGGTGACGTCGGGGACCGGCCCGGCGTCACCCGGCTCCCGGGCCGGGGGGACGTCACGGTGCTCGGGTGCCGGGCGCGAGGTGTCCACGGCTAGTTGAACGGTTGGGAGAGCAGGGAGTGACGAGCAGGGGCGCTCGCGGCGGCCGGTCAGCGCGCGAGCGCGACCACGTCGGGTGCGCACGCCGGAGAACCGGGTGCTGCGACCTCCTGTGCCGGGGGCGACGGGACCTCGTGGCCCGGTCGCCGGCCCGGACGGCCGCCGCGAGCGGCCTACAGCAGAAGGGTAGCCCGGTGAGATGGCCCACACAATGCGAATATCGAAGCTGATCAGGGACCGCCCGTAGTCGCCGCGGGTTGTCGGACCCCGGGCGTACGGTGGGGGTCATGGCGCTCGACATTCCCCGTCTCGACGGCCGCTTCCAGGTGGTCAGCGACTTCCAGCCCGCCGGCGACCAGCCGGCAGCGATCGACGACCTGGAGCGCCGGGTGCGCCGCGGCGACCGCAACACGGTGCTGCTCGGCGCGACCGGAACCGGCAAGAGCGCCACCACGGCATGGCTGGTCGAGCGGTTGCAGCGCCCCACGCTGGTGCTGGCTCCCAACAAGACGCTCTGTGCCCAGTTGGCCAAGGAGTTCGGCGAGCTGCTGCCGCACAACGCGGTGGAGTATTTCGTCTCCTACTACGACTACTACCAGCCCGAGGCCTACATCCCGCAGACCGACACCTACATCGAGAAGGATTCCTCGATCAACGAGGAGGTCGAGCGGCTGCGCCACTCGGCGACGATGTCGCTGCTGACCCGCCGCGACGTGGTGGTGGTCGCCACGGTCAGCGCGATCTACGGCCTGGGCACCCCGGAGGAGTACCTCGACCGGGCGGTGCGGGTGACGGTCGGCCAGGAACTCGACCGGGACCAGCTGCTGCGCCGGCTGGTCGACATCCAGTACACCCGCAACGACATGGCGTTCCAGCGGGGCACCTTCCGGGTCCGTGGCGACACCCTGGAGATCATCCCGGCGTACGAGGAACTTGCCGTGCGCATCGAACTGTTCGGTGACGAGGTGGAGAAGCTCTACTATCTCAACCCGCTCACCGGCGACGTGGTCCGCGAGGTCGACCACCTGCTGATCTTCCCGGCCACCCACTACGCCGCCGGTCCCGAGCGGATGGAGCGGGCGATCGGCGACATCGAGACGGAGCTGGCCGAGCGGCTGGCCGAGCTGGAGCGGCAGGGCAAGCTGCTGGAGGCGCAGCGGCTGCGGATGAGAACCACCTACGACATCGAGATGATGCGGCAGGTCGGCTTCTGCTCGGGCATCGAGAACTACTCCATGCACATCGACGGCCGGCTGCCCGGCAGCCCGCCGCACTGCCTGCTCGACTACTTCCCGGACGACTTCCTCACCGTCGTCGACGAGTCCCACGTGACGATTCCCCAGATCGGTGGCATGTACGAGGGCGACGCCTCCCGCAAGCGGATGCTGATCGACCACGGCTTCCGGCTGCCCAGCGCGGCCGACAACCGGCCGCTGCGCTTCGACGAGTTCCTGGAGCGGGTCGGCCAGATGGTCTTCCTCTCCGCCACCCCGGGCCCCTGGGAGATGGAGCAGGCCCAGGGCGAGTACGTGGAGCAGGTGATCCGCCCGACGGGCCTGATCGATCCCGAGGTGGTGGTCAAGCCCACCAAGGGGCAGATCGACGACCTGATGCACGAGATCCGGCTGCGCACGGAGCGCGACGAGCGGGTGCTGGTCACCACCCTGACCAAGAAGATGGCCGAGGATCTGTCCGACTACCTGCTGGAGAACGGCATCCGGGTGCGCTACCTGCACTCCGAGGTGGACACGCTACGCCGCGTCGAGCTGCTGCGCGAGCTGCGCAAGGGCGACTACGACGTGCTGGTCGGCATCAACCTGCTGCGGGAGGGCCTCGACCTGCCCGAGGTGTCCCTGGTGGCGATCCTCGACGCCGACAAGGAGGGCTTCCTGCGCAGCGGGCGCTCGTTGATCCAGACGATCGGCCGTGCGGCGCGTAACGTCTCCGGCCAGGTGCACATGTACGCCGACAAGATCACCCCGTCGATGGCGGACGCCATCGAGGAGACCAACCGGCGGCGGGCCAAGCAGATCGCCCACAACGAGGCGAACGGCATCAGCCCCGAGCCGCTGCGCAAGAAGATCCACGACATTCTCGACGACATCTACCGCGAGGCGGAGGACACCGACAACCGCGTGGGCGGGGCGGCCCGCCAGTTGTCGAGGGGCAAGGCCCCGGTCAAGGAGACCCGCAGCCGCAGCCGTTCCGCCGGGGCTCCGGCCCGCGAGGGGATGGCCCGTGCCGAGCTGGCGCAGCTCATCCAGGAGCTCAGCGACCAGATGCTGGCCGCCGCCCGCGAGCTGCAGTTCGAGCTGGCCGCCCGGATCCGCGACGAGGTGGCCGACCTGAAGAAGGAACTGCGCGGCATGGACGCCGCCGGGGTGAAGTGAGCCCGGCGCCGCTGTTGTGGCGGCAGGGGCCCAGATCCCGTCGCTTTCCGCAAGCAAGCTATTGCGCTGGGTGATCGTCCTGCGTAATCTCGCTCGGTGGGGAGGCGGGAATGCCGTTGCCAACGAGTCCGGTCATTCGACGCGCACGGCTTGGCGCAGAGCTGCGCCAGCTCAGGCGGCGTGATGCCCTGACGCTCGAACAGGTCTGTGGCCAGCTGGGCTGGGCCTCGACCTCGAAGTTGTCCCGCATCGAGCTGGGGCAGAGTCGGCCTGATCTGGCCGACGTGCTCGACCTGCTCGACGTCTACCAGGTGCAGCCCGAACAGCGGGACGCGCTGATCGTCATCGCCCGGGACGCGGCCACCAGCCGCGGGTGGTGGCGGACCCTGGGGGAGATGAGCGAGCGACAACGCACCTACGCCGAGTTGGAGGCCGGTGCGGCCGGCATCACGGAATATCAGCCCGCCGTCGTGCCAGGGCTGTTGCAGACTCCGGCGTACGCGCGGCTGCGGATCGCCGCCGGCGGTCTGCTCGACCCCGGCATCGACGTCGAAGCCGACCTGCGAGCCCGTGCCGCCAGACAGGCGGTGCTGCGCAGGGCGGACCCGCCCCGGTACACGGCCCTGCTGGCCGAGGCGGTGTGCGAGCCGGGCGCCGATCCACACGAGGTGTGGCACGAGCAGATGCGACACCTGGTGACGCTGGCGGAGGTGCCCCACGTGACGATCCGACTGGTGCCGACCAGCGCGAACGGTCGAGGGCCGTACCCGCTCACGCCGTACTCCTGCTACTCGTTCCCCGACCCGGCGGATCCGCGCACGGTGATGCTGGAGGCACCGACCACCGACGTGCGGCTGGTCACCGCCGCCGACGTGGACCGCTACGAGCGGCTCACGGAATGGTTGCTGGAGGTGGCGCTGTCGGCGGAGGAATCGATGGTGGCCCTGACCCTGCGCCTGGACGGCTGACGGCACCCGTCGGCGCCTCGCTGGACGACGCCACGGACGAGGTGGGCCGGGCGGCCGGGTGCTGGGGCGGTGCACCGACCCGGTGCCGGCACCCTGCCTGTGCTCGGTGCCCTGCCTACTAGCCAGGCCCCCACGCCTGGTTAGTTGACCCAGCACCACGAAGCTTTGATCCTTGCTCGGCAGGATGGCGACGGCCTGCCCGCTGTAAGGGCTGTACAGGCCGTTGCTGCGGGTGGATCAGGCGGTCGTACTCGCACCATCATCGGACGATGTTGCCGAAGCTGCTGGCCGCGCTGGAGGTTCCGCTGCGACAACACGGCGTACCGGCCGGTCGAATCCGACGCGAACTACACCGACACCCACGGTGCCAGCGTGGTCGGGTTCGCGTTTGCACGCCACCGATGCGCACGTGCGCGAACATCGGTGCCTGCCCGGCCGGTGCTGGGTCAGCTACCCAAGCGCGGGGCCTACTACCGGCGCCTCGGCCGCTGCCGGTCGCCCTGGGGCTCGGGCCCTGTCGCTACCGTTCCAGGCTTATTGGTGCGGTCGTGCCCGGAATGTACGCACGTGGCTTCCCGCCCGGCCTCCGGGCCCGGCGCCCCCGAGCCCGTCGGGACCGGTGGCCGGGCGGGTGAGAGCACGATAAGTGCCCGGTACGACACTCTCGTCGAGCGTCGAGCGTCGAGCGTCGAGCGTCGAGCGTCGAGCGTCGAGCGTCGAGCGTCGAGCGTCGAGCGTCGAGCGTCGAGCGTCGAGCGTCGAGCGTCGAGCGTCGAGCGTCGAGCGTCGAGCGTCGAGCGTTCGTCAGGCTGTCAGGCCGGCACGTCGACGAAGTGTTCGACCAGGGGCGGGCCGGCGAAGTGCGGCCCGATCAACTGTCGCCACCGGGTGAACCGTTCAGTTGCCCGGAAGTTGTCGTTGTGGGCCTCCACCGAGTCCCACTCGACCAGCAGCACGAACCGCGTCGGCGACTCGACCCCCCGGGTCATCCGCACCGACCGGCAGCCGGGCGTCCCGGCGAGCACGGGATGCCCCTGCGCGTACGCGGCGGCGAACTCGTCCTCGTGACCCGGCAGGACGTCGATCAGCGCGACCTCAAGCACCATTGCCGCAGCCTTTCACGGCGGCGTCCCGTCCGCCGGTCCGGGGACCCGGTTCCCATCTCGCGGACCGGCCGGGCAGCGCGGGCTTCGTGCGTCCCAGCCTCCGCAGCCGGCGGCCCAGCGGCTGGGCCATGCCGGGCCCAGCCCCGGCGTCACAGTCTGGGCCCGGCGTCACGGCCTAGCCCTCGCGGCCCTCGCGGCCCTCGCGGCCCTCGCACCGGGACCTCCCGAGCCCCGTCTTTCACCTAGCCTCCTAGGATGCTCTGCGCGGGGTGAGTGCGGTCACAGCGGATCGGTAAAGCCGCAGGCGCGACGCGGTCCGGTGCCCGGGTATGGAAAGCACCTCGGCTGACGGGTCGTGCGTGGACCGGACGGGGTAGGCCACAATGACCCCCGAGGAGGGGAGTATTCCCCCGCGACGGAGTCGTCAGCACGGTCGAGTGCCGCACACCGCGGCGACGCGACCCGGCCCCGTGGGTCGCCGTCCCGTCCCGGGCCGGCGGCGGAAGAGACCTCCGACAGTCACCACAGCCAGCGTCACCGGCACGTCGACCCCCGTGGTCCGGGGAGTACGGTGTGCCGGTCGCTGCGTGTCTGCCGGAGGAACGAAAACGTGGATGTGTCCGGACTGATCTGGGCGGCGACGCTCGTCGCGCTGACCGCGGTTCTCCTGGTCGACCTGTTGATCATCGGCCGGCGACCACACGAACCGAGCGTGCGGGAGTCCAGCCTCTGGGTCGGCTTCTACGTCGGCCTGGCCCTGCTGTTCGGCGTCGGCCTCTGGGCCACGGCGGGTGCGGGCGCGGCCGGGCAGTTCTACACCGGCTGGTTGACCGAGTACAGCCTCTCGGTCGACAACCTCTTCGTCTTCGTGATCATCATGGCCCGGTTCGCGGTGCCCCGGGCGTACCAGCAGAAGGTGCTGCTCGTCGGCATCGTCCTGGCCCTGGTGATGCGCGGCGGTTTCATCGCTGCCGGCGCGGCACTGATCTCGCAGTTCACCTGGGTGTTCTACATCTTCGGCGCGTTCCTCATCTACACCGCGATCAACCTGGCCCGGCAGGGGGAGTCCAGCGAGGAGGAGTTCACCGAGAACGTGCTGATCCGCTGGAGCCGTCGGGCGTTGCCGATCTCCTCCGGGTACGTCGGGGCGAAACTGACCACGCGCGTGCAGGGCCGGCGACTGTTCACCCCGATGCTGATCGTGATGATCGCGATCGGCACCACCGACCTCATCTTCGCGCTGGACTCGATCCCGGCGATCTTCGGCATCACCCAGGAGCCGTACCTGGTCTTCACCGCCAACGTGTTCGCCCTGATGGGCCTGCGGCAGCTCTACTTCCTGCTCGGCGGTCTGCTGGACCGGCTGATCTACCTCAGCCACGGGCTCGCGGTGGTGCTCGGATTCATCGGCGTCAAGCTGATCCTGGAGGCCCTGGCGGACAACAAGTTGCCGTTCGTCAACGGCGGCGAGCCCGTCGGCTGGGCACCGCACATCCCGATCTGGCTCTCCCTGCTGGTCATCCTCGGCACTCTGGCCGTGGCGACGGTGGCGAGCCTGCTCAAGTCGTCCCGGGACCGGCGTCGGGAACTGGTCAAGGTGAGCGGCTGAGCCCGGTGGCAGGGGTGCGGCATCCGCCGTCCCTGCGTCGGGCCAGTGCGCCACGGGGCGGCACCAACGGGGTGTGCGGGGCGCGGTGCACCGGTGGGTGCCTGCTGCGGTGATCGTCCGGTGCGGCACCCTGTAGGCACAGGCGGTGGCGATGGGGAGGCCGGATGATCGGGCGGGACCGGACGATGGTGGGCGCGCCGAACGCCCGCGACCTGGGCGGGATGATCGGATTCGACGGTCGGCGCGTGCGCGCGGGGCGGCTGCTGCGTACCCCGGCGTTGGGTCGGCTGACCGACGAGGACCTGCCGCTGCTGGCGGGCCTCGGGCCGGCCTGCGTGGTGGACCTGCGGGCCGCCTCGGAGATGGCGGTGGCACCACCGGACCGGTTGCCGGGACAGCCGCAGGTGGTGCACCTGCCGGTCCACGACCCGGCGCACCCCGTGTTCACGTACGTTTCGGCGGTGCTGTTGGGGCACGACCTGACCGGCTACGTGGACCTGGCCCGGGAGGGCACTCCGGCGGCGATGGAGGCGATCTACCGCTGGTTCGTCACCGGGGAGGCGGCGCGGGCCGGGTTCTCGGCGGCTGTCCGGCTGGCGACCGAGGAGGAGAACCTTCCCCTGATCTACCACTGCTCGGCCGGCAAGGACCGCACCGGCTGGCTGACGGTGGTGCTGCTGCACGCCCTCGGGGTGGACGAGGCGGCGGTGCGGGCCGACTACCTGGCCAACAACGGGCTGACCAGCAGCCTGCGCGAGGTGATCGTGGAGGCGATCCGCCGGCGGCAGCCCGACATGGACGAGGCGGCCGTGCGGGCGGTGCTGGAGGTGCGCGAGGAGTACCTGGACGCCGCGTACGCGCAGGTGCGACAGGTGCACGGTTCGTTCGGGGCGTACCTGCGGGACGGCCTGGGGGTGACCGGAGAGATGATTGCCGCGCTGCGGGCGAACCTGCTGGAGTGAGATGACCTCAGCGGAGGTCGTGGCGGGCGGCCCAGGCGGCGGCGGAGACCTCCGCGACGAGCCGGCAGGCGTCCGCGTCGGCGTCGACGAGGTCGGTGCTGGTGCAGGTGACGACCAGGTACGGGGGCGCGTCGTCGGGGAAGACCACCCCGGCGCCGTGTCGTACGCCGCGCACCCAGCCGCTCTTGTGGGCGATGCGGGTGCCGGGCGGCAGACCCTCGGCCAGGTCGTCGCGGAACTCCTGAGCGCACAGTACGTCCAGCATGGCGGCGCAGGCGGCCGGGGCGGCGAGGGGCCCCGGCGCGGTGGCGCCGTCGGCGAGCGCGCCCAACAGGGCGGCCAGGTCGGCGGCGGTGACCAGGTTGGTGACGCCGGCCTCGCGGGCCGCGAAGTCCTCGATGCCCCGGCCGGTGACGCTGTGCCGGGCGCCGACCAGCGCCCACACCTCGGCGACGGCGGGCAGGCCGACGTGTTCGATCACCAGGTTGGTGGCGAGGTTGCTGGAGCGCACGATCATCCGTTCGGCGAGCCAGCGCAGCGACGCGGGGCGGTGCAGACGGTCCCAGACCACCTGGTCGTTGTCGAAGTGCCGGGCGCAGGTGAACCGGGGTGCGCCGGGCCGGGCGGAGGTGAAGTCGTTGCGCACCTCGACGGGCGCGTCGGGGTCGAGGCGGCCCGCCTCGGCGGCACGGTGCAGGGCGGCCAGTACGGCGACCTTCATGGTGCTCGCCGCGTAGTGGGGCGCGTCGGCGTGCCGGGTCCAGGTGGGGGTTATGCCGGGACGGCCCACGTACGCGGACACCGTGCCGGGTGCCGCGTCCAGGCGGGCGTCGAGGTCGTCCCAGGTCATGTGCCGACGGTAGCGGACGCGGCTGGCGTGTCGCCCCGTCGTGGTGGTGCAGGCGGAGCGGCGGGGTGGGTCTGCGGCGGTGGTCGACGGGAGCCCGGCCGCTGTGGGCGGTCCGGGCTCCCGTGCTGGGGTCGGCGGGTCAGCCGGTGTGCTTGCGGCGGGCGGCGGTGCGGGCCCGCTGGGTCTGGTCGAGCACGACCTTGCGAATGCGCACCGCCGTCGGGGTGACCTCGACGCACTCGTCCTCGCGGCAGAACTCCAGGGCCTGCTCCAGCGACAGCTTGCGCGGCGGGATCAGCTTCTCGGTCTCGTCGGAGGTCGACGCGCGCATGTTGGTGAGCTTCTTCTCCTTGGTGATGTTGACGTCCATGTCGTCGGAGCGGGAGTTCTCTCCGACGATCATGCCCTCGTACACCTCGGTGGTCGGTTCGACGAAGAGCTGGCCGCGTTCCTGAAGGTTGATCATTGCGAACGAGGTGACCGCGCCGGCCCGGTCGGCGACCAGGGAGCCGTTCTGGCGGGTCCGCAGCTCGCCGAACCACGGCTCGTAGGACTCGAAGACGTGGTGCAGGATGCCGGTGCCCCGGGTGTCGGTGAGGAACTCGGTGCGGAAGCCGATCAGGCCGCGGGCGGGGACCAGCCACTCCATCCGGATCCAGCCGGTGCCGTGGTTGACCAACTGCTCCATCCGGCCCTTGCGGGTCGCCAGGAGTTGGGTGATCGCGCCCAGGTACTCGTCGGGGGCGTCGATGGTGAGGCGCTCCACCGGCTCGCAGACCTTCCCGTCGATCTCCCTGGTGACGACCTGCGGCTTGCCGACGGTCAGTTCGTAGGACTCGCGGCGCATCTGCTCGACGAGGATGGCCAGGGCCAGCTCACCACGACCCTGCACCTCCCACGCGTCGGGGCGCTCGGTCGGCAGCACCCGCAGTGACACGTTGCCGACCAGCTCCTTGTCGAGACGGTCCTTGACCATCCGGGCGGTGACCTTGGCGCCCTTGACCCGCCCGACCAGGGGCGAGGTGTTGGTGCCGATGGTCATCGAGATGGCTGGTTCGTCGACGGTGATCAGCGGCAGTGGGATCGGGTTCTCCGCGTCGGCCAGGGTCTCGCCGATCATGATCTCGGGGATGCCTGCGACGGCGATGATGTCGCCGGGGCCGGCCGAGTCGGCGGGCTTACGCTCCAGGCCCTCGGTCATCAGCAGTTCGGAGATGCGGACCCGCTGGGTGCTGCCGTCGGTGCGGCACCAGGCGACGGTCTGACCCTTGGCGATCGTGCCCTGCCTTACCCGGCACAGCGCCAGCCGGCCGAGGAACGGTGACGCGTCGAGGTTGGTGACGTGCGCCTGGAGCGGGGCGTCCTCGTCGTACGCGGGCGGCGGGATGGTGTCGAGCAGGGTGCGGAACAGCGGCTCCAGGCTGTGGCTGTCGTCGGGCACCGCGCCGTCGGCGGGCTGGGTCAGCGAGGCGATGCCGTCGCGGGCGCAGGCGTAGACGATGGGGAAGTCGATCTGTTCCTCGTCGGCGTCCAGGTCGAGGAAGAGTTCGTAGGTGTCGTCGACGACCTCCTTGATCCGGGCGTCGGGGCGGTCCACCTTGTTGATCACGAGGATGATCGGCATCCGGGCCTTGAGGGCCTTACGGAGCACGAACCGGGTCTGCGGGAGCGGGCCCTCGCTGGCGTCGACGAGCAGAACCACACCGTCGACCATGGTCAGGCCCCGCTCGACCTCGCCGCCGAAGTCGGCGTGCCCGGGGGTGTCGATGATGTTGATGGTGACCGGGTCGGACCCGTCGGCCGGCATATACCGTACGCCGGTGTTCTTGGCGAGGATGGTGATGCCCTTCTCGCGTTCGAGATCCATCGAGTCCATCACCCGCTCGGTCGTCTCGCCACGGGCGCCGTAGGCGCCAGCCTGCCGCAACATGGCGTCGACCAGGGTGGTCTTGCCGTGGTCGACGTGAGCGATGATGGCGACGTTGCGGAGGTCGGTGCGAAGCTGCATGGGCTCCATCCTCCCGCCTGCGGGATCAGGGGCCGCGTCGGGGTCACCCCCCGGTTCGTCCCGGATCCCGGCCGAAACTGCTGTCACCTGCCGTACGCCGGCTGGCAGGCTGACGAGGTGACCCCGGAGCCGCCATGCACGACCTGCTGAACTCCCTGGAGGGCCTGCCGTCGCTGCTGGTGTACCTGGTCGCCGCGCTGATCGTGGCCGGGGAGACGGCGGTGATCGTCGGGCTGTTGGCCCCCGGCGAGGCCACCCTCCTGCTGGTCGGCTTCCTCACCTACACCGGGGCGTTGCGGCTCGGACCGGCGCTGCTGGTGATGATTGTGGCAGCGGTGGCCGGTGACGCGGTGGCGTTTCGCGCCGGTCGCCGGCACGGGCCGCGGCTGCGGGGCGGGCGGTTCGGGCGGCGGATCGGGGCGCACCGGTGGGCCCGCGCCGACGCGATGCTCGGCCGGCTGGGCGGGCGGGGCGTGTTCACCGCCCGGTGGGTCGCGTTCGCCCGCACCCTGGTACCCCGGTTGGCGGGGGCGTCGGGGATGCCGTACCGCCGGTTCGCGCCGTGGAACCTGGCCGGGGTGGCGACCTGGGTGGGCGGGTCGGTGATGGTGGGCAACCTGGCCGGTGAGTCGTACGACACGGTGTCCCGGCTGTTGGGCCAGGCTACCGGGGCGGTGCTGGTGTTGGTGGCGGCGCTGGTGGCGGTGGTTCTGGCGGGGCGGTGGCTGGGCCGCAACCCGGATCCGGTGCGGGTGCTGCTGGGCCGGGCCGGCGCGTGGGTGCCGGTGCGGTGGCTGCGCGCCCGTTACGGGGTGCTGTTCTTTCTGCTGTCCATGCACATCGGGCCGGCCTGGACGCTGCTGGCGAACCTGGCGGCGGGGCTGCTGCTGTTGTTCGCCGGAGGTCTGGCGATCGCCTGGGTGCTGGGCGCGGTGGTGCGGCACAGCGGTCTGGCCGTCGTCGACGGGGCGATCGCCGGCTGGTTCGCCCAGCGGCGCACCCCGGGGGCGATGGACGTGACGATGGCCGGCGTGTCGGTGTTGCGCGGCTCGTTCCTGATCGTGGTGGTGGCGGTGGTGGCGGCCGTGCTGGCGTGGCGGCACCGGCCCTGGCGGGCCGACCTGCTCAGTGTGGTGGGCACGGTCGGAGCCTTCGTACCGCTGGTGGTGTTGGCCGTGGTCGCCGACCTGGCCGGTCCGGGTGGCGACGGCGCGGCGCTGCCCACCCAGAACGCGGTGGTGACCGCGAGCCTGTGCACGCTGGCGTGGCTGCTGTCGCGGCAGGCCCGCTGGCCGGTCGCGGTGGCGGCGTGGACGGTGGCCGTCGCCGGGGTGGTGGGCACCGGCGGCGCCCGGTTGTACCTGGGGTGGAGCACGGCCAGCGGCACGGTCACCTCGGTGCTGCTGGGCGCGGCGTGGACGGCCGTGTTCATGGTGGCCTGGGCCACCCGGGACCGCGCGGTGGGTGCTGTGCTGGTGCCGGGAACCCGGGGCGGGGCGGAGGTTCCGGCGTCCCGGGGCGGGGTGGAGGTGGCGGAATCTCCCGGCGGGGCGGAAGCTCCGGTGCCCCGGGCTGGGGCGGAGCGTGCGGGACAGCGCCCGGACGTCGATGCCTGTTAGGGTTCGGCGGGTTGCGTCACGGAACGGGGTCGGGGATGCGTCGGAGCGTAGTGAGTGCGGTGGTGGCCGTGGCCGTGCTGCTGACGGCGGCTGGGTGCGCGGGGCAGGAACGTCGCCCGTCTCGGGTGGCCGCGCCCGTCGCGCTGCCGGAGGTCGAGGGGTCCGACGAGGCGCGGCAGCCGGATCCGTCGCCGACGACAGCGGAGCCGGAGGAGACACCGAGCAGCAGGCCGTCACCGACGGCGAAGGCCAAACCGAAGCCGAAGCCGAAGCCGAAGCCGTCCCGTTCGGCCGGGCCGCGGGCGGTGCCGAGACCGCCGACCGAGACGAAGCTGCCGCCACCTCCGCCGGTGCCGTCGCCGTCGGGTTGCAAGCCGAGCTACCAGGGCAAGAAGGCCACCCGGGGGCAGGTGAAGGCCGCCCTGACCGACGCCGCGCAGCGGACGTACTGGCCGACGTCCGCGCCGCAGATCCGGATCCCGCTGGCCTTGGTGAAGGCGACGGCCTGGCAGGAGAGCGGCTGGCAGTCGCACATCGTCGCCTGCGACGGCGGGATCGGGCTGATGCAGGTGATGCCGGACACCGCCGTCTGGATGAACCAGCGTTTCGAGCAGAGCTACGACGTCGACGACCATCGCGACAACGCCTACCTCGGCGGCACCTACCTGGCGTGGCTGACGAAGTACCTCGGCGACATGTACTTCGACGGCGACTATCGGCTTGACGCCGCCCTGTGCACGGCCGACCTCGACTCCTGTCTGCTGAACGCGGTCATCGCGGCGTACAACTACGGGCATGCCGCGGTGGCCCGGGAGGGGCGTCCGCTGGTCGTGCCCAATCCGGGCTACGTGCGCAACGTCCGCGCGTTGATGACCGGGTGTGTCTGCCTGGACTACTGACGGCGCTCCTGCGGGTCCGCGGGGTGGCACCCCCGGGGGTCTCCGCAGCCGACACCAGGGTCGCCGCCGAGTTTCAGGTCCGGCGGGCCGTGGTCGCCTCGGGCGCGGTGTCGTCGTCCGGTTCGGCGGTGATCCGTCCCGGCCACCAGAACCGGTCGCCGAGCAGGAATGCCAGGGCGGGCACCACGACGGTCCGCACCAGCAGGGTGTCCAGCAGCACACCGATGCAGACGATGATGCCGATCTGGGTCAGCGTGATCAGCGGCAGCACGCCCAGCACGGCGAAGACCGCGGCGAGCAGGATGCCGGCGCTGGTGATCACCCCGCCGGTGACCCGCAGCGCGGAGAGCATCCCGTCGCGGGTGCCGGCGGTGCGGGCGTCCTCCCGGGCACGGGTGACCAGGAAGATGTTGTAGTCCACGCCGAGGGCGACCAGGAAGACGAACGCCAGCAGGAGCACCCCGCTGTCCAGGGCGGGGAAGCCGAGGACGTGGTCGAACAGCAGCCACGCCGCGCCGAGGCTGGCGAAGAACGAGGCGATCACGGTGAGCACCAGCAGTACCGGCGCGACCAGGCCGCGCAGCAGCAGCACCAGCACCGCGCCGACGAGCAGCAGGATGATCGGCAGGATCAGGCGCAGGTCCTCGGCGTTGGCCTCGTCGGAGTCGTAGGTCGCGGCGACCGAGCCGCCCACGACCGCGCCGGCGAAGGGTTCGGCACCGTCGACCGTGGGGGGTGCGGAACCGGGGACGGCGGCGACGGCGGCGCGCAACGCCTCGACGGTCCGGTCCGAGGCGGGGGTGCCCGGTTCGGCGTCCAGCACGACGTCGACCTGGGCGACGGTGGCGGTGGTCTCGCCGGGCCGGGCGGACGCCACGCCGTCCACGGCGGCGGCGGCCGCGGTGACCGCCGGCACGGCCGCCGGGTCGGTCAGCACCGCCACGGGTGCGGTCGTGCCGGCGGGGAACGCCTCCGCCAGGGTCTGTGCTCCGGCGACGGCCTCGGGCTCGACGCGGAACTGCTCGGTCTCGGACAGCCCGGTGCGGATGCCGAGGCCACCGAGGGACAGCCCGAGCAGCAGCAGCCCGGCGAGCACGGCGACGGGCGCCGGGCGGCGGATGACGAGGCCGCCGAGCCGTCCCCACAGCCTGCCTTCGCGGGCGGGGCTGCCGACGCGGGGCACGAAGGGCCAGAACAGGCCCCGGCCGAACAGCACCAGGGCGGCGGGGAGCACGAACAGCGCCGACAGCATGGCCAGGACCACGCCGGTGGCGCAGGCCACCGCGAGGGCCCGGTTGAGTTCCTGCTCGGACAGCAGCAGGGTCAGCACGCCGAGGACGACCGTGAAGCCGCTGGCGAGGATGGGTTCGGCGGTGCGGCGCAGGGCTGCGCGCATCGCGGTGAAGCGGTTCTCCTCGCGGCGTAGTTCCTCGCGGTAGCGGGCGATGAGCAGCAGGGCGTAGTCGGTGGCGGCACCGAAGACCAGGACGCTGGCGATGCCGGTGACCGCGCCGCCGGCGAGGTTGATGCCGGTGGCGGGGACGACCGTGTCGAGGGCGCGCAGGGTGAGCTGCTCGGTGGCGGCGACGATGACCAGCGGCACGATCCACAGGAACGGGCTGCGGTAGGTGATGAGCAGCAGCAGCGCGACGACGCTCGCGGTGACGATCAGCAGGGTGGTGTCGGCGCCGTCGAAGACCTTGGTGAGGTCGGCGGTGAACGCCGGGCCGCCGGTCACCTCGACGGTGAGGGCCTCGGGCAGGTCGGTGACGGTGTTGCGGAGCCGGTCGACGGTGTCGGCGACGGCCTGCTGCCCGCCTGCGGTGGACAGCGGTACGGCGAGCAACGCCACGGTGCCGTCCGGTGCGATCCGGGGTGGGCCGATCTGTCCGCCGACGGCGAGACCGGCGAGTTGCCCGGACTGCGCGGCCAGCGCGGCCCGGTCGCTGTCGGTGAGCACGCCGCCGTCGGCCCGGCTGACCACCACGAGTGCCGGCTGGACGTCGTTGGAGGGCAGGTCCTGCTGGAGGCGTTCGACCTGGGTGGACTGCCACCGTACGGACAGTCCGGTGGCGGAGACGGGTTCGGGGTTGTCGGGTTTCGGGAGCCCGAAGACGATCGCGCCGAACACGATCGCGGCGACCACGGTGAGCCACGCGGCCAGGCGGCCACGGGCGACGTGGGTGAACACGGACATCCGATGCCTCGCGGTCTCTCGAAGGATGAGTCTTTCGGCTGTCGAGATTCTGATTCATCAACCGCCTGTCGGCAACCGGGCGCGGCGCATGTCACGATCGCAAAGTATCTCGACGATCGAGATTGTTAGCCGCTCCACTAGACTGCAGGTCGGATCGAACGGGCGGAGGAACCAGCGCGACGTGGCGGCTCACGGGATGTACCGGCGGCGAGACACCCGCCGCGACCTGCTGGTCGCGGAGATCACAGCCGAGCTGCGGCGATACTCGGTCGACGCCCAGCACATCGGCCACGCCTTCGCCGGCCTGCACGGCCTCGGCACCACCGACCTGCACGCCCTGATCGCCGTGATGGACGCCGAACTGTACGGCGACCCGATGACCCCCGGCCGCCTCGGCCGTCAGCTCAACCTCTCCTCCGGCTCGGTCACCGCGCTCGTCGACCGACTCGAACGCGCCGGCCACATCCGCCGCGACCGGGACGCCACCGACCGTCGCAAGGTGCTGCTGCACTACGCCGACCGTGGCGCCGCACTGGCGATGGACTTCTTCCGTCCACTGGGTCGGCGCACCGACGAGGTGATGGCCCGCTTCAGCGACGAGGAGCTGGAGACCGTACACCGCTTCATGTCGGCGATGACCACCTCGATGCGCGAGCACCGGGACGCGGTGCGGGCCGCCCGTACCGGTACGCCGTCCCCGCCGACCGACTGACTGCCCGAGATCTCTTCACGTTGCGTGATCGTCGGTGGGCGGGCGCGTGGGGTGCGGCATTGGTGACTCTGGCTGTCCACCGGGGTGTCTGGCCCCGGATCCAGAGTGATTGAAGGTGCCCTGAACTGGTCGTTTGTCCGAAGAGCGGGCTATGGTGGAGTCGCTGCCCGGCGCTGTGCAACCAATACTCGGGCCTCGTCCACGAACCCCCGCCGCACACGCGGCGTCACGTCGTGTCCGGTGCCGACCACGTCCGCAAGGGGGATCCCATGACGCGGGCACCAGAGAATCTGCTTGCCGTCCGTCGCCTACTACTCGACCACCTCAACGTCGACCCGGATCGGGTCCGCTCCGAGGATCTCGAACCCGCCGAGGTCGGCATCGTCGGTAGCGCCTCCCATCGTGGCGGCTACCACACCGGCTCCGACCGGGTCATCACGAACGACTACTCCGTCGTCGAGTCGCCCCGCGATCGCGCCGGGCTGACCCTGAACGCGTCCGCGCTCGACGTCGGCATGTTCCAGGTGCGCTCCGCGGGGAGCACGCACAACCTGTTCACCTTCTCGATCTGGTGCGTGCAGCAGTGCGCCGCCAACACCCCGGACAGCCGGGACATCCGCGAGATCATCTACTCACCCGACGGCAGGGTCGTCCGACGGTGGGACCGGCTCGGCAGGCGCAGCTCCGGCGACAGCTCACACCTGTGGCACACGCACTTCAGTTTCTTCCGCGACTCCACCAAGGCCAACCGCGACCTGACCCCACTCTTTCGCCGCTACCTGAGCACCATCGGACTTCTGGAGGACGACATGACCCCCGAAGAGCACGCCTGGCTGGAGACCGTCCACCGCAACCTGACCGTCCTGGACGGGCGCAACCCGATCGGGCAGATCTACACCCGGATGGCGATGGGCGAGGACCACACCGACCCGTCCTACGTGGTGCCGCATCCCAGCCTGAGGACCATCGGCGCGCAGCTCAGCGCGTTGCAGACGACCGTGGCATCCCTGCTCGCCTCCGGCCTCACGGAGGATGAGTCGTCGGTGGTCCCCGGCGTGCTGGCCGGGCTCAGCCCGGAGGAGATCGCGGCGGCGATCCCGCCCACGGTCGCCCGGCAGGTCGCCGACGAACTGAGCCGTCGCCTGGTCGCCTGACGCCGGTCAGCGGCACGCTGGGCGCGTCGAGCGACGTCCCCCCGTCCGTGATCGAACCCACCCGCAGGCGGGCACTGCCTGACCACGTGCGTCGCCACCCCGCAGGCGGGCCTGTCCCGTCAGGGTGACATGCGCTGCGGCGGCGGCCGGTGGTCCGGCCGCCGCCACCGGCACGGATCACATCGGTCGGACGTTGTCCGCCTGCGGACCCTTCTGCCCCTGGGTCACCTCGAACTCGACCTTCTGGCCCTCGTTCAGCTCCCGGTAACCGCTGCTCGCGATCGCCGAATAGTGGACGAACACGTCCGGACCTCCACCGTCCTGCTCGATGAAGCCGAAGCCCTTCTCCGAGTTGAACCACTTAACCGTGCCGGTTGCCATGCGTCTTCTCCCTGTTTCACTGCGGGCGACCCTCGACTCCACGGCCGATGATCGTCCGATACCACCATGACAGTAACCGGCCAACGGGCCCGATGGCGTGCGAAGTGCCGCAGGCGATCCCATGAACTCCGAAAGTCGGCCTACCGAAACTCCCACGGCGGCCGGTCCGCTGCGGCATGCTTGCGCCGATGAGGGCTGCCGCGCACGTGCTGGCCGAGCTGGAACGGGAGATCGTCGTGCCCGGCGCCGGGTTGGACCGGCTGCGGCTGACGCCGGTCCCGTTCGTGCCCGAGGTGCGGCTGCACCTGGCCGAGGACGCCATCGTCTGGTGGGCCCGCATGGAGGCGTCCGTCGGCCGTCGACTGCCCCCGCCCTACTGGGCGTCGGTCTGGGCGGGCGGCCAGGCCCTGGCCCGGCACCTGCTGGACCATCCCGAACTGGCCGCCGGCCGTCGCGTGCTCGACCTGGCGGCCGGCTCCGGGCTGGTCGCCGTCGCCGCCGCCCTGGCCGGCGCCGACCGGGTCGAGGCCAACGACATCGACCCGTACGCCGTCGCCGCCGTCACCTTCAACGCCCGCGCCAACCGGGTCCGGGTCACCACCAGCGGCGCTGACCTGCTCGACTCCGTCCCCGCCGGGGTGGACCTGCTGGTCGCCGGCGACGTCTTCTACGACCGCGGCATGGCCCGCCGGGTGCTGCCGTTCCTGCACCGGGCCGCCGCCGCCGGCACCGACGTGCTGGTCGGTGACCCGGGGCGCGGTCACCTGCCCGCCCACCGGCTGGCGGTGGTCGCCGACTACCCGGTGCCCACCACCGAACCCTGCGTCGGCTCCCCGGTGCGCCGGGTGCAGGTGCTCCGGGCCCGGTGAACCCACCTCAGGGGCGACCCCGAGACCGATTCCGGGGGACGGTGGGGGTCACACCCGATCCCCCGGGTGGTCGGGCGGCCGTAGCGTACGGAGCATGGCGGATCAGCTGGCCCAGGTCGGAGAACTCCCCCTCAGCCTGTTGATGGGGGTGCTCGGTGTGGTCATGCTCGTCGACGCCGTACCCCTGCTCGGCGTGCTGGTGCCCGGCGACGTCGCGGTGCTGGCGGCGGTCGGGGTGGGTGGCCCCGCCGCCGGCCTGGCGACCTTCGCCTCCGTGGTGTCCGGCTGCCTGGTCGGCTGGTCGCTGAGCTTCCTCGTCGGCCGGCACTGGGGAGACCGGCTGCGACGCAGCCGGGTGGGCGACTGGATCGGCGAGCCCCGTTGGGCGGCGGCCGAGGGCGTCCTGCGCCGCGGCGGCGGCCGGATGGTGCTGGTCGCGCCGTTCCTGCCGGTGTTCAACGCGCTGCTGCCGCTGGCGGCGGGCGGACTGCGGATGTCGTACCGCCGGTTCCTCGGCTGTGCCGCCCTCGGGGCGGCGGCCTGGGCCGGTCTCTACCTGGTGCTGGGCTCGGCCTCCCGGTCGCTGGCCGGGCTGCTGCCCGGCCAGCCCAGCCCGCTGCTGGTCACCATGGCCGTCGGCCTGTTGCTGGCCGGTCTGGTGCTGCTGGTCACCCGCCGTCAGCTCCGCGCCGTCACCGCGGCGTGACCGCGCCCGGGTTTCCGGGCGGTTCGCCCCGGCCACCGACGTGACCGTCGACCGTCACCAGCCGCGAGCACGCCACTGCGGCAGCGACGCGCGTTCGGCGCCGAGGGTGCTGTCGTCGCCGTGGCCCGGGTAGAACCACGTCTCGTCGGGCAGCCGGTCGAAGAGCTTGTGTTCGACGTCGTCGATCAGCGCCGCGAACCGCTGCGGGTCCTGGTCGGTGTTGCCCACCCCACCAGGGAAGAGGGAGTCGCCGGTGAACAGGTGCGGCACGCCGGCCGGGTCGCGGTAGAGCAGCGCGATCGAGCCCGGCGTGTGACCCCGCACGTGGATCACCTCCAGCGCGCACCGGCCCACCGCCACGGTGTCGCCCTCGGCGACGGTCTGCGCCTCGATCGGCAGCCCGGCCCGGTCCTCCTCGTGCACCAGCGCCCGCGCGCCGGTGGCGGCCACGACCTCCTCCAGCGCCACCCAGTGGTCCATGTGTTGGTGGGTGGTGACCACGGCGGCCAGCCCGGCCTCGCCCACCAGGTCGAGCAGGCGGGGTGCCTCGTTCGCCGCGTCGATGAGCACCTGCTCGCCGGTGGTCCGGCAGCGCAGCAGGTACGCGTTGTTGTCCATCGGCCCGACCGACACCTTCGTGATGGTGAGCCCGTCGAGTTCGCGTACCGCCGGCGTTCCGCCGGGCGTGACATTGCCGCTGTAGGTCATCAGACGACCCTAGTCGCCCGCGCGGGCCCGCGTCGGGCGGGGAAATCAGTTTCGCCGTGCCCCGTCGCGGGCCTACGGTCGCGGCGTACGCGGCACCGGGAGAGTCGGGGGAGGTGGTGGTCATGCCGGTCCCAGCAGCACGCGTGGATCACCCGTACCGACATTCGACGAGGTTGCCATGACCATCGACCTGACCGCCCTCGGCTGGGACGCCGACCGGGCGGCCCACCATCGACGACGGCGCACCGACCACCGTCCGGGCCGGGTGGCCCGGGTCGACCGCGGGGTCTGCACCGTCCTGACCGCCGACGGGCCCGTCCGGGCCTCCCTGGGTGGCGCGGTGCTGGCCGCGGCCGCCCGCGACCTGACCTGTCTACCGTGCGCCGGCGACTGGGCGTTGCTGGGCACCTGGCCCGACGGGCGGGTGACCGTGGAGGTGGTCCTGCCCCGGCGTACCGCGCTGATCAGGCGCACCGCCGGCAAGGACGCCAGTGGACAGGTGCTGGCCGCCAACCTCGACGCGGCCGCCGTGGTCGAACCGGTGCATCCGGAACCGGACGTGGGCCGGATCGAGCGGCTGCTCTCCCTGGCCCACGAGTCGGGTGCCCGGCCGCTGGTGGTCCTGACCAAGGCGGATCTCGCCGCCGACCCGGCCGCGGTGGCGCGGCAGCTCGCCGGGGTCGCCCCCGGCGTGCCGGTGCTGGCGGTCAGCGCCGAGCGGGGCACCGGCCTCGACCCGCTGCGCGCCGAGGTCGCCCCCGGGCGCACCCTGGGCCTGCTCGGGCCGTCCGGCGCCGGCAAGTCCAGCCTCGTCAACGCGCTCGCGGGCACGGTGGTGATGCCCACCCAGGCGATCCGTCGGGTGGACGGCAAGGGCCGGCACACCACCACCTGGCGGTCGCTGGTGCCGGTACCCGGCGGCGGTGCGGTGCTGGACACCCCCGGGGTACGCGCGGTGGGCCTGCTCGACGGCTCCGCCGGGCTCGACCGGGCCTTCGCCGACATCGCCGAGTTGGCCGCCGGCTGCCGCTACGCCGACTGCACGCACGAGTCCGAGCCCGCGTGCGCGGTGCGGGAGGCGTTGGCCGCCGGGGACCTGCCGGTGCGGCGCTGGGAGAGCTGGCGGCGGCTGCAACGCGAGGTCGCCCACGAGAGCGGCCGTCGTGCGGCGCGTCTGGCTGCCGAGCGGCGCGGTGGGTGGCGTGCGGGCCGCCGCCGCCCGACGCGATCGTGAGCCGGCGGGCCGGGTGAGCTGGGGCAACGCCCGCCCACGGGATGTTGTCGTACCTCGGGGCTAGAGTTGCCGGGGCGCTTCCTCGCGCCCCGAACAACCGCTCGGATTCCGCACAGACTACCCAGACGGCTGGTCAGCTGCGGAATCCCCGCAGAGCGGACAGATCCTCTTCACCGCCTTGACCCGGGAGTACACGGCTGTGGCCGACCGACTGATCATCCGTGGCGCGCGCGAGCACAACCTGCGCGACGTCAGTCTCGACCTGCCCCGGGACGCCCTGATCGTGTTCACGGGGCTGTCCGGTTCGGGTAAGTCGAGCCTGGCCTTCGACACGATCTTCGCCGAGGGGCAGCGACGCTACGTGGAGTCGTTGTCCTCGTACGCCCGACAGTTCCTCGGCCAGATGGACAAGCCCGACGTCGATTTCATCGAGGGTCTGAGCCCCGCCGTATCCATCGACCAGAAGTCGACGTCGCGCAACCCGCGGTCGACCGTCGGCACGATCACGGAGGTCTACGACTACCTGCGGCTGCTGTTCGCCCGCGTCGGTCAGCCGCACTGCCCGGTGTGTGGCGAGAAGATCTCCAGGCAGAGCCCGCAGCAGATCGTCGACCGGGTCCTCGCCATGGCCGAGGGCACCCGGTTCATGGTGCTGGCCCCGGTGATCCGGGGCCGCAAGGGCGAATACCTCGACCTGTTCGCCGAACTCCAGGCCAAGGGGTACGCCCGGGCCCGGGTCGACGGGGTGGTGCACCAGCTCACCGAGGCGCCGAAGCTCAAGAAGCAGGAGAAGCACACCATCGAGGTGGTCATCGACCGGCTCACCGTCAAGGCCGCCGCCAAGCAGCGGCTGACGGACTCGGTCGAGGCGGCGCTGGGGCTGTCCGACGGGCTGGTCCTGCTCGACTTCGTCGACCTTCCCGAGGGCGACCCGGACCGGGAACGCCGCTACTCCGAGCACCTGGCCTGCCCCAACGACCACCCGTTGGCCATCGAGGACCTGGAACCCCGGGTCTTCTCGTTCAACGCGCCCTACGGCGCCTGCCCCGAGTGCACCGGCCTGGGCACCCGCAAGGAGGTCGACCCGGAGCTGGTCGTCCCCGACCCGGAGCGCACCCTGCGCGAGGGGGCGATCCAGCCCTGGTCGACCGGGCACAACCTGGAATACTTCCTGCGTCTGCTGGAGGCCCTGGGCGAGTCGGAGCACTTCGACATCGACACGCCGTGGCGGGCGCTGCCGGCGCGGGCGCAGAAGACGATCCTGCACGGCTCCGGCGACCAGGTGCACGTGCGCTACCGCAACAAGTACGGCCGTGAGCGCTCCTACTACACCGGCTTCGAGGGCGTGGTGCAGTGGATCGAGCGCCGGCACTCCGACACCGAGTCGGAGTGGTCGAGGGACAAGTACGAGGGCTACATGCGCGACGTGCCGTGCGCCGCCTGCGGGGGCGCCCGGCTCAAGCCCGAGGTGCTGGCCGTCACGCTGGCCGGCAGGAGCATCGCCGAGGTCTGCAACCTGTCGGTCGGCGAGTGCGCCGACCTGCTGGCGGGCATCGAGCTGACCGACCGGCAGAAGATGATCGCCGAGCGGGTGCTCAAGGAGATCAACGCCCGGCTGCGGTTCCTGCTCGACGTCGGCCTCGACTACCTCTCCCTCGACCGGCCCGCCGGCACGCTCTCCGGCGGGGAGGCGCAGCGCATCCGGCTGGCCACCCAGATCGGCTCCGGGCTGGTCGGCGTGCTGTACGTGCTCGACGAGCCGTCGATCGGCCTGCACCAGCGTGACAACCACCGGCTGATCGAGACCCTGGTGCGGCTACGCGGGCTGGGCAACACGCTGATCGTGGTCGAGCACGACGAGGACACCATCCGCACGGCCGACTGGATCGTCGACATCGGCCCCGGTGCGGGCGAGCACGGCGGCCGGATCGTACACAGCGGCTCGGTGCCGGCGCTGCTCGACAATCCCGAGTCGATCACCGGGGCGTACCTGTCGGGGCGGCGGGTCATCCCCACGCCGGCGGTGCGCCGGCCGCAGACGCCGGGGCGGGAGCTGGTGGTGCACGGGGCGCGGGAACACAACCTGCGCAACCTCACCGTGTCGTTCCCGCTGGGCCAGCTGATCGCGGTCACCGGGGTCAGCGGATCCGGCAAGTCGACCCTGGTCAACGACATCCTGCACGCCGTGCTGGCCAACCAGATCAACGGCGCGCGGCTGGTGCCGGGCCGACACACCCGGGTCTCCGGGCTGGATCACGTCGACAAGGTCGTCGGGGTCGACCAGTCGCCGATCGGGCGTACGCCGCGGTCCAACCCGGCCACCTACACCGGGGTCTGGGACCACGTCCGCAAGCTGTTCGCCGAGACCACGGAGGCCAAGGTCCGGGGGTACGGGCCGGGTCGGTTCTCGTTCAACGTCAAGGGTGGCCGGTGCGAGGCGTGTTCCGGCGACGGCACGATCAAGATCGAGATGAACTTCCTGCCCGACGTGTACGTCCCCTGTGAGGTCTGCAAGGGCGCCCGGTACAACCGGGAGACCCTGGAGGTGCACTACAAGGGCAAGACGGTCTCCGACGTGCTGGAGATGCCGATCGAGGAGGCGGCCGAGTTCTTCTCCGCCATCCCGGCGATCCACCGGCACCTGAAGACGTTGGTCGACGTGGGTCTGGGTTACGTACGCCTGGGCCAGCCCGCGCCGACGCTCTCCGGCGGCGAGGCCCAGCGGGTCAAGCTCGCCTCGGAGCTGCAGAAGCGGTCCACCGGTCGGACGGTCTACGTGTTGGACGAGCCGACCACCGGCCTGCACTTCGAGGACATCCGCAAGCTGCTGCTGGTGCTGGAGGGTCTGGTCGACAAGGGCAACACGGTGATCACCATCGAGCACAACCTCGACGTGATCAAGTCGGCGGACTGGATCATCGACATGGGTCCGGAGGGCGGCCACCGGGGTGGCACGGTGCTGGCCACCGGAACCCCCGAGGAGGTCGCCGAGGTCGCCGAGAGCCACACCGGCCAGTTCCTGCGGCAGGTGCTCGGGCTCGACGGGGCCGCCCGGGGCGCGGCGGCGGCCACCGCCCGCGCCGCGAAGGCCAACGGCGTCAAGGCCGGGAAGGTCAACGGCGTCAAGCCCGTGAAGACCCGGACCACCCGCAAGGCCCCGGCCGCCGCCGGCTGACGGCCGGGTCGCGGCGCCCGCCCGGGGCGGGTCGCCGATCGGGTGAACCGACGGGCACAGTGGTACGGACGGCCGGGTGTGGCCGTGGATCAGGTGGGCGGCAGCCCGGGAGATCACGGTGGCGGCAGCGGAGACATCATGGTGGCGGCAGCCGAGAGAGAGGCGAGGCATGAGTGACGATCAGGTGTTGACCGGGCCGGGTGTGCAGACCCGTCGTGCGCTGCTCACCGGTGCGGGCGTGGTCGGCGCGGCCGTGGTGCTGGCCGCGTGTGGCAGCGACGAACCCGGCGACGGCGCCGCGCCGACCAGCGGGGGTCCGGCCGTCACCAACACCGGCGACGCCGGCGGCGGCGACCGTGAGGGCGCCCAGTCGCTGGCCCGCACCGGTGACATCCCCGTCGGCGGGGGTGCCGTCCTCGCCGCCCAGGGCATCGTGATCACCCAGCCGAAGGCCGGTGAGTTCAAAGGCTTCGACCCGATCTGCACCCACCAGGGCTGCCCCGTCTCGAACGTCGACGGCGGCACGATCAACTGCACCTGCCACAACAGCAAGTTCTCGATCGCCGACGGCTCGGTCAAGGCCGGCCCCGCGACGCAGCCGCTCGCGGAGAAGCCGGTCAAGGTCGAAGGCGACCGCATCACGCTCGCCTGACGGCGCCACGACGTCGCGCGCGGCCGGCGCGGGGACTCCCGCGCCGGCCGCGCGTCGGTTCAGCGGGCGTACACCGCCAACTCCCAGAGGGAGAATCCGTACGTGGTGGCGCGGGTCAGCCCGCGCATCCGCACGTACCGGACGGATGCAGCCGGGAAGGCGGCCACGTCGGTGCCCCCGTCCCCGGCGGCCGTCGACCACACCGTCCGCCAGGTGGTCCCGTCGGTGGAGACCTCGATCCGGTACGACCGGGCGTACGCCGCCTCCCAGGCGAGCACCACGCGGCCGACCTGCCGCGTCGTGCCGAGGTCGACGGTGAGCGTCTGGTTGTCGGACCAGGAGCTGGCCCAGCGGGTGCCGTCGTCGCCGTCGACCGCCCGGCCGGGGCCGTTGAACAGCTGGCTGCTCGACGCCGTCACCGGCCGGCCCGCCGCCAGGTTGGGCGAGACGTCACCGCGACGCGCCGGGAACGACACGACCTGCTGGTAGGTGGGCCGGTTCTGCCAGGCGATCTTCGCGTGCTTGATGCCGCCCAGCGGGGACTGCACGATCGAGTCGGCGCACCACTGGTCGCCGGCGTCGCAGTGCTCGTCGCCCGGGTACACCTGGACCGGCGGGGTGGTGCTCGCCGTGCGCAGCGTGTCGAGCAGGACCTGGCGGCAGGCGGCGAGGTTCCCGTCGCCGCAGAAGGTGCGGCCGGGGCCGCCCCGGACCTGGTCGCCGAGGACCGCCCGCAGGTCCCGGTCGACCCAGCCCCACCAGCCGTACTGGAAGGCCGAGCCCTTGTGGGTCTGCGCGCTGCTGGCCGAGCCCGGCAGGTCGGAGACGTCCCCGGCCTGGCGGCCCGACGGCGACTCGTTGACCTGAAGGGTGTTGACCAGCGACTGGTAGAGATCCGGTCCGAGCGGGGCGCGGAACATGCCCCGGACCAGCAGCGGCCACCAGGCGTCGAGGGTCCGGATCGCCTCGGCGTGCTGGTAGACCTTGGAGCCGGGGGCGGTCTCGACCCGCAGCGCTCCGGCGGCCCGCCACGCCTTCAGCCGGCTGATCTCGGCGGCCAGCGCCGCGTCGGTGACCGGCTGGCTCTCCAGCACCCGGATCAGCTCACCGAGCACCTCGCTGGCGCGCAGGTCGGTCAGCCCGGCCCGCTGCACGAGCGAGGTCAGCGAGGCCCGGTCGAACTTCTGCCCGGCCGCGATCGCCGCGCGCATCGGCCGGTCGAGCAGGTCGCCCCGGTGCACCGCGCCGAAGCTGAAGTTGCCGTCGGCCGCTCCGAAGTCCTTGGCCTGCTTGTTGTTCCAGCTGACGTAGTAGTCCTGGTCGACCGAGCGGGGGTGGGCCGACAGGGGCGCGTACGCGGCGGTGTTGGCGACCGGGTCGTACCCCTGCCACTCGAAGCGCCGCTCCGCCCGCATCGGCAGGTTCGGGTTCGACCCGGCGGCCCGCACCGGGTTGAGGCCGGAGTTGTAGTACGCCGCCTGGGTGGAGTTGACGTAGAACCAGTTGAAGGCGTACTCGACGTTGTTCGCCGAGGTCACGAAGGCGTCGGCGGTGCCCATCTGGGTGGGGTCGTTGAACATCTGGAAGCCGATCGCGGAGTCGGCCTCGTGCCGGTAGGTGGAGCGCAGCTGGGTGAAGGCGTGCGGGCGGCCGTCGACCGTGCCACGCCACCCCACCAGACCGAGGTTGGTTCGGCGGGCGATGAGCTTGTACGACCCGGCCGGGGTGCTGTCGGCGACCGTGGGGCTCCACCGGTTCACCCGGGACAGTTCCTCCATCGGCAGGCAGGCGCCACGGAACAGGTAGTGGTTGCTGGCCAGCGTCGGCGTGGAACCGTCGGGGGAGCACAGCGGCACCGCGTACGTGTCGGTGATGTCGTGGATCGACGACGTGGCGCTCCATGCGTAGTCCTGGCCCCGGCCGAGCAGCACGTACAGGTTGAGGCCGGCGAACGCGGCCCCCCGGGCGCTGATGCCGGGGCCCTGCAACTCCTGCACCATCAGCAGTTGCGGAGAGAAGTAGCCGGTCTGTGGGCCGAACACGGCGATCGGGTGGCCGGTGGCCGAGTGGGCGGCGGATACGACGGCGGCGTTGGACATGCCCCGGTTGGCGGGGGCGATGGTGAGCCCCGACAGGGCGGCGGCCAGTTCCGACGAGCGGGTGGAGGCGGCCGTCGCGGTGCCGGTGGCGGAACCGGTGGCGTCGGTGACGATCGGTTCCACCCGCGCCGACCCCGCGTCGGGCATGACGACGCTGGGGGCGTCGTCGTCGGCGGCGCCGTACGGGAAGCTCTGCCCGTCGTGCAGGGTGAGCACCGTCTCGGGGTCGTTCTGGGCCCGGAAGCCGTTCCAGACCCGGTCGCCCTCGGTGGGGCCGTAGCGGGCGCGGGCGGCGATGCGGACCAGGGCGGACTGCATCTCGGTGCCGCCCCCGCCACCGAACAGGCCTCCGACGACGCCGGCGATGGCGATCAGGTCGGTCATCTGGAACGGCTTCGGACCGCCGACGTTGGTGATCGCGTCGAGGTGGCCGGTGAGGACGTACTCGCCGGGGCAGTTGCGGTTGTCCATGCAGGTGTCGATGTAGGCGTTGATCCCCGCGATGTACTCCTGCACGTCGGAGTAGAGCTGTTGACCGCGCGGACCCTTGGCCCGCAGCGCCGCCACCTGGGCCTGCAGGTCGGCCTCGGTGTAGGGGGAGGTGCGCCAGACGCTCTGTTCGAGGGCCCGGTTGCCGGGTGCGCCGCCGGCGAACGGGGTCAACGTGCCCCGGCCGACGTGGCGTAGCAGGTCCATGGTGAACAGCCGGTCCTCCGCACCGGCGTAGCCGGCCCCGAACATGGTGCCGCCGCGGGTGCTGCCGGTGACGTGTGGGACGCCGGTGGCCCGGTCGCGGACGATGCGTACGTCGGCGCGGGGGGAGTAGTCCCGTTCGACCTGGTCGGGCGGGACGCCGAAGGAGGCGTCGTTGAAGAAGGTGCCGACCTGGTCCTCGCGCAGCCCGGCGTAGCCGTAGACGAGGTTGGCGTAGCGGTCGAGCTGGTCGGCGGAGTGCCGGGGGAGGGTGCCGAGGGCCTGGTTGCCGAGGACCTCGACCAGGGTGGCGTTGCCGTTCTGGCCGGGCGGCAGGATGTCGCCGCACTCGCCGAGGCAGTAGTCGTCGGGGGTGTAGGTGGTGACGGAGGCGCGGGTGGCTGCCGCCGGGGGGTCGGCGGCGGCGGGGTTGGGGGCGGTCAGCAGGGCGGCGGTTCCGACGAGGACGGTCGCGCCGGCCAGCAGGCGGTGAGCGGTACGGGGCATGACGATCTCCCGGGGGGTGGGGATCATTACACGAAGAACATTCGGATACCGGATGGTAACGTTCCCGGGGCGATTATCGGAAGACATGAATCGGTCTCTTGAGGACGGCTCCAGCGGGCGGATAACCTTCTGTTCCCGCTCGCCCCTCGGCCGGCGCCCCGGCCGACCAGCGCCCTGATAGGACGGCCGATGAACCCCGTACGTCTGCTCGCGTCCGCGGCGCTGGTGGCCGCGCTGCTGCCGGTGGCCGGCCCGGCGTCCGCCGCCGCACCCGCCCCCGCACCGGCCGCCGCCTCCGGCGCGTTCTCGGTGCTCACCTACAACGTCGCCGGCCTGCCCGAGCCCCTGTCCGGCGGCAACCCGGCGGTCAACACCCGCCCCATCGGCGAACGGGTCAACGCCTACGACATCGTCAACGTCCAGGAGGACTTCAACTACCACGCCGACCTGTACGAAACCGACATGCATCCGCACCGCACGCCCACCAGCGGCGGGGTGCCCTTCGGCGACGGTCTCAACACCATGTCGGCGTACCCGTCGTCCGGGTTCACCCGGGTGCGGTGGGACCGCTGCAACGGCACCGACTGCCTGACCCCGAAGGGCTTCACGTACGCGCGGGTCCGCCTCGCGGAGGGCGTCTTCGTCGACCTCTACAACGCCCACACCAACGCCGGCAGCACCGACGCCGACCTGGCGGCCCGCCGCGCCAACATCAGCCAGCTCTCGCGGTACGTCGCCACGAACTCGACCGGTAACGCGGTGATCGTGATGGGCGACCTCAACGCGCGCTACACCCGGGCCGGCGACAACGTCCGCGAACTGCTCACCGCCAACGGGCTGACCGACGCCTGGGTGCAGCAGGAACGCGGCGGCGTCCCACCGGCCGCCGGCAGCCCCGCCCTGGTCTGCGACCCGGCCGCCGTGACCGACGCCTGCGAGGTCGTCGACAAGATCCTCTACCGGGGCAGCCGGCTGGTCCGGCTGGAGCTGACCCGCTACCACAACGAGCACACCCGGTTCCTCGACCCCGCGGGGGCGGCGCTGTCCGACCACTGGCCGCACGCCGCCTGGTTCTCCTGGACCCGCGACCCGGGGCTGCGCGCCAGCGACACCTGGGGCGGCCCGCACGGCACCCCGTTCACCGACGCCGACCTGGTCGGCTCCCCGGTCACCAGCGTCACGCTGCGCGCCGGCTCCCGCCTCGACGCCGTCGGGGTCGGCCTCGCCGACGGCACCCGGTCGACCCACGGTGGCACCGGCGGCACCCCCGCCACGCTGACCCTGGCCCCGGACGAGCACGTCACCCAGGTCACCCTGACCCAGGGGCAGCGCAACGGGCGCACCCGGATCTTCTCGGCCCGGCTCACCACCAACCTGGGCCGCACCCTGACCGGCGGCACCCCGACCGCCGACGCGGTCACCTTCACCGCGCCGCCCGGCGGGCGGCTGGCCGGTCTCTTCGGCCGCTGCGGCGACGAGGTCGACCAGCTCGGCGTGATCTGGGCTGTCAGCCCCGGCGACTAGGCTCGGTGACGTGGCTGATCCCTCGACCTACCGTCCCGCGTCCGGCACGATCCCGGAGTCCCCCGGGGTCTACCGCTTCCGCGACGGCACCGGCCGGGTGATCTACGTCGGCAAGGCGAAGAACCTGCGCAGCAGGCTCAACTCCTACTTCGCCGACCCGTGGGGGCTGCACCAGCGCACCCAGCAGATGGTCACCACGGCCGAGTCGGTCGACTGGGTCACCGTCGGCACCGAGGTGGAGGCGCTCCAACTCGAATACACCTGGATCAAGCAGTACGACCCGCGGTTCAACGTCCGTTACCGCGACGACAAGTCCTATCCCTACCTCGCCGTCACCCTCGACGAGGACTACCCGCGGCTACAGGTCATGCGGGGCGCCAAGCGCAAGGGGGTGCGCTACTTCGGGCCCTACTCGCACGCCTGGGCGATCCGCGAGACGCTCGACCTGCTGCTGCGGGTGTTCCCCGCGCGCACCTGCTCCGCCGGGGTGTTCAAGCGGGCCGGCCAGGTCGGCCGTCCCTGCCTGCTGGGCTACATCGGCAAGTGCTCGGCGCCCTGCGTGGGCAGCGTGTCGGCCGAACGGCACCGCGAGATCGTCGACGACTTCTGCGACTTCATGGCAGGTCGCACCGACAGCATGGTCCGCAAGCTGGAACGCGAGATGCTCCAGGCCAGCGAGCAGTTGGAGTTCGAGCGGGCCGCCCGGCTGCGCGACGACGTGGCCGCGCTGCGCCGGGCCATGGAGAAGCAGACCGTGGTGCTCGGCGACGGCACCGACGCCGACGTGGTGGCCTTCGCCGACGATCCCCTCGAAGCATCCGTGCAGGTCTTCCGCGTCCGCGACGGCCGCGTGCGCGGCCAGCGCGGCTGGGTGGTGGAGAAGACCGAGGAACTGACCACCGGCGACCTGGTGCACCACTTCTGCACCCAGGTGTACGGGGGCGAGCACGGCGAGGCCGACGTGCCCCGCGAGCTGCTGGTGCCGGAGCTGCCCGCCGACGCCGACGCCCTGGCCGACTGGCTCTCGGGCCGACGGGGCAGCCGGGTGAGCCTGCGGGTGCCGCAGCGGGGCGACAAGCGCGCCCTGCTGGAAACGGTGGAGCGCAACGCGAAGGACGCGTTGGCCCGCCACAAGCTCAAGCGGGCCGGCGACCTGACCACGCGGGGCAAGGCCCTCGACGAGATCACCGAGGCGCTGGGCATGCGCACCGCGCCGCTGCGCATCGAGTGTTTCGACATCTCGCAGATCCAGGGCACCGACGTGGTGGCCAGCATGGTGGTGTTCGAGGACGGCCTGCCCCGCAAGGGCGAGTACCGCCGGTTCATCATCCGCGGTGCCACCGACGACCTGTCGGCGATGTCGGAGGTGCTGCGCCGCCGCTTCGCCCGCTACCTCGACGCCCGCGCCGAGACCGGCGAGGCGGGCGTCGAGGCCGCCGACGACCTCGACGCGCCGAGCCGGGGCGGCCCCGAGGCAGGGGCGGACGAGCCCCGGGTCGGGGTCCTGGTCGACCCGACCACCGGCCGGCCGCGCAAGTTCGCGTACCCGCCGCAACTGGTGGTGGTCGACGGCGGCGCGCCGCAGGTCGCGGCGGCGGCCCAGGCCCTCGCGGAACTCGGCATCGACGACGTCGCGCTGTGCGGGCTCGCCAAGCGGCTGGAGGAGGTCTGGCTGCCCGACGACGACTTCCCGGTCATCCTCCCGCGCGCCTCGGAAGGGCTCTACCTGCTGCAACGGGTGCGCGACGAGGCCCACCGGTTCGCCATCACCTTCCACCGGCAGCGTCGCTCCAAGCGGATGACCACCTCCGCGCTCGACGACGTCCCCGGCCTGGGCGAGATGCGCCGCAAGGCGCTGCTGCGGCACTTCGGCTCTCTGAAGCGGCTCTCCGCCGCCACGGTGGAGGAGATCACCGAGGTGCCGGGCGTGGGGCGGCGCACCGCCGAGGCGATCCTGGCCGCCCTCGACACCGACTCCACCCCGGCGGACCCGGCTACCCCGGCGGACTCGGCTACCCCGGCGACCCCGGCCAACCCAGTCATCCCGGCCCCGCCTGCCGGGGAGTGAGGCGCCGGCCTCGGGGGTCGTCCTCCGGTCGGCCCGGGCGCGGGCTCACCAGTTGGCTGACCAGGTCGACGATGGTCGGCTGCGCACCCCGGCGGGAGGTAACCCCGCCCCAATTTCGGCAACCTGCGGTATCTGCGCCGCCCGATGGGCCGAGGTGCCGCAAGTCTTGGGCTGGTCGTGGGCAAGCCGTGCGCCCGTCGGTTCTGGGCCGCAGGTCGTGGGACAGGCCAGGATGGCGAATGTCGCGGCCGGCTCGCCCGCAGGCCGGGCCGGCCCCCGCAGGCCCGGCTGGCTCGCCCGCAGGCTGGTTCGCCCGCAGGCTGGTTCGCCCGCAGGTCGGCTCGCCTGCGGGCGTTGGCCTGGGGGCGTTGCCGCCGATCCTCCCGAGCTGATGGCGTAGACGGAGCGGGTGGGTGTCGGCGTTGTCGGACACGCCTCGCCTGCCCGGCTAACCCGCTGAGAGCGCAGCCGGTGCAGCTCGATAGAGGCGTGCGGGACCGAACACCGCCAGCCCGGTCGTCTCTCGTCCTCCGTGCCACGGTCGGCCGAGCCCGTCGGTCCGGCGGCGTGCCCGTCGGCAACGTTCGTGACCCCGGCCACGGTGGGCCGTTCAGCCCTCCGCGAGTACGCCCAGGATCTGCTCGCCGTACTTCGCCAGCTTGTTCTCGCCCACCCCACCGACCCGGGACAGCTCGGTCAGCGAACCCGGTGCGTCGGTGGCGATCTGTCGCAGCGTGGCGTCGTGGAAGATCACGTACGCGGGAACGCCCTGTTCCTTGGCGGTGGCCGCCCGCCACGCGCGCAGGCGCTCGAACACGCCGGCCGCCTCCGCCGGCAGTTCCGCCACGACGGTGGCCGCGCCACGGGGCTTGGCGGTCCGCGCCGGGCGCTCGGGCTCGCGGCGCATCATGACCGTGCGGCGGCGGCCCAGCACCTCCGCGCTGGCGTCGGTGAGCGCCAGGGTGCCGTAGTCGCCCTCGACGGCGAGCAGCCCCTCGGCCAGCAGTTGGCGCACCACGCCGCGCCACTCCGCCTCACCGAGTTCGGTGCCGATGCCGAACACGGTCAGCGAGTCGTGGCCGAACTGGGTGACCTTGTCGGTGCGCCGGCCGAGCAGGATGTCGACGCACTGCCCGGCGCCGAAGCGCTGGTTGCGTTCGCGGTCGAGCCGGAACACGGTCGACAGCAGCTTCTGCGCGGCGACCGTGCCGTCCCAGGACTGCGGCGGATCGAGGCAGGTGTCGCAGTTGCCGCAGGGCGAGTCGAGGCGTTCGCCGAAGTAGTCCAGCAGCTGGACCCGGCGGCAGCGGACGGTCTCGCACAGCGCCAGCATCGCGTCGAGGTGGGCGGCGAGGTTGCGGCGGTGGGCCAGGTCGCCCTCCGACGTCTCGATCATCTTGCGTTGCTGCACCACGTCCTGGAGCCCGTACGCGAGCCAGGCCGTCGACGGCAGCCCGTCGCGGCCGGCGCGGCCGGTCTCCTGGTAGTAGCCCTCGACGGACTTGGGCAGGTCGAGGTGGGCGACGAAGCGTACGTCGGGCTTGTCGATGCCCATCCCGAAGGCGATGGTCGCCACCATCACCAGGCCGTCGGAGCGCAGGAACCGCTGCTGGTTGGCGGCGCGGGTCGTCGCGTCCAGACCCGCGTGGTAGGGCAGCGCGTCGATGCCGTTGGCGACGAGGAACTCGGCGGTCTTGTCGACCGAGGCCCGGGACAGGCAGTAGACGATGCCGGCGTCGCCGGGGTGCTCGTCGCGCAGCAGGGCGAGCAGCTGCTTGCGGGGCTCCCGCTTCGACACGATCCGGTACTGGATGTTGGGCCGGTCGAAGCTGGCCACGAAGTGCCGCGCGTCGGTGAGGCTGAGCCGGGTGGCGATCTCGGTGCGGGTGGCGCTGGTGGCGGTGGCGGTCAGCGCGATGCGCGGCACCCCGGGCCAACGTTCGTGCAGCATCGACAGGGCCAGGTAGTCGGGGCGGAAGTCGTGCCCCCACTGCGACACGCAGTGCGCCTCGTCGATGGCGAACAGACTGATCCGCCCCCGGTCGAGCAGCTGCTGGGCCGACCGGGTGCCCAGGGCCTCCGGGGCGAGGTAGAGCAGGTCCAGCTCGCCGGCCAGGAACGCCGCCTCGACCGCGCGGCGGGCGGCGGGGTCCTGGGTGGAGTTGAGGAAGCCGGCCCGCGCGCCCACGGCGGTCAGGGCGTCGACCTGGTCCTGCATGAGCGCGATCAGCGGGGAGACCACCACCGCGACGCCGTCGCGGACCAGCGCCGGGATCTGGTAGCACAGCGACTTGCCGCCGCCGGTGGGCATCAGCACCAGCGCGTCGCCGCCGGCCGCGACGTGCTCGATGACCTCCTGCTGGAAGCCACGGAAGGCGTCGTAGCCGAAGACCCGGCGCAACACGTCCAGCGCGGCCCCGACGGCCGGTGCGGTGGGGGAGGGCATCCCGGGATTCTACGAGCTGTCCCCGACACCGCCATGACGGCCACGATCTCGACGGGTCACCGATCGTTGACAGCTTGTGGCAGTCGGGGGGCGCGACGCGGCCGACCTGCGGCGACCGGCCGGGCGGGCGCAGCCGCCGCCCGGCCGGCCCGGCGGGTTAGAGTCGCTGTTCGACGCCCGTGGCCGGGGGCGACCGGTCGCGGCGGCATGTCTTGGGGGTACTGGGTGAGCGAGGCGCACACGAACGGGCAGCACGCCGCCCCGGCGGGTCTGCCGGCCGAACCGGACACCACTCTGGTCGTGGTGACCGGACTGTCCGGCGGCGGGCGCAGCACGGTGGCCCGGGCGCTGGAGAACGTCGGCTTCTACGTGGTCGACAACCTGCCGCAGGCCCTCCTGCTGGACATGGCGGAGCTGGCCGTGAAGGCCGGCGGGGCCGCCCGCCGCACGGCGATGGTGCTCGACGTCCGCTCCCGCGCCTTCTCCACCGACCTGGCCGGCGCGATCCGGGAGCTCAAGGACCGCGGCTACTCCCCCCGGGTGGTGTTCGTCGACGCCGACGACGAGGTGCTGATCCGTCGGTTCGAGAGCGTCCGGCGGTCGCACCCGTTGCAGGGCGACGGTCGGCTCGCCGACGGCATCGCCGTCGAGCGCGGGCTGCTGGAGGAGGCCCGCGACCAGGCCGACGTGATCATCGACACCAGTCAGCTCAACGTCAACCAGCTGCGGCGGCGCATCGAGGAGCTGTTCGGCGGTGAGGACGCCCGCCGGCTGCGGCTGACCGTGATCTCCTTCGGCTTCAAGTACGGCCTGCCGCCCGACGCCGACTTCGTGCTCGACGCCCGGTTCCTGCCCAACCCGTACTGGGTGCCGGAGCTGCGGGAACACACCGGTCAGGAGGAGGGCGTCAGCGCGTACGTGCTGGGGCAGGAGGGCGCGGACGCCTTCGTCGAGGCGTACGTGGACCTGGTCAACGCCACCACCACCGGCTTCGAGCGGGAGGGCAAGCGCTACCTGACCGTGGCGGTCGGCTGCACCGGCGGCAAGCACCGCAGCGTGGCGATCGCTGAGGAACTGGCCGCCCGTCTGCGCCGCTGCGGTCTCGCGGCCAACGCCCAGCACCGGGATCTGGGGCGGGAGTGACGACCCGGGTGGTCGCCTTCGGGGGCGGGCACGGGCTGTCGGCGTCGCTGCGGGCGTTGCGGCGCTGCGCTCCCGAACTGGATCTGGACATCACCGCAGTGGTCACCGTCGGTGACGATGGTGGCTCCAGCGGGCGGCTGCGCGCCGAGCGCGGTGGACTGCCCCCGGGCGACCTGCGGCAGGCCCTGGTCGCGCTGGCCGGGGACCACCCGGCGACGCGGCGCAGCGCCGGCCTGTTCCAGCACCGCTTCGCGGCCGTGCACCGCGACGGCGGGCACAGCGACGGCGGGCACGGCGACGGGCTGGCCGGGCACGCGGTGGGCAACCTGGTGCTCTGCGGGCTGATGGAGCTGCTCGGCGACCCGGTCGCGGCGCTGGAACACGCCGGGGCCATGCTCGGCACGGTGGGTCGGGTGCTGCCGATGTCCCGTCAGCCCGTCGGCATCGAGGCGCGGGTGCGGGGCGCGGACCCCGACCGACCCGACGAGCTGTGCACCGTACGCGGCCAGCACCAGGTCGCCGTGACCACCGGGCGGGTCGAGTCGTTGCGGTTGACCCCGCGGACGCCGGCCGCGTGCGGGGAGGCGCTCGCGGCGATCGGCGCGGCCGACTGGTTGATCTTCGGTCCGGGTAGCTGGTACACGAGCGTGCTGCCGCACCTGCTGGTTCCGCAGCTGGCCGCCGCGATCCTGGCCAGCCCGGCGCGTCGGCTGGTCACGCTGAACCTGGCGGCCGAGAAGGAGACGCTCGGCCTGTCGGTGGCCGACCACCTGGCGGCCCTGCGCTGGTACCTGCCGGAGCTGACGGTCGACCACGTGCTGGCCGACGTCAAGGCGGTCGGTGAACTCGAGCCCGTCGCGCGGGCGGCGCAGGCGCTGGGGGCCCGACTGGTCCTCGCCCCCGTCGCGGTGACCGACGGCACGCCCCGTCATGATCCGGCCGCCCTGGGCGCCGCACTGGTGCCCGTCCTGGGCGCCGATCGTTAGACACGTACGTAATCTCCGGCGACACGCCGGAACAGGTCCGTGAGAGGACGCACAATGGCGATGACGGCGGCGGTCAAGGACGAGCTGAGCCGGGTCGACGTGCCCAAGCCCTGCTGCCGGCGGGCGGAGATGGCGGCGTTGCTGCGCTTCGCCGGCGGGCTGCACATCGTCTCCGGCCGGGTGGTGGTGGAGGCCGAACTGGACACCGGGGCGGCCGCCCGGCGGCTGCGGCGGGAGGTCGCGGAGGTCTACGGCTACCCGAGCGAGATCCACGTGCTGGCCTCGGGCGGGCTGCGTAAGGGCAGCCACTTCATCGTCCGGGTGGTCAAGGACGGTGAGGCCCTGGCCCGGCAGACCGGGCTGCTGGACGTGCGGGGACGACCGGTGCGGGGCCTGCCGCCGCACGTCGTGGCGGCCAACGTGTGCTGTGCGGTGTCGGCGTGGCGGGGCGCGTTCATGGCGCACGGCTCGCTGACCGAGCCGGGCCGCTCCAGCGCCCTGGAGATCACCTGCCCGGGCCCGGAGGCGGCGCTGGCACTGGTCGGCGCTGCCCGCCGCCTGGGCATCACCGCGAAGAACCGCGAGGTCCGCGGCGTGGACCGGGTCGTGGTGAAGGACGGTGACTCGATCGCGGCGCTGCTCACCCGGATCGGGGCCCACTCCAGCGTGCTGGCCTGGGAGGAGCGCCGGGTGCGCCGCGAGGTGCGGGCCACCGCGAACCGGCTGGCCAACTTCGACGACGCCAACCTGCGCCGGTCGGCCCGCGCCGCCGTGGCCGCCGCCGCGCGGGTGACCCGGGCGCTGGAGATCCTGGCCGACGACGCACCGAACCACCTGACCTCGGCCGGCCGGCTGCGCCTGGAGCACCGCCAGGCGTCCCTGGAGGAGCTGGGCGCGCTGGCCGATCCGCCGCTGACCAAGGATGCCATCGCCGGGCGGATCCGCCGGCTGTTGGCGCTGGCCGACAAGCGGGCCCGCGACCTGGGTATCCCGGATACGGAAGCGGCCGTCACGCCCGACATGCTCGTGGTCTGATAGGGCGGTGCCGGCTGTACGACGCGAGCGGGATCACCACCCGCCGCAGCGCGCTGCCGCATGCTCGGATAGGGTCGCTGGGTACGGCAAGGGGGCCGGCAGCGGCCTTCCCGCCGTACTCACCGCCTCGGGCGGTCAGGTCCTCTCAGACCGCGGCGGGGCGGCCGAGATGAACCGTCAACGGCCGGCTCCAACGGTCGGCGCACATCACTCCGCCGTGCCGAGGATCTCCACGCCGGCGGACCAGAACGCGAGGAGATGGAACCTGTGACCATCCGGGTTGGCATCAACGGCTTCGGCCGGATCGGCCGTAACTTCTTCCGGGCAGTGCTGGCATCCGGCGCTGACGTCGAGGTCGTGGCCGTCAACGACCTGACCGACAACGCGACGCTCGCCCACCTGCTCAAGTACGACAGCATCCTGGGTCGCCTCCCGCACGAGGTGAAGGCCACCGCCGACGAGATCACCGTCGGTGGCAGGACCATCAAGGCGTACGCGGAGAAGGACCCGGCGAACCTGCCGTGGGGCGACCTGGGCGTCGACGTGGTCATCGAGTCCACCGGCTTCTTCACCGACGCCACCAAGGCCAAGGCGCACGTCGACGGCGGGGCCAAGAAGGTCATCATCTCCGCCCCGGCGAAGAACGAGGACGTCACGGTCGTCATGGGCGTCAACCACGACGAGTACGACCCGGCCAAGCACACCATCATCTCCAACGCCTCCTGCACCACGAACTGCCTGGCGCCGATGGCGAAGGTCCTGCACGACACGTTCGGCATCCAGCACGGTCTGATGACCACCATCCACGCGTACACCCAGGACCAGAACCTCCAGGACGCGCCGCACAAGGACCTGCGTCGCGCCCGCGCCGCCGCGCTGAACATCGTGCCGACCTCGACCGGTGCCGCGAAGGCGATCGGCCTGGTGCTGCCGGAGCTCAAGGGCAAGCTCGACGGGTACGCGCTGCGGGTGCCGATCCCGACCGGCTCCGCGACCGACCTGACCGTGGACGTCAACCGGGAGACCACGGTGGACGAGGTCAACGCCGCGATCAAGGCCGCCGCCGAGGGCCCGCTCAAGGGCATCCTGGTCTACAACGAGGACCCGATCGTCTCCGCCGACATCGTGACCGACCCGGCGTCGTGCGTCTTCGACGCGCCGCTGACCAAGGTCGTCGGCAACCAGGTCAAGGTCGTCGGCTGGTACGACAACGAGTGGGGCTACTCGAACCGCCTGGTCGACCTGGTGAAGCTGGTGGGTCAGTCTCTGTGAGTGCGAGGAGTGAGCCTGCGAGCCCCGCAGTCACGAACGGAGGACTGACTCTGTGAGCATCCGTACCCTCGACGACCTGCTCGCCGAGGGGGTGTCGGGTCGGCGCGTGCTGGTGCGCGCCGACCTGAACGTCCCGCTCGACAAGCAGACCGGAGCGATCAACGATCATGGTTCCGCCTCCGGGCCGCAGGGCGGCACTCCGGACGGAACGAGGATCGCCGACGACGGCCGCATCCGCGCGGTGCTGCCGACGCTGACCGCGCTGGTGCAGGCCGGTGCGAAGGTGGTCGTCTTCTCGCACCTGGGCCGCCCGAAGGGCGCTCCGGACCCGCAGTTCAGCCTCCGTCCGGTCGCCGGGCGCCTCGGTGAGCTGCTCGACGCGCCGGTGCACTTCGCCACCGACACCGTCGGCGACTCGGCCCGGTCCACGGTGGACGCCCTGGCCGACGGCCAGGTCGCCCTGCTGGAGAACCTGCGCTTCAACAAGGGCGAGACCAGCAAGGACGAGTCCGAGCGCGGTGCGTTCGCCGACCAGCTCGCCGCGTTCGGCGACGCGTACGTCGACGACGCGTTCGGCGCGGTGCACCGCAGGCACGCCAGCGTGTACGACGTGCCGGCCCGGCTGCCGCACTTTGCCGGCCGTCTCGTGCTGCGCGAGGTGGAGGTGCTCTCGAAGCTGACCGCCTCTCCCGAGCGGCCGTACGTGGTGGTGCTCGGCGGGTCGAAGGTCTCCGACAAGCTGGCGGTGATCGAGGCCCTGCTGCCGACGGTCGACCGGCTGCTCATCGGCGGTGGCATGTGCTTCACCTTCCTCAAGGCCCAGGGCCACGAGGTGGGCTCCTCCCTGCTCGAGGAGGAGATGGTCCAGACCTGCCGCGACCTGCTGGAGCGCGCCGAGGGCAAGATCATGCTCCCGGTCGACGTGGTGGCCGCGGACGCGTTCGCCCCGGACGCCGCGCACGACGTGGTGCCGGCCGACGGCATCCCCAGCAAGCGGATCGGGCTGGACATCGGTCCGCAGACGGTCGCCGCGTTCGCCGCCGCCATCAAGGAGACCGCGTCCGGTGAGCCGGGCGGCGCGCGGACGATCTTCTGGAACGGCCCGATGGGCGTGTTCGAGATGGCGGCGTTCGCCAACGGCACCCGCGGGGTGGCCGAGGCCATCGCCGGCGCTGACGCGTTCACCGTGGTCGGTGGCGGCGACTCCGCCGCCGCGGTGCGGGCGCTGGGCCTGGACGAGAAGTCCTTCAGCCACATCTCCACCGGTGGCGGGGCATCCCTGGAATACCTGGAGGGCAAGACCCTCCCCGGCATCGCGGCTCTGGAGAACTGATGGCGAGCGCCACCCGTCGGCCGCTGATGGCCGGCAACTGGAAGATGAACTGCAACCACCTCGAGGCCAACCTGCTGCTGCAGAAGCTGGCGGCCAGCCTCACCGAGAAGCAACTCACCGACGTCGAGACGGTGGTGCTGCCCCCGTTCACCGACCTGCGCACCGTGCAGACGGCGGTCGACGGCGACAAGCTGCTCATCGGCTACGGCGCGCAGGACCTGTCCCCGCACGCCTCGGGCGCGTACACGGGCGAGATCTCCGGCTCGATGCTGGCCAAGCTCGGCTGCACGTACGTGGCGGTCGGCCACTCGGAGCGGCGGCAGTACCACCGGGAGGACGACGCGCTGGTCGGCGCCAAGGTGCAGGCGGCGCTGGCCAACGGCCTGACCCCGATCCTCTGCGTGGGGGAGGGGCTGGACGTCCGCGAGCAGGGCAACCAGGTGGCGCACTGCAACGAGCAGCTCGACGGCGCCCTGAAGGGCCTCTCCGCCGAGCAGGTGACCAAGGTCGTGGTGGCGTACGAGCCGGTCTGGGCGATCGGCACCGGCAAGACCGCGACGCCCGAGGACGCCCAGGAGGTGTGCGGGGCGCTACGGCAGCGGCTGGCGGAGAACTACGACCAGGGCACCGCAGACCAGGTCCGGGTCCTCTACGGCGGTTCGGTGAAGTCGTCGAACGTGGCGGCGATCATGGCGCAGCCGGACGTGGACGGGGCTCTGGTGGGCGGCGCGAGCCTGGACGCCGAGGAGTTCGCGAAGATCTGCCGGTTCCCGGAGCACATCACCCGCTGATCGCTCGCTATCCTTGATCCCGCCCGTCCGTCGGTCGGTGCCACGGTGCCCGATCTGCCCGGGCGAGGATCGTAACGAGAGGACTGACCCCAGCCATGCCGATCTGGTTCGCATACACGTTGATCGTGTTGCTGGTCATCACGAGCGTCATCCTGACCATGCTCATCCTGCTGCACCGCGGTAAGGGCGGTGGGTTGTCGAGCATGTTCGGCGGCGGCGTCAGCTCCAGCCTGGCCGGGTCGTCGGTGGCCGAGAAGAACCTCGACCGCTACACCGTCCTGGTGGGTATCGTCTGGTTCGCCTGCATCGTCGGGCTGGGGCTCTGGCTGCGACTCCAGGTGGGCAGCTGAACACTCCGCGCACCGGGGGCAGCTGAGGGTGCCCGCCGAAGCGTACAATCTGCGCGCGGTCCGTCACTGACGGGCCGCGCGCAGTCCTTTTCTCCGCTGCACCGCGTCGCCCGCCGCCACCCCCTCCGACGGCGGTCCCCTCCGACGACAGGAGCGAGCGCCGTGCCGAACGGCAATGTCATCCGGGGCACCCGGATCGGGTCCGCACCCGCCCGCCACGCCCAGCGCTACGAGCCGGCTCCCCGGCGGGCCGTCAGCTACTGGTGTCGCAACGACCACCGGGTCGAGATCAGCATCGCCGCCGAGGCGGAGGCTCCGCCCGTCTGGGACTGCCCGCGCTGCGGTCTGCCCGCCGGGCAGGACGCCCAGAACCCGCCGGGCCGGTCGCGCCCCGAGCCCTACAAGACCCATCTGGCGTACGTGAAGGAGCGGCGCACCCAGGCCGAGGGGGAGGCGATCCTCGCCGAGGCCCTCGCCGCCCTGCACCGCCGTCGGGGCCGTTCCTGACCCACGCTGACCGGCCGCCCCGTCCCGTCCCTGCCGCCCCGTCTCGCCCCCGGCCGCCCCGTCTCGCCCCTGCCGCAAGTTGCGGCAAGTCGCGGTGTCCCCGGCTCCGGACACCGCAACTTGCCGCATGTTGTCGGCGCCAGCGGTCCCGCCGTTGGTCGGCCCGTCGGGCGCGGCGGTGGCACCGGAGGGCTTCAGCGCAGGCTGCGCAACCGGGTGGGGACGTCGGCCGCCGCCGCCCGGTCCAGCAACCACAGGGTCCGGCTGGTGCCCCGGACACCCGCCGCCGGCACCTGCACGGGCCCCGCTCCGGCGAGGGCCATCCCGACCGCGCGGGCCTTGTCGGCGCCACCGGCTACCAGCCACACCTCCTCGGCCGTGTTGATCGCCGGGAGGGTGAGCGTGGTGCGCACCGGCGGCGGTTTCGGGCTGCCCCGCACCGCGCTGACCGGCCGGGTGTCGTAGTGCACCGGATGCTCGGGGAAGACGGAGGCGACGTGCCCGTCCTCGCCGATGCCGAGCATCAGCACGTCGAAGTGGGGGAGCGTGGCGGTGCCCGGCCGGGCCGCGGCGGCCAGCTCGGCCGCGTACCGCGCGGCGGCCTCCTCCGGGTCGGCGCCGTCGGGGCCGTCGGAGGCCGGCATGGCGTGCACCCGGGCCGGGTCCAGCGGCACGACGTCCAGCAGCGCCGCCCGGGCCTGGGTCTCGTTGCGTTCCGGGTCGCCGGTGGGCAGGAACCGCTCGTCGCCCCACCAGACGTCGACGCGGGACCAGTCGACCGCGTCACGGGCCGGCAGGGCGGCCACCGCCCGGTGGACGGCCGCCGCGATCCGCCCGCCGGTCAGCACCACCGACGCCTGCCCCCGCTCCGCCTGCGCGTCGAGCACCTTGACCAGCAGTCGGGCCGCCACGGCCTGCGCCAGCAGGTCGGCGTCGGCGTGGACGGCGACACTCGCCTCACTCATTCGCTGTGCCTTCGTGTCCGCGACCGCCCGGCGGCCGGTGTCGGTACCTGTGTGTTCGGGGCGACGTCGACCCGTTGCGGAACCCGGCGGCCCCGCCGGCCCGGGGCGTTCACTCCTGCCCCGACGTGCCGGCGTGCGCGGTGACCCCGGCCTCGGCCCGCTGGGCGGTCGCCGGGTCCTTCCAGACGTGCACCCGCTGCCCCTGGCGCTGCTCCAGGCCGGTGAGCCCGGCGGCGGTGCCGAGGGCCTCGGCGTACACCTGGTCGGCGTTGAGGCGGCGCAGCTCCTCGGCCAGCTCGTCGCCGAGCGGGCGACGCACCAGCGGCAGGTTGCGGTCCTCCTGACCGGTACGCCGGAACGTCGCCCTGCTGTCGTCGCGGGTCAGCGTCAGCTCGTCACCGTTGACGCAGCGCAGCTGCACCTCGCGCATCCGGGGAGCGGCGTCGGTGTGCTCCCAGCGCGGCCGGATGCCGAGCCGGCTGCTCAGCCAGCCGCACATGAGCGCGGCGGTCGGGTCGGTGGGCGGGGCGACCACGGTGGCGTCGGTGACCCGGGCCTCCGTGGTGTCGAAGGCCCCGGCGACGAGGGTGCGCCACGGGGTGATCCGGGTCCACGCCAGGTCGGTGTCGCCGGGCGCGTAGTCGCGGGCCCGCTGGCGCAGCGCCTCGATGGGGTCGGCGGCCTGCGCGGCGTCGGTGATCCGCCGGTCGGCGACCACGCCGAGGAAGTCCGTGGCGATCTCGTCCGGCGGCTCACCGTGCCACCACGTCACCACGGGCACGTCCGGCACGAGCAGCGGCATGACCACCGACTCGGCGTGCAGGGCGAGCCGGCCGTACATCCGGGTCACCACCGCCTCGCACGGGCCCAGCCGACCACCGACGACGATCTCCGCGTCGAGACGGTTGCGGTCCCGGTCGACGTCGGAGCGCACCACCACCAGCAGTCGGCAGGGGTGGGCGGCGGCGGCGATGGTGGCGGCCGCCTCCGCCTCGCGGACCCGCTTCTCGTCCACCACGACGATCAGGGTGAGGGCCATGCCGCTGGCCACCCCGCCGGCGCTGCGCCGCTCGGCGGCGAGTGCCTTGACCACCTCGTTGCCGGTGGTGTCCCACAGTCCGATCATGCTCGTCTCCAGGCCCGGCCCTCGCGGGCCAGCATCTCGTCGGCGGCCCGGGGGCCCCACTCACCCGACCGGTACGGTTCCGGTGCGGTGCCCTCCCAGGCGTGTTCCAGCGGGTCCACCACCGCCCAGCTCTGTTCGACCTCGGCGGCGTCGGGGAACAGGGTGCGGTCGCCGATCAGCACGTCCAGCACCAACCGTTCGTACGCCTCGGGGCTGGACTCGGTGAACGCCTCGCCGTACTGGAAGTCCATCGCGATGTCGCGGACCTCCATGGTGGTGCCGGGCACCTTCGAACCGAACTTGAGCACCACGCCCTCGTCCGGCTGCACCCGGATGACCAACTGGTTGTTGCCGAGCATCTCCATGTCGGCCGGGTTGAACGGCAGGTGCGGCGCCTTCTTGAAGATGATGGCGACCTCGGTGACCCGGCGCGGCAGCCGCTTGCCGGCGCGGATGTAGAACGGCACCCCGGCCCAGCGCCGGTTCTGGATGCCCAGCCGCACCGCCACGTACGTCTCGGTGGTGGAGCCGGCGGGAACGCCCTCCTCGTCCAGGTAGCTGCGGGCCCGCTGACCGCCCACCCAACCGGGCAGGTACTGCCCGCGCACGGTGTCCCGGGCGACGTCGCCGGGCAGGGTGATCGCCTTGAGCACCTTCAGCTTCTCGGCCCGGATCTCGTCGGCGTCGAAGCTGGTCGGCTCCTCCATGGCGACCAGGGCCAGCAGTTGGAGCAGGTGGTTCTGGAGCACGTCGCGGGCGGTGCCCACCGAGTCGTAGAACCCGGCCCGGCTGCCGATGCCCACGTCCTCGGCCATGGTGATCTGCACCGAGTCGACGTACTTGGAGTTCCACAGCGGCTCGAACAGGCTGTTGGCGAAGCGCAGGGCGAGGATGTTCTGGACCGTCTCCTTGCCCAGGTAGTGGTCGATCCGGAAGACGTCCTGCCGGGTGAAGACGTCGTCGACGAGGTCGTTGAGGGCCTTCGCCGAGGGCAGGTCGTGGCCGAAGGGCTTCTCCACGACCACCCGGCGCCAGCCGCCGCACTTCTCGTTGTCGGCCATCCCGGTGCGGGCCAACTGCTTGAGCACCACCGGGAACGCGGTCGGGGGGATGGAGAAGTAGAACGCCGCGTTGCCGTGGATGCCGTGGCTGTCGCGCAGGTCGTCGAGGGTCCGGGCCAGCCGGTCGAAGGCGGCGTCGTCGTCGAACGAGCCGCCCACGAACTTGATGTTGCCGGCCAGGCGGGCCCACACCTCGTCCCGCCAGGGGGTACGCGCATGTTCCCTCGCCGCCTCGTGCGCCAGCGCCTCGAAGTCGCCGTCGACCCAGTCCCGCCGGGCGAACCCGAGGACCACGAAACCGGGCGGCAGCAGCCCCCGGTTGGCCAGGTCGTACACAGCCGGAAGGAGCTTCTTCCGGGCCAGGTCACCGGTCACGCCGAAGATCACCAGGGCACAGGGCTCCGGGATCCTCGGCAGTCGCCGGTCCTGCGGGTCGCGCAGCGGGTTCACGCCGCCTCCTCGCTCCGCTCGGTCCACATCGTCAGTCGTCTCCGTCGGCGGCGGCCCGGCCGCGTCGCGCGGCCGGGCCGGGCACCGACCGGTCGGTCGGGTGCGGTGGGCATCGTCCGACGTCGGCCGGTGCCCGCTCGCCCGTCGACGGCTCCGTCGGCGGGCGGGTTGCGAAAGGTGTACGGCCCGGCGGGGCCGGAGGATCACCGCACCGATGCGGCACGGCCCGCCGGTCCCGACCGGTCAGCGGGACGCGTCACGGCTCACGCGTTGCCCCCGGCCTGCTGGGCGGCCTCCGCGTTGGGGCGGGCGGCGTCCCCCGGGTGCCCGGTGCCCCGGGCGGCGGCCTCCAGCGAGCGGCGTACGCCGTCGAGCAGTTCCAGCCAGCTGGCCTCGAACTTCTCCACGCCCTCGCGCTCCAGCACGGCGATCACGTCGGCCATGTCGATGCCCACCGACTCCAGGTCGGCGAAGACCTGCCGGGCGGCGTCGTACGCGCCGGTGATGGTGTCGGCCCGGGTCTCGCCGTGGTCGGCGTAGGCGTGGATGACCGGCTCGGGCATGGTGTTGACCGTGCCGGGGGCGATCAGCTCCTCGACGTAGATGACGTCCCGGTAGTCCGGGTTCTTCGTCGAGGTGGACGCCCACAGCGGACGCTGCGGGTGGGCCCCGGCGTCCGCGAGGGCCTGCCAGCGGTCGCTGGCGAACACCTCGCCGTAGCGCTGGTAGGCCAGTTGGGCGTTGGCGACGGCGGCCTTGCCGCGCAGCGCCCTGGCCTCCTCGGAGCCGACCTTCTCCAGCCGCTTGTCGACCTCACTGTCGACCCGCGAGACGAAGAACGAGGCCACCGAACCGATCTTCGACAGGTCGTGGCCGTTGGCCTTCGCCTGCTCCAGACCGGCGAGGAACGCCTCCATGACCTGCGAGTAGCGGTCCAGCCCGAAGATCAGCGTCACGTTGACGCTGATGCCCTCGGCCAGGGCCGCGGTTATCGCCGGCAGGCCGGCCTCGGTGGCCGGGATCTTGATGAACAGGTTGGGCCGGTCGACCAGCCACCACAGCGCCCTGGCCTCGGCGACCGTCTTCGTGGTCTCGTGGGCCAGCCGGGGGTCCACCTCGATGGACACCCGGCCGTCGACGCCGGCGCTGGCGTCGTACGAGGACCGCATCACGTCGCACGCCCACCGCACGTCGTACGTGGTGAGCATCCGTACGGCCTCCTCGACCCCGATGCCCCGGGTGGCCAGGTCGCGCAGCTGCCAGTCGTACTCGTCGGCGTCGCTCAACGCCTTGGCGAAGATCGTCGGGTTGGTGGTCACCCCGGCCACGTGCTTCTCCCGGCGCAGCTGGTCCAGCCCGCCGGTGGACAGCCGTACCCGGGAAAGATCGTCGAGCCAGACCGCCACTCCCGCGGCGGTGAGCTCGCTCAGCCTGTCCGTCGTCATGCCGCCAACGCTCCCCTCAGTTGCCGGTCGTGAAACCGGTGATGTCCCCGACCCGGGCCAGCGCCGCGTGCGCGGCGGCCATGATCCGGTCCGGGGTGAAGCCGAACTGCTCGAACAGCACGGAGTGCGGGGCGCTCGCGCCGTAGTGCTCCAGGCTGACGCTCTCGCCGCAGTCGCCGACGATGCCGTGCCAGGACATCGCGATACCCGCCTCCACGCTCACCCGGGCCTTTACCCCGCGCGGCAGCACCGACTCCCGGTATGCCTCGTCCTGCGCGAAGAACCACTCCTGGCAGGGCATCGAGACGACGCGGGTGGGGGTGCCGCCGGCCTCCAGGCGCTCCCGGGCGGTCAGGCACAGCTGCACCTCGGAGCCGGTGCCGATGATGATCACCTGGGGCTTGCCGTTGGACGCCTCGGCCAGCACGTAGCCGCCCTTGGCGACCCCCTCGGCCCCGGCCAGCGACGTGCGGTCCAGCGTCGGCAGCGCCTGCCGGCTCAGCGCCAGCGCGGTCGGCCGGTCGGTGTGCTCCAGCGCCTGTCGCCACGCCCAGGCCGTCTCGTTGGCGTCCGCCGGGCGGACCACGTCCAGGCCGGGGATGGCGCGCAGCGCGGTCAGGTGTTCCACCGGCTGGTGGGTGGGACCGTCCTCGCCGAGGCCGATCGAGTCGTGCGTCCAGACGTAGACCACCGGCAGCTTCATCAGCGCGGCCAGCCGCACCGCCGGGCGCATGTAGTCGCTGAACACCAGGAAGGTGCCGCCGTACGGGCGGGTGCCGCCGTGCAGGGCGATGCCGTTGAGGATCGCGCCCATGGCGTGCTCGCGGATGCCGAAGTGCAGCGTCCGGCCGTACTCGTGGCCCGGGAAGTCCTTCGTGGCGTGGACGGCCGGGACGAACGACGGCTCGCCCTTCATGGTGGTGTTGTTGCTCTCGGCCAGGTCGGCCGAGCCGCCCCACAGCTCGGGCAGCACCGGCGCGAGGGCCTCCAGGACCTTGCCGGAGGCGGCGCGGGTGGCGATGCCCTTGGCGTCGGCGGGGAAGGTCGGCAGCGCGTCGGCCCAGCCCTGCGGCAGCACCCGGCCGGCGATCCGGTCGTAGGTCGCCTTGCGTTCGGCGTTGGCGGCAGCCCAGGAGTCGAACGCCTGCCGCCACTCACGCTGGGCGGCGTCGCCGCGACCCATCACCGTGCGGGCGTGGGCGAGCACCTCCTCGGTCACCTCGAACGTCTGCGCCGGGTCGAAGCCGAGCACCTGCTTGGTGGCGGCCACCTCGTCGGCGCCGAGCGCCGAGCCGTGGATCTTGCCGGTGTTCTGCTTGTTCGGGGCGGGCCAGCCGATGATGGTGCGCAGCGCGACGAACGAGGGACGGTCGGTCTCCGCCTTCGCCGCGAGCAGCGCGCGGTGCAGCGCCTCCACGTCCTCGTGGTAGTCGCCCTGGTCGGCGTCGCCGCTGCGCCAGTCGACCGTCTGCACGTGCCACCCGTACGCCTCGTAGCGGGCGGCGACGTCCTCGCTCTTGGCGATGCGGGTGTCGTCCTCGATCGAGATCTCGTTGTCGTCGTAGATCACACAGAGGTTGCCCAGCTGCTGGTGCCCGGCCAGCGCGCTGGCCTCGTGGCTGATGCCCTCCTCGATGTCGCCGTCGGAGGCGATGCACCAGATGTGGTGGTCGAAGACGGAGGTGCCCGGCTCGGCCTCCGGGTCGAACAGGCCGCGCTCGCGGCGGGCCGCCATCGCCATGCCGACCGCGTTGCCCAGGCCCTGGCCCAGCGGCCCGGTGGTGGTCTCCACCCCGGGGGTGTGCCCGTGCTCCGGGTGCCCGGGGGTCAGCGAGCCCCACTGCCGCAGCGAGCGGAGGTCCTCCAGGCTCAGCGGGTAGCCGGAGAGGAACAACTGGATGTAGAGGGTGAGGCTGGAGTGGCCGGCGGAGAGCACGAAGCGGTCGCGGCCGGGCCAGTTCGGATCCGCCGGATTGTGCCGCATGACCCGGTTGAACAACAGGTACGCCGCGGGGGCGAGGCTCATCGCCGTGCCGGGGTGGCCGTTGCCGGATCTCTCCACGGCGTCCATGGCCAGCACGCGGACGGTGTCCACGGCCCGGCGGTCGAGGTCGGACCAGTCAAGTGCGGGGTACTCGGGTCGGTTGGCAGCCACGATGGTTTGTGCTCCTCGGCGAGATGGGCGGAACCCTCACTGGTGACCCTATCGAGCGGCCCTAAACGTGCGCCCGCGGATCTCAGCATGCTGGTCTGTACGTGTGCGGCCGGTTCGGCGTTCAGCGGTGGGTGTGACGGCCCGCACCGTTGCCGGGTCGCCCGGGCAGCCAGAACGACGACGCGTAGTGTGTGGGTCGGTGTGTGGCCCCGAGCCGGGCGGCGACCGAACCGAACCTCCCCTGCCGACACCGGAAGGTGGCAATCCGTGAGCATGATCACCGAGCGCCCCGTCAGCAACCCTGCCGGGACGCAGCCGGTGGGCACGGTGGGCGAGGTCGCCCGTCCGCGGGACGTCCGGGCGGTCGTGGCCGCGTACGTGGCACTGACCAAGCCGCGCATCGTCGAGCTGCTGCTGGTCACCACCGTGCCGGCGATGATGCTCGCCGACGGCGGGATGCCGCCGCTGTGGCTGGTGGCCGTGGTGCTGGTCGGCGGCTCGCTCGCGGCCGGCGCGGCGAGCGTCCTCAACTGCTACATCGACCGGGACATCGACCAGTTGATGCGGCGCACGAAGCGTCGCCCGCTGCCCGCGCACACGGTGTCGCCCCGCAACGCCCTGGTCTTCGGGCTGGTGCTGGCGGTGGTGTCGATCGCGATGATGGCGGCGCTGACCAACCTGCTCGCCGCCGGGCTGACCCTCGCCGCGATCGTCTACTACGACCTCGTCTACACGTTGTGGCTCAAGCGCACCACGCCGGCCAACACCTTCTGGGGCGGCGCGTGCGGGGCCGCTCCGGTGCTGATCGGCTGGGCGGCGGTGACCGGTTCGCTGTCGCCGGTGGCCTGGGCGCTGTTCGCGGTGGTCTTCTTCTGGCAGATGCCGCACTTCTACCCGCTCGCGATGAAGTACAAGGACGACTACGCCCGTGCGGGCATTCCGATGCTGCCGGTGGTCGCCTCCGCCCGCCGGGTCAACGCGGAGATCGTCATCTTCGCCTGGCTCACCGTGCTGACCTCGTTGGTCGCCTGGCCGCTGGGTCTGAGCGCCGTCTACGGCGTGCCGACGCTGGTGGTGGGCGCGGTCTTCCTGGTGGAGGCGCACAGGCTCGCGGGTCGGGTGTCGCGCGGCGAGGCGGCCAAGCCGATGCGGCTGTTCCACTGGTCGACCACGTACCTGACGATCCTGTTCGCGGCCGTCGCGCTCGACGCGCTGGTCTGACCTCCGGGGTCGGCCCTCCGGCGGCCGGGCGGTGTCGCCCCGCCCCGCGCCCACGTGGCGGGGCGGCGTGGACCTGCCTCGTGCCGATGCGGTCGGGGTAGTGGTTGGATGGTCACCGGACGTGGTCGTCAGCCTTCGACAAATCATCATGATGGATATGATGTCCGGGTTTCAGGTCACATCTGCGAAATTCTGATCAAGGATCTGACCTGCTCGAATCGCCGTGGTAACCGGCTTTTGCCAGCCCGCTTGGCCCGGCCATGTCCCGACATAGCGGGGCAGATCGCCTTGGGATCTCCTTAAACCTCCGGGTAATTGGCATCACAAAAGGTTCATGGTTCTCGCCCACCCGGGTGGGCGTCTGCTTAGGCTTCGCGTCATGGCAGATGGTTCCGATACGACGCTGACGGCTGAGCAGACCGTCTCCGGGCAGGCCCCCAACGGCCTGGTCGCGGGTATCAAGTCGTTCGCCGCCGAGCACGGCGGGGCGAAGGCGGTCATCGAGTACGTCGGCAAGCGCGGTGCCCGCATCGTCCTCGTCGGTGCGGACGGGGCGTGGGGCGACCAGTTCGCGGAGGACACGGGCGTCGCCCGTCAGGCCTGCGCGACCGCGGGGGTCGACGTCGAGAACGCCTGGGAGCGTGAACTGATGGACCAGATGCGGCCGAGCAACGACCTGTGGCGGTCGATGGCCCGGCGCACGATGGCCCGTTGACATAGATGTGACCGATTTCCACCAGTCGACCCGGGGGAAACCCCGGGTCGCTCTCGTTACCTGCGCCGACCGGGCCGCTCTGGAGGCGGACGACCGGCTCGTCCTCGGGCCGCTCGCCGAGCGGGGGGTGCTGGCCGTGCCCGCGGTCTGGGACGACCCCACCGTCGACTGGGCCGGCTACGACCTGGTCGTGCTCCGGTCGCCCTGGGACTACATCCTCCGCCCCGACGAGTTCGTGGCCTGGGCCGCCGGCGTGCCCCGGCTGGCGAACCCGGCCGACGTGGTCCGCTGGAACACCGACAAGCGTTACCTCGACGAACTGGCCGCCGCCGGGGTTCCCACCGTGCCGACGGGCTGGGTGCTGCCCGGCCGCCCGTGGCGACCGCCCGCCGAGCGGGGCGAGTACGTCGTCAAGCCGGCCGTCAGCGCCGGCAGCCAGGACACGGGCCGCTACGACCTGGCCGACCCGCACCACCGCGACCTGGCCGAGGCGCACGTGCGGCGGCTCGGCGCGGCCGGCCGGGTCGCCATGGTCCAGCCGTACCTCACCGCGGTCGACACCGAGGGGGAGACGGCCCTGCTCTTCCTCGCCGGCCCGCACGGCCCCGCCTTCAGCCACGCCATCCGCAAGGGGCCCATGCTGGCCGGCCCGGACGAGGGCGTGGCGGACCACCACCGGCCGGAGGAGATCACCGCGCGTACCGCCACCGCCGCGCAACTCGCGGTCGCGGAGCGGACCCTCGCGGCGGTGCCCGGCGGATCCGGCCGGCTGCTCTACGCGCGGGTGGACCTGATCCCCGGCCCGGACGGCACCCCCGTGCTGGTGGAGCTGGAGCTGACGGAGCCGTCGCTGTTCCTCGGGTACGCCGACGGCGCCCCGGACCGCCTGGCCGACGCGATCGTCACCCACCTCTCCCGCGGCGGCGCCTGAGCCACCCCGACCCGGCGGCCTCCCACCCGGCCGGGTCTGCGTGCCGTCGGGCCCGGCGAGTCCTCCGCCCGCCCGCCCGGGCGGGTCCCCCGCCGCTGGGTCACGGGGGCCGGGTTCCGGCGAGTGGAGGTCAGACGCGGGCCGGGACCGGTGGTGGGGCGGCGGCCGGTGCGACGGTCGGCATGGGCCCGGCCGGCCGGCGTTCGCGGGTCGACCACAGCACCGCCAGCGTGGCGAGCCAGACCAGGCACGAACCGAGCATGTGCGCGCCGACCAGGATGGCGGGCAGGTCGGTGACGTACTGCACGAAACCCACCACGCCCTGGGCCAGCTCGACCACGAGCAGCACGCCGGCCGCGCGCACCGCCCGGCCGGGTGCGCCGACGGCCCGCAGGGCCAGCCACAGCCCCGCGGTCAGGCCGATCAGCAGGAACACCAGGTCGGCGTGCACCTGGGAGATCGCCTGGGGGTCGAGGCCGTTGCGTACCGCGTCGGCGTCACCGGCGTGCGGTCCGCTGCCGGTCACCGCGACCCCGACGACGATCACCGCGGCGCTGGCGGCGACCGTGAGCCAGGTCAGCGCCCGCAGCGGCGACGGGACCACCGGGGCGGTCGGCCCGTCGGGCTCGTCGACGCGTCGCCACAGCGCGTACGTGGCGAGCAGGAGCAGCATCGACACCACGAAGTGGATGCCCACGATCGAGGGGTGCAGCTGGGTGCGTACCGTGATCCCGCCGATCACGGCCTGCGCCACGATGCCCAGCACCACGGACAGCGCGAGCAGCACCACGCCCCGTCGGCGCGGACGGTGCAGCAGCGCGGCGAGCAGGGTCGCGCCCGCGATCAGCACCAGCACGAAGGTGAGCAGGCGGTTGCCGAACTCGATCACCCCGTGCACGCCCATCTCCGGCGTGGTCGTGTACGACTCGTCGGTGCACCGGGGCCACGTGGGGCAGCCCAGTCCGGACGCGGTCAGCCGGACCGCCCCGCCGGTGACGACGATCGCGACGTTCGCGACGATGTTCGCGTACGCCAGGCGGCGCAGCAGGGTGGTGGAGACAGAGAACGGGACGGCAGGCTTCACGGCGCAAATCCTACGCATCGTAGTGGTGCCCGATCGGGTGACTCCGACACGGCGGTGGTTGGGATCACCGACCCCCGCGTTTGCGGGCCCCTGCCGAATTACGTAACGTGGGCGTTGTGAAAAACGCGGCGGGGCTCTCCGGGCGCCAGCCGGCTGCCCTGGGGGCCGTCGGCCGGTCGGCGTCGGCCGTCCGCCTGCCGTCCACCGGGGCCGCCGCCCAGGCCGCCTCCACCGCCGCCCGGTCCGCATCCGGTCCGGCCGCCACCGACCTGTCGACCCGCGACCGGGTCACCCGGCTCCTGCTGGAACGGGGCGCCACCACCGCCGCCCAGTTGGGCGACGCGCTCGGGCTCAGCCCGGCCGCGATCCGCCGGCACCTCGACGCGATGCTCGCCGACGGCGACGTCGTCGCCCGGGAGCAGACCGTACGCGGCCACCGGGGCCGGGGTCGGCCGGCCAAGGTCTTCCTGCTGACCGACGCGGCCCGGGGCCGCTGCGGCACCCACCACTACGACAACATGGCAACCGCCGCGCTGCGCTGGATCGCCCGCAACGGAGGCTCCTCCGCGGTCGAGGCGTTCGCCACCGAGCAGGTCTCCGCGTTGGAGACCCGGTGCCGGGCGGCGATGGAGGACGCCGGCGACGACCCGCTCGCCCGCGCGGAGGCACTCGCCGGGGCGCTCACGGCCGAGGGTTACGCTGCCAACGCGTCCACGATCGCCTCCGGCGGCCAGCTCTGCCAGCACCACTGCCCGGTGGCGCACGTGGCCGCCGAGTTCCCCCAGCTGTGCGAGGCCGAGACCGCGGTGATCTCCCGCCTGGTCGGCACCCACGTGCAGCGTCTGGCCACCATCGCGCACGGCGACGGGGTGTGCACCACGCACATCCCGGCCCAGCCGGCCCGCACCCAGTCCGGTAACACCGTCACCACTGTGAGGACAGATAGATGACCGAGCAGATCGTCCAGCCCCTGACCCAGGAGGAGCAGCTCGCCGCCCTGGGCACCTACGAGTACGGCTGGGCCGACCCCGACGTCGCCGGGGCGGTCGCCCAGCGCGGTCTCAGCGAGGCGGTGGTGCGGGACATCTCGGCCAAGAAGGGCGAGCCGGCCTGGATGCTCGACCTGCGGTTGAAGGGTCTGCGCCTGTTCGACCGCAAGCCGATGCCGTCCTGGGGCGCCGACCTCACCGGAATCGACTTCGACAACATCAAGTACTTCGTGCGGTCCACCGAGAAGCAGGCCACCAGCTGGGAGGACCTGCCGGAGGACATCAAGAACACCTACGACAAGCTGGGCATCCCGGAGGCCGAGAAGCAGCGGCTCGTCGCCGGTGTGGCCGCCCAGTACGAGTCCGAGGTGGTCTACCACAAGATCCGCGAGGACCTGGAGGAGCAGGGCGTCCTCTTCCTGGACACCGACACCGCCCTGCGCGAGCACGAGGACGTCTTCAAGGAGTACTTCGGCACGGTCATCCCCGTGGGCGACAACAAGTTCGCTGCGCTGAACACCTCCGTGTGGTCCGGTGGCTCGTTCATCTACGTGCCGAAGGGCGTGCACGTGGAGATCCCGCTCCAGGCCTACTTCCGGATCAACACCGAGAACATGGGCCAGTTCGAGCGGACGCTGATCATCGTCGACGAGGGCGCGTACGTGCACTACGTCGAGGGCTGCACCGCGCCCATCTACTCCTCGGACTCGCTGCACAGCGCCGTGGTCGAGATCATCGTCAAGAAGAACGCCCGGTGCCGGTACACGACCATCCAGAACTGGTCGAACAACGTCTACAACCTGGTCACCAAGCGTGCCGTGTGCCACGAGGGCGCGACCATGGAGTGGATCGACGGCAACATCGGCTCCAAGGTCACCATGAAGTACCCGGCGGTCTACATGACCGGCGAGCACGCCAGGGGCGAGGTGCTCTCGGTGGCCATGGCCGGCGAGGGGCAGCACCAGGATGCGGGCGCCAAGATGGTGCACGCCGCGCCGCACACCTCCTCCACCATCGTCTCCAAGTCGATCGCCCGGGGCGGCGGTCGCACCTCGTACCGGGGGCTGGTCCAGGTGCTGGAGGGCTCGACCAACAGCCGCAGCACCGTCAAGTGCGACGCGCTGCTGGTCGACACCATCTCCCGCTCCGACACCTACCCGTACGTCGACATCCGCGAGGACGACGTGTCGATGGGGCACGAGGCGACCGTCTCCAAGGTCAGCGAGGACCAGCTCTTCTACCTGATGAGCCGGGGCCTGAGCGAGGACGAGGCGATGGCGATGATCGTGCGCGGGTTCATCGAGCCGATCGCCAAGGAACTGCCGATGGAGTACGCCCTGGAGCTCAACCGCCTGATCGAGCTGCAGATGGAGGGCGCGGTCGGCTGACGCCGCACCGCTTCCCCGGCGGGCCGGGGGACACCCGGCCCGCCATCCCGCACCAGACACCGTCGTCGCAGAGACAGACCAAGGAAGAGATGACTACCCAGGCTTCCGCGCCGCCCAGCACCAAGTCGCAGGCGCTCCGTTCGTACGACGTCGCCGACTTCCCGGCCCTCACCGGCCTGGAGGAGGAGTGGCGCTTCACCCCGCTCAAGCGCCTGCGCGGGCTGGTCGGCGACGACCGGGCCGCGACCGGCTCGGTCCGGCACGAGCACGGCGACCTGCCCGAAGCTGTGTCGATCGAGCGAATCGGCCGGGACGACCCGCGGGTGGGCAGCGTGCTCACCCCCGTCGACCGGGTCAGCGCCCTGGCCTTCGGCGGGGCCGGGCAGGCCCTGCTGGTGCGGGTGGCGCAGGACGCCGTGGTGAGCGGCCCGGTGACCCTGCGGGTCGTCGGGGAGGGCGCCGAGGGGTTGGCCTTCGGGCACACCTTCATCGAGGTGGGTCGGTTCGCCGAGGTCGTGATGGTGCTGGAGCACGTCGGCTCGACCACCCTCGCCGACAACGTCGAGGTCACGGTCGCCGACGGCGCGAAGCTGACCCTGGTCACCGTGGCCGACTGGGCCGACGACGCGGTGCAGGCGCAGCACCTGAAGGTGAAGCTGGGGCGCGACGCCCGGGTGCTGCACATCCAGGTCAGCCTCGGCGGCGACCTGGTCCGGCAGTACACCTCCGTGGAGTACACCGACCGGGGCGGCGAGGCCGAGCTGTACGGCGTCTACTTCGCCGACGCCGGGCAGCACCTGGAGCACCGGCAGCTGGTCGACCACACGGTGCCGGACTGCCGCAGCCACGTCGGCTACCGGGGCGCGTTGCAGGGGGAGAACGCCCACACCGTGTGGGTCGGCGACGTGCTGATCCGCGCCGAGGCGACCGGCACCGACACGTACGAGATCAACCGGAACCTGCTGCTGACCGACGGCGCACGGGCCGACTCCGTACCCAATCTCGAGATCGAGACCGGCGAGATCGCCGGTGCCGGCCACGCGAGCGCGACCGGCCGGTTCGACGACGAGCAGCTGTTCTACCTGATGGCCCGGGGCATCCCCGAGGCCGAGGCCCGCCGCCTGGTGGTGCGCGGCTTCTTCGCCGAGCTGGTCAACAAGATCCCGGTCGAGGAGCTGCGTGAGCGTCTGGGGGACGCGATCGAGGCGCGGCTGGCGAGCGGAGGCAGCGAGTTCGGGACCGCCGGACTCGCGAGCGGGGACGCCACGGCGAAGGCGAGGGCCTGATGATCCGGATCTGCTCCACCGAGGACGTGCCGAAGGGCACCGTGGTCAGCGCGGACGTCGACGGCACGAAGATCGCGGTCGTGCACGCCGAGGACGGCACGTTCCACGCCGTCTACGACGAGTGTTCGCACGCCGCGGTCGCCCTCTCCGAGGGGGAGGTCGACGGGTGCACGCTGGAATGCTGGCTGCACGGTTCCCGTTTCGACCTGAGGACCGGCGAGCCGACCGGGCTGCCCGCCACCGAACCCGTTCCCGTCTATCCCGTCGAAGTCCGCGACGGCGAGATCTACCTTCCCGTGGGCGACGACGGTCGCCCCATGCCGAGCAATGGAGTGACCCGATAATGAGCACCCTGGAGATCCGCGACCTGAAGGTGTCGGTCAAGCTGCCCGAGGGTGAGCTCAAGCCGATCCTGGCCGGTGTCGACCTGACCGTGCGGTCGGGCGAGACCCACGCCATCATGGGCCCCAACGGCTCCGGCAAGTCGACGCTGGCCTACTCGATCGCCGGCCACCCCAAGTACGAGATCACCGGCGGCACGGTGACCCTCGACGGCGAGGACGTCCTCGAGATGTCCGTCGACGAGCGGGCCCGCGCCGGTCTGTTCCTGGCCATGCAGTACCCGGTCGAGGTGCCCGGCGTCTCGGTGGCGAACTTCCTGCGGACCGCCAAGACCGCCATCGACGGCGAGGCGCCGAAGCTGCGCACCTGGGGCGGCGAGCTGCGCGGCGCGATGGAGCGGCTCCAGATGGACCCGGCCTTCGCCCAGCGCAACGTCAACGAGGGCTTCTCCGGCGGCGAGAAGAAGCGGCACGAGATCGTGCAGCTGGAACTGCTCAGGCCGAAGATCGCCATCCTCGACGAGACCGACTCCGGCCTCGACGTGGACGCGCTGCGCGTGGTCAGCGAGGGCGTCAACCGGGTCCGTGACACCGGTGACACCGGGATGCTGCTGATCACCCACTACACCCGGATCCTGCGCTACATCAAGCCGGACTTCGTGCACGTCTTCGTCGCCGGCCGGATCGTCGAGCAGGGCGGCCGGGAGCTGGCCGACAAGCTCGAGGAAGAGGGCTACGAGCGGTACGCCGCCGGGGCCGGGTCGGCGCGGGCCTGAGGCTGGCATGACGTCTCTCGTGATCCCGCCGGGGATGCCGCAGTACGACGAGGTGCCCCGCTTCGACGTGGCGGCGGTGCGCGCGGACTTCCCGATCCTCGGCCGGGAGGTCAACGGTCACCCGCTGGTCTACCTCGACAGCGCCAACACCTCCCACAAGCCGCGCCAGGTGCTCGACGCCCTGCGGGGGCACTACGAGCGGCACAACGCCAACGTGTCCCGCTCGGTGCACACGCTGGGCACGGAGGCCACCGAGGCGTACGAGGGCGCGCGGGCGAAGATCGCGGCGTTCGTCAACGCGCCCAGCGTGGACGAGGTGGTGTTCACCAAGAACTCCACCGAGGCGATCAACCTGGTGGCGTACGCGTTCTCCAACGCCTCGCTGCGCCCCGGCGCCGCTCCGCTGGCTGCGGGGCCCCGCGAGACGGCCGACCGGTTCCGGATCGGCCCCGGCGACGAGGTGGTGATCTCCGAGATGGAGCACCACTCGAACATCGTCCCGTGGCAGCTGCTCTGCGAGCGCACCGGCGCGACCCTGCGCTGGTTCCCGGTCACCGACCACGGCCGCCTCGACGAGTCGGGGCTGGAGGACCTGGTCACCGAACGGACGAAGATCGTCTCGCTGGTGCACATGTCCAACATCCTCGGCACGATCAACGCCACCTCGCGGATCACCGCGCGGGTGCGCGAGGTGGGGGCGTTGCTGCTGCTCGACTGCTCGCAGTCCGTGCCGCACATGCCGATCGACGTGGGTGACCTCGACGCCGACTTCGTCGTGTTCACCGGGCACAAGATGTGCGGCCCGACCGGCGTCGGCGTGCTGTGGGGGCGCGGGGAGCTGCTGGCGGCCATGCCGCCGGTGCTCGGCGGCGGCTCGATGATCGAGACGGTGTCGATGGCGGGGTCGACGTTCGCCGCCCCGCCGGCCCGGTTCGAGGCCGGCACCCCGCCGATCGCCGAGGCGGTCGCGCTGGGCGCGGCGGTGGACTATCTGACCGGCATCGGCATGCGGGCCGTCCAGTGGCACGAGAAGGAGCTGACGGCGTACGCGCTGGAAGCCCTCGCCACCGTGCCCGACCTGCGGATCTTCGGCCCGGAGGTGCCGGTCGGAAGGGGCGGCACGATCTCCTTCGCCCTGGGCGACATCCACCCGCACGACGTCGGGCAGGTGCTCGACTCGCTGGGCGTGCAGGTGCGGGTGGGTCACCACTGCGCCAAGCCGGTGTGCACCCGGTTCGGGGTGCCGGCGATGACCCGGGCCTCGTTCTACCTCTACACGACCACCGGAGAGATCGACGCCCTGGTGGCGGGCCTGGAGCGGGTGCGGAAGGTGTTCCGGTGAGCCGGGCGACGCAGGAGTCCGGCGAATCGACGGGAGTTCAGCCCGATGCAGCTTGAGTCTCTTTACCAGGAGATCATCCTGGACCACTACAAGCGCCCGCACGGTCGTGGCCTGCGCGACGCCGACGATCCGACCGACCGGGTCGCCGAGGCGCACCACGTCAACCCGACCTGCGGCGACGAGGTGACCGTCCGGGTCGCCACCGACGGCGAGGTGCTGCACGACGTGTCGTACGACGGCGTGGGCTGCTCGATCAGCCAGGCGTCGGCGAGCGTGCTGCACGAGCTGCTTGCCGGCCGGGGCGCGGGTGAGGTGTTCGAGGTGCACGAGGCGTTCGTGGAGTTGCTGTCCGGTCGTGGCCAGGTCACGCCGGACGAGGACGTGCTCGGTGACGGGGTCGCGTTCGCGGGCGTGGCCCGCTACCCCGCCCGGGTCAAGTGCGCGCTGTTGCCGTGGATGGCGTTCAGGGACGCCGCGGCACGCGCCGGTGTGGGCGTGAGCCCGACGGAGGTGAAGGCATGAGCGAGAACACCGTGACGACGCCGGAGACCGGGGAGGCGGCGGACGCCGCCACCGCCGCGCCGGCGGCCGGGGGTGCGGGCGACGCCACCGTCTCCGCCGACACCGCCGCCCCGCAGACCCCCGCGACGGCGGACGGGGCTGCCGCCGGCAGCGCCGCGCCGGCTGCCGGCGGGAAGGCCGCGGTGGCCGACATCGAGGAGGCGATGAAGGACGTCGTCGACCCGGAGCTGGGCATCAACGTGGTCGACCTCGGTCTCCTGTACGGGGTGCACGTCGGCGACGACAACGTCGCCACCCTGGACATGACGCTGACCTCGGCGGCCTGCCCGCTCACCGACGTCATCGAGGACCAGACCCGGCAGGCGCTGACCACCGGCCCCGGCGGCGGTCTGGTCGACGACATCCGGATCAACTGGGTGTGGCTCCCGCCGTGGGGCCCTGACAAGATCACTGACGAGGGACGCGACCAGCTCCGTTCCCTCGGCTTCAACGTCTGACCCGTTGCGCGTCGAGCGCGGTGCCCCGCCGGGGTGCCGCGCTCGACGCGTTCCCGGGCACCAGAGCGTGGAGCGCACGGGGGTTCTCCTCGTGCGCCGAGCCTGATCCGCGTACCGAAGCCATGCCGTCGCGTCGCCTGCACCGTGTCCACCAGGGCCTACTCCGGCGCGGTATAACGAGAGGCGCCGTCGGTCGGTTCGGATCCACAATGGGTCCGTGAGCGAGGCGTACCCGAAGCAGGTCCCCGTCCGTGCGGCCACCGCCGCACGCCGACAGCGGACCGCGACGGCGTCCGCCCCGCCGCGCCGCCGGCCGTCGTGACGGCGGCGTTCCTGGCGGGGGTGGTCGCCGGGTACGGCGTCGCGATCCCGGTCGGCGCCATCGCCGTGCTCGTCATGGGGCTGGCCGCCCGAACGTCGTTCCGGGTCGGTACGGCAGCCGCGCTCGGTGTCGCCACGGCCGACGGCCTGTATGCCGCCGCCGCCGCGCTGGGCGGGGCGGCGTTGGCGGCGACGATCGCTCCGGTCGCCGGTCCGCTGCGGGTCGTGGCGGCCGTGGTCCTGCTCGTTCTCGCCGCGTACACCGCGTGGCCGGCCCTGCGCCCGGTTCCGGTCGAGCCGGCGAGACGTCGTCGTGGGCTGGACACCCCGGCGCGTGCGTTCGCCGGGGTGCTGGCGCTGACCATGCTGAACCCGGTGACCGTCGTCTACTTCACCGCGTTGGTGCTCGGCCGCGACGACGCCGCCGACCCTGACCCGGCCGCCACGCTGGCGTTCGTACTCGGGGCGTTCCTCGCCTCGGCGAGCTGGCAACTGCTGATCGCGGTTGGCGGTTCGGTGGTGGGACGGGTGCTGTCCGGGCCTCGCGGCCGGCGGTACACGGCCCTGGTCTCCAGCACCATCGTCGCCGCGCTGGCCGTGGTGACCCTGGTCTGCTGAGTGCGACTGACCGCAGGGGCGGCCGCTTGCCGCCGCCCGCCGGGGTGCGGTGGCCGACGGTGCCGTAGGTTCGGGTGCGTGAGCAGCAGGCCGGCGGCCGGAGGCGGGCGGTGGGTGGAGGTCGACCCGCCGCGCGTCGCGCGCTGGGTCGCCGGTTTCGCCGACCGGCACGGCCCGCCGACCACCACCATCCAGGAGTACGGCCTGCTGCTGACCGCCCCGGACGGCGCCACGGCCGAGCTGCACATCCCGCCGGGCGCGCCCGCCTCGTCGAACCTGGACACCTTCGTGGCGGAGGCCGTCGCGCCGCGCCGGATCGGCCTGCTGCTCGCCCGCAAGGGCGCGGTGGCGGTCGGTGTCGCGGTGGGGGAGCAGCTGCCGGTGCACAAGGTGGACACCCGGTACGTACAGGGGCGCACCGCGGCCGGTGGCTGGTCCCAGCAGCGGTTCGCCCGGCGGCGGGACAACCAGGCGAAGGCGGCGACGGGCGACGCGGTGGACCTGGCGCTGCGGCTGCTGCTGCCGGAGGTCGACCGGCTGGACGCCCTGGTGGCCGGCGGCGACCGCCGGGCGGTGGACGCGGTGCTGGCCGACCGTCGTCTCGCTCCGCTGGCCGCGCTGCGCGCCGAGCGGCTGCTCGACGTGCCGGAGCCCCGGCACGCGGTGCTGCTGGCGGCGGCGGGGGCCGCCCGCGCGGTGCACGTCCTGGTCCGCGATCCACAGCCGGCCGGTTGAGCGGCCCGGCCGGTTGGTGCGGGGTGCGCACGGGCCCGGCCCGGGGATGGTGGCCCGTCGGCTGCCGTCGGATGCGGGAACGGCACCCGGTCGCGCTCAGGGAGCGCCGCGACCGGGTGCCGCCGGAGCAGTGGGCTCAGACCGCGCCGCTGAGGGTGGGCTCAGACCGCGCCGCTGAGGGTGGGCTCAGACCGCGCCGCTGAGGGTGGGCTCAGACCGCGCCGCTGAAGGTGTCGCAGGACTTCGGGTCGCCGGTGGAGTAGCCCCTGGTGAACCACTCCCGGCGCTGGGCGGAGCTGCCGTGGGTGAACTCGTCGGGGTTGACCGGCCGGTCGGCCCGTCTCGCGATGGCGTCGTCGCCGATCTTCTCGGCGGTGTCGATGCCCTCCTGGATGTCCCGCTCGCTGATGCTGGTGAAGATCTTCTGGCCCTGCGCGTCGGCGGTGCCGGTGGCGTTCTTGGCCCAGGCCCCGGCATAGCAGTCGGCCTGCAACTCCAGCCGCACGGACAGGTCGTTGGCGTTGTCCGGGTCCCGCTGCTGCTGGCGGCGCACCTGCTCGTTGGTGCCGAGCAGGTTCTGCACGTGGTGGCCGTACTCGTGGGCCAGCACGTACGGCTGGGCGAACTCGCCGGAGGCGCCGAGCTGCTGGCCGAGGACCTGGTAGAAGGACAGGTCGATGTAGACCAGCGAGTCGGC